>JBLIHL010000396.1:0-5996 GCA_047635895.1 Paracoccaceae bacterium | reverse complement strand
GGTGAAGCGCGGTTGATTTCGTCCGCCAGCAGTACGTTCGTGAAAACGGGTCCGGGATGAAAGACCATGGAGCGTCCGTGCTCACCGTCCTCCAGCATGTGCCCGCCGGTCACGTCGCCCGGAAGCAAGTCCGGCGTGAACTGAAGGCGCTTGAAGTCGAGCCCAACGAGCACCGCCAGGGCCTTCACTAGCTCGGTCTTCCCGAGCCCGGGCAGCCCTTCCAAAAGCACGTTGCCGCGCGCCAGGACGGCGACGACCACCATGCGCGTCAGCTCGGACTGGCCGAAGATCACGGCGTCGAGCCCGTCCACCAGCGCCTGCGCGCGGGCCTGGGCTGACTCGATCACTGCGGGTGCCTGGAGTGCCCCATCAGAGGCCCCATCAGGGGTTCTGTCGGAGGCCGTGGAAGAAGCGGTGTCGCCCGCGGCGGGAGTCGGTGAGGTCATGGATCAGCGTTCGAAGAACTTCGAGACAGCGCGGCGGTGGCGAGGGTCAATGCGGCGTTTCCACGCCGCGGAACCCGCGGACGTGGCGGCAGGGGCCGCGCCGCCGGCGGCTTCTCCGGCGCTTCCGGACGCCGTCGGTGCGGCGACTCCGACGCCAATGAGCGTGGACTGGTCTAGCGCTGCGTACTCAGCGGGCGTCAGACGTTCTGATTGAAACGCGTCGGCGAAGAATGGGTCGACCGGCGCCCCGATCTGGAGCTCGGCATCGCCGCGCCCTTGGCCGATGCCACCCGAACCGGGTCCGGCATTCGCCCCCGCGCCCATCGCTCCCCCACCGGGGGAGCCTCCTGAGCCGCTTCATGTCCCGCCAGTGGCCGCGCAATCTTCCCCTGGCGGCTGCCCGCAATCAGGGCAAAGCCCGAGCATGGCGAGCTGCTCCGCCGAGAGCTCCGGTAGCTCACCGGCCGGCTTGAACGACGAGAGCGTTGCTTCCCACGAACCGTCGGGTGCTCCCTTCTGTGCCTTGGAAAGTAGCCCCGCCTGCTCTAGCGCGCTGAGCGGCTTCGCCATGGCCTCCGCAAGCGCCGAGCTCAGCTCTGCCAGCTCTTCCTTCGAAAGCTCGGAGAGGTCACCGGCTGCCAGGGCTGACAAGTCTCCCAAGGGAAGGTCAGACAGCGCCTTATCGGCGAGACCTAGCTGGGACAGGGCAGACTCCAGTGGCGCGCCCGTTGGCAGCTCTTCCGCCGGGGTGGCGGCCGCTGTCCCTTCGAGCGCTTCGCCGGCCTCGGGCGTATCGGCTTCACCGGCGCTGGAGCGCTGCGCCTCCGCCATGGCCAACAAAGCGTTCTTGGCTTCCTCCAGCGCCTCCTCAGCGCGGGCAGCAAGCTCGTCCTCCAATCGCTCGAGTGCCTCGTAGGTGGCCTCGATGTCGGGGTCGCGCTG
The DNA here is from genome assembly GCA_047635895.1 of Paracoccaceae bacterium. Lineage (GTDB taxonomy): Bacteria > Planctomycetota > UBA1135 > UBA1135 > Saltatorellus. Next base: position 4,608 of record JBLIHL010000396.1, on the reverse strand, counting down.
GATCTCTTCTTCGAGTCGTTCTAGCGACGCCTCAAGGTCCGCCTGTTCCTCGTCCTCAAGAGCCACTTCCTCTTCGAGAACGTCGAGCTTCTCGGCCACCTCCTCGAGGCGTTCCTCCAGGACCGAGGCAAGGCCCCCGCCCTGGATCAGCGACGCGGTCCGAACCGGCACGAGCCGAACGACAAGGAGCGCCAAAGCCCCCGCACCCAGCGCGAGAAGCGGTCTCGACCAGTCCACCTTGGGCACGTCCGTCACCGCGCCGGCGAGGCCCTCCGCCTCACGCCTCCACGGCGCGGCTGATGCCTCGCTCACCTCGGCCGCCGTCACGACCCGGCCGCTCGCGTCCGAACGCAGGTCGAGCCAGAGCGCCGCGTCATTCCTCGACATCGCGTTCTGGCCTGAGCGCCACCAAGAGACCGCGCCTGCAGCGGCCCACGCCGCGGCCAAGACGCCCATGGCGTCCCAGGGTCCAAGAGCATCCCAACCGAAGACCGAACGCGCGACCAGCAGGCCGCCCGCCGCCGATAGGCTGAGCCCAAGGCCCAGACGCGTGGTCCCGTTCATCCAATGAACCAGCCTGGAGCCCCTCGCGACGCGGTCGCTGAGATGCTCCAGGCTGGCCCTGGATTCGAGACTTGGATTGGGGAGCGGTGAAGTCATAGGAGAAGAGTCTGCGCTGCGTACGGCAGACGGTTCCCTATCTTCACCGCTACCGGTCAGAAGTTTCGATCAAAACTTCGGACGATCGATCTGGAGAGCTTCCAGCATCTTCACCACCAGGCGACAGATGCGACGCATCTTGTCGTAGTTGATCTTGTCAGGCGTGTCCGTGGGCTTGTGGTAGTCCTCGTGCACGTCGCAGAACAGGAACGCCACCGGAAGCCCCATGTGCTTCTCGAAGTTGTACTGATCCGAACGACCGTAGTACGCGTCCGCGGAGCCCACCTTGGTGAACCCTTCCGACGCGGCGTTAGCCTCGACCACCTGGGTCAGCGCGCTGTAGGCCTTGTGATCCTTCGTCGGCGTGATGAGGAGCTCGTCGCCCGCATTCCGCCCGATCATGTCGATGTTGATGTTGCAGAGCGCTTCCAGCCCGTCGGGCAGGTACGGCGCCTTGCACCACGCCTCGGAGCCGAGAAGGCCCTTCTCTTCAGCGCTCACCCACATCAGCATGATGGTGCGACGCATGGGGCCGTATTCCTTCAGCGCCTCTGCGATCGCCAGCAAGCCGCACGTGCCGGAGCCGTTGTCATCGGCGCCGTTATAGATGGTGCCGTCAGGCCGGTGCCCCACGTGGTCGTAGTGCGCCGAGAGGATGATGACCTCCTTCTTCAGCTCCGGGTCGGAGCCCGGCCAGATTCCGCACACGTTCTCCATGACCGCGTCGGCGACCTTGCCACGAGCACAAGACTCGTCAAAGCTCATGCCGGTGGCCTGGCCAACCTTCAGGTTCTTCGGAAGTGCGGCAGACAGTCCCTTGGCGACGCGCTCCGTGAGGTGCAGGACGGGGAATGGTGGGCCGTCGTCGCCGCCGCGGCTGCGGCCGCGCTTCAGGCTCGTCTTGGCCATGGACTCTGCGGTGCGTCCATAGGACTCCGCCACGGGCTTAGTGTTCTTCTCACCGGGCAGGACGATCACGCCGAGGGCACCGCCCTCTTCGAGGTCCCGGGTCCTGCGTGATGACAGGCCGCCGTCGTTGACGCCAATCACCCACTTGCCCTTGGCATCGATCTCGCTGAGCGCTTCCTTGCTGAAGTCCGCACCCCAAACGGCCGAGCCCGTCACCGTGCGCATCCCGTAGGTGCTCTGGCGCATGAAGTAGTCCTTGCCGACCTTCAGGTCGAGCGACAGGCCGGCGGGCCCCGCCACCTTCAGGTAGGTCTTCGACTCATCGAGGCCGAGCTGGGGGTAGCTCCACTCGTAGAAATACGAGCCCTCCTGGGCGCCTGGCTCGAAGCCAAAGCGCATGAGGCGGCCACGGATGTAGCGCGCGGCAATCATGAGCTGGGGCGAGGGGCTGTCACGCCCCTTCATCGCGTCGGAAGCAATGAAGTAGAGGTCCGAGCGGATCTCATCCGCCGAGATGGTGTCGAGCGCGCGCTCAAGGTTACTGGCCTTGGTCGGTGCTTCGAGAACGGCGGCTCCGTCCTGGATCGGCATGAAGACAGCCGACAGGAAAAGCGGAGCGAAAAGAGTGGACGAAGTGAAGATCATGGTTCGGACAAAGAGGGAATCGAGCCGTTAGTTTAGCCCAGCCCACCCCTCGAACCTTGTTCACTTTGAGTTCACCATCCCCCGCGCCCGCCGCAACCGCACTCAAAGCGCCCCGGAGCCATCCGAATCGTCCCCTGGGGACCAAAAGAAGCGGAGCCACCACTACCGATCGGGCTCCCCGGGGGTACCTCCACCGCGCCAGAGGCGTGGCTGGAGGACCTGGGCATCGCGGGCCGCTCGAGCGCGCGGGTCACCTCCGCCTGGAGGTCGCCGCCCGCAGCCGCCAGCGATCCGCTACCCGCTGCCTGGACGAGGGCTGAGCGAAGCGCCTCCCGTACGGGCCGTGCGGTCCGCTCCGACATCAGCGTTTCGAGGGCCTCCTCCACGACCACCGCCTGCAGGGCGCGACGCAGCATCAGGGCCTGGCCGGAGAGCTCCTCGGCCGCGTCCCCAGATGGCAGGCCAGCGGCGCGGAACAGCTGACCCGCGATGGCATTCGCCCCCAGGCCCGCGTGCTCCGTGGACCGCGCGGACTGGAGCTCCGCACGGAGGAGTCGCTCCCCGTTCAGGAGACCGCGGACTGTCCCCCGCATCAGCACCTCTGCGGCACCCAGCCAATCAAACGCCGCCCCGGCACGGCGGGCGAACGTCTCCCGCGATGACCCAAAGCCGGGCGGCCGCACCAGGAATAGCTCGGCCACGCCGCGCGGCAGCACAAGCGTGTCTGCCTCGAGCGTGAGCAAGAGAACGTCGAGCGCCGCCTGCTGCGCCTCCGCGCTCACCGGACGCGCCGGCTCGACGCCGGGCTGATTCATGCCGTGGAAGTAGTCCACGCCCGCCACCGCCTTGAGCGCTGCCTCGACCTGGTACCGGTGGTGCATGTAAACGGGAACGAACACCTCCTCTAGCTCGGCGAGCGCGCGGCCCGCCGCCAGGTTGCGCCTGCCGAACTGATCCAGCGCCACGCGCCTGACGTTCAGAGCATCAGTCAGCGCCTCGACGGGATCGGCGCCATCGTCCCAGAGATTCGCCAGGGGCTGAGCAGCCCCCGCCGAGCGGGCATCCGCGTCGGTCAGGTAGCGGAGCCCCTGCGAGCGCGCCCTGCGAACGGCTCGCTCGTAGAACGCAGAAACTGGCACGTCCGCGGGCACTTCGGCATACAGCATCGAGATCGCGTGCTTGTCCCAGTCGCCGATGCCAATGGCGTACACGTCGGACACGTCGATCCCGCCCTCATCGTCAAGCCCGACGCGCGGCGCCGGATAGTCCATCACGGAGGCCCTGTCCCGCGTGCTGGCTGCGAAGTTGTGCGATAGCCCGAGCGTGTGCCCGACCTCATGGGCGCTGAGCTGCCGAATACGCGCAAGACTGAGTTCTACGGGGTCCTTCGGCGTACCGGTCCCGGTCGCCTCCACCCCGAGCAGGCCTTCGAAGAGGAGCCGATCCTGGCGCACGCGCAGGGAGCCGAGGCTCACGTGCCCCTTCAGGATCTCACCGGTCCGCGGATCGGTCACGGCGTTTCCATAGGACCAGCCGCGCGTCGAGCGATGGACCCATTGGATCATGTGGTAGCGGGAGTCCATCGGATCCAGCCCTTCGGGTGCCACGCGAACCTGGAAGAGGCCCGGGTAGCCCGCGTCGCTGAAGGCATCTGCCCACCAAGAAGCGCCTTCGACCAGGGCTGAACGAATCGGCTCCGGCGCCGCTCGATCGACGTAGTAGATGATCGGCAGGGGCTTACCCGTCGTGGCGTCGCGCTCGATCCGATGACGCACCGCGAGCCTCTGCTCGATCGGCTCGTCCAGACCGACGCCGTAGTCGATGTATGTCGCCGCGAAGGCGCCCATGCGCGGGTCGAAGCGCCGACGCTCGTAGTCGCCATCGGGCAGCTTGAGGAAGCCAATGCGCTGAACGAACGTCAGGGCTCCGCCGTCGGGCGCGGTGGCGCGGGCCAGGCGCCCAGGCTTGTCCGCCGTGAACGTCAGGACCGACGTGAACTCGATGTTCTCGGGGAACGTGCGGCACCGCGCAACGTCAAGGCCTGATCGATCGCGCTCGAGGCCGTAGCTTCCCTGACCCGTGCTGGCGAGCTTGGCCACCACGCCGTGGGCATCTCGCACGAGGAGGTCCGTCAGGTCGATCCGGACCGTTCCCTCGGGCGCCCCGCCGTCCGCGGCTTCTGGCTCAACGCCGAATAGCACCGATGTCGCGAAGGACTGGGCCGCCGCGGCCCGCTCGAGCTCGGAGCCTGCCTCGGCCCGGAACTTCGTGTTTAGCTCCTCAAGCAGCACCCTCGAGCCAACCGTCCGGAATCGAACGAGGCGGGCGCCCCCTATTTGTCCGCGGTCAAGGCCCACGTCGTTGGCGCCCAAACCAGTCTCGATACCGGCGAGC
>JBLIHL010000395.1:0-6041 GCA_047635895.1 Paracoccaceae bacterium | reverse complement strand
GACGCCGATCAGTGCGCTCGTTTTCCGAGGACGCCGTCCCGCTCGACGTAGTGGAAACCTGTATTCGGAGCGCAGGCACGGCGCCGTCCGGGGCGCACAAGCAGCCCTGGACCTTCGCCCTCATCACCGATCCAGCGATCAAGACCAAGATTCGAGAGGCGGCGGAGGAGGAGGAGCGTGAGAACTACGGGCGCCGCATGAACGAGGAGTGGCTGGACGATCTTCGTCCGTTCAAGACGGACGCCGAGAAGGCCTTCCTCGAGCTCGCTCCCGCGCTGATTGTGCTCTTCCGCCACGCCTGGGAGATCCAGGAGGACGGCGAGCGAGGCCAGAACTATTACACGCAGGAGTCGGTCGGGATCGCGGCCGGGATGCTCCTGGCTGCCTTGAATGACGCGGGTTTGGCCACGCTGACTCACACGCCCAGCCCCATGGGGTTTCTCGGGAAGCTGCTCGGGCGTCCAGAGAACGAGAAGGCGTTCCTGCTGATCCCGATCGGGTACCCGTCGGAGAATTGCGAGGTCCCGGGCCTCCAGCGCAAGTCGGTGGACGACATCGTGGCCCGGTACTGATCCGCGGCCGCCCTGCTGACGGGTTTTTACTCGATGGGGTTCACGACGAGCGGGCCGCCGGCGACGTTGCCCGCCAGGTCGGTCGCGCCGGTTAGCGTCAGCGTGTCGTTGGCTCCGAGGGGCGCGCCGAGCGTGAGCCTGTAGCGATCGAACCCAAGGCTCGAAACGGAGAGGACCGATTGACCACCCGAAGCTGACCAGGCCATCGTGCCCGTCGCGCTCGTGCGCAGCGGCTCGTCCGGCGTCACCTCGACCACCGTTCCGGTCACGTCCTCACGGTAGTTCACAAAGGCGACGAGCGAGCCCGGCGCCGTTTGGTCGCCGCCGATCGTCGCGGCCCCGGACTGCCCGATTGATTCGTTGCCAGCGGCGTCGGTAAAGCTCGCGATCTCGACGGTGACGGACTCGCCAAAGGGTAGGAGGAGCGTGTCTGGAAGCTCGGCCGTCAGCGTGTTGTTCGCGCTCTGGTAGAAGAGCTCAGACCCGATGAGGGAAACCGTTGAGCCGGCCACGGTGGCGTGGATCGCCTCAGGGTCATTGAGGGAGGCGGGGTCGACGAGCTCGCTGAACTGAATCACGATCAGGTCTGGCTCGGTGCCGGCCTGGGCCGTTGCCGTGATGCTCGCCACGGAGGGCGGCGTGGTGTCCGAGCCCTGAACGGTGACGTCCGCGGTGAGAGCGGCGCGGTTGCCCGCTCGGTCCCGCAGTGCCGCCGTGGTTACGGACAGCGTCTGTCCGATGGTGGGGGCCTGGGTGAAAGTAAGGGCCATGACCCTCGGCGACACAAACTCGGTGGCCGTCGGGGCGCTGCCGTCGAGGGAGTACTGGGTCGGGTCCGAGCCCTGTGTGACGGCCAGGGCCTCGCTGAATTCGACCAGAAGGCGCGTAGCCTCCGTCGAAGAGATCCGGGCAGCCGTCAGTGACGGAGCCACTGCATCACCCGTCGGCGTGACGGTGTACTCGTAGGTCGTCATGTCGATCGGGACGCCCTGGACGCTCATGATCTGCGCCACGGCCAGGAGGTAGGTGTTGGCGGTTTGGACCTCGTGGTCGACGGGGCCACGCAGCAGGAAAGTGACCTCACGGTCCCCATCAAAGGTGCCCTTGGCGCCCAGCGTGTTGACGAAGAAGTTCTCGAGCAGGCCGTAGCGGTAGTCGTAGTAGAGGCCGTCAGGGTGCAGGGCTCGATCGAACGTGATGCGGAAGATGTCGTTGCGTTCCCCTTCGAAGGCGATGAGCTCCGTGCTGCCGACGAAGAGCTCCGGGCCTCCCGGGTCGCGCGCTTCGACGGTGACGGCCGCGCGCGGCACGATGACGTTGCCCGCGAGGTCAGCCACGCCTGCGATGCTAGCGAGGTCACCGGCCTCCGGTGCGACCGCGAATGTGACCTCGGCCACGAGCCCGCCCAGAAGAGAGACCGAAGCGTTCGGCTGGAGGTCGATGCCGGGCGATGTGCTCTCCGCGAAGGTGACGCGCGTCCCGCTCACGGGCATATTGGCCACGAGGTCTGAGGTCGCGGTGAACTGCACCGGCTCGTCGAACACGAAGCGAAGCGTGTTGGCCGTTTCCCCCGGGTACACGCTGAGGAGCCTGGGCGCCACGCGATCGCCCACCACGAAGGACGTCACGGCGCTGCTGCCGAAGCTCGACGACTGGATCCTGTTGCCACCCACGTCGCGCATGGTCGTGAGGACCGCGCTGATGCTGGCGCCGGTCGTCAGATTCTGCCCGCCACCGAGGGTGATCGTCGCGCATTGGGCCTCCTCGTCGTACTCGATGATGGCGCGCTCGAGGTCCACTGGTGTCCCGGCGGGTGACTCGAGGTTCCACGAGTCCACGCGAACGACGTCTGAGGCGACCATCAGGTCGTCGAACTCGACGGTGGCCTGGTCGTTGTTGAGTCCAGAGACGGTGACGCCCGCGATGCGTGCGGCCTGTGGGGGATCGGTGTCGGTGCTCTCGATCGCGTGCCCCACCGCGCCTGCGGATGCCTGGCCGCTGGCGTCGCGCATGCCCGACTGGACGGTGACCAGCGTAGCTCCAGGAAGGACCGCGGCCGTCAGGGACAGACGGACGCGCGTAGGCTCGATCTGAACGGCGGCGGTGACGGCCGCGCTGGTGACGCCGTAGTAGCTCGTGGTCTCAACGTCGTCCGTGTTCATAGCGCCATCGAACTCGATCACTAGCGTTGCCCCGGACGGGTCATGGTCGCGGTCCTGGGTGGCGCCCACCACGGCCGCCCCAAGGAATGGCGGGTCTCCCGGCGCGGAGTGCGTGCCGCCCGAGCAGGCCGTGAGAACGACGAGGGGGCAGAGGGCCGTGAGGAGAGCCGCGAGGGGAGCGCGAAGGGAGGCGCGAAGGAGGCAGAGACCAGTAGAGGCAGTTCGGATCATGGGGCTGGACCTGCCAAACGTGGGCACATGGGGAGAGCACCTGGGGAATAGGTGCCAAGGGCGCGGGGAATCCTCTCGTCGGAGAACGGCTTACCGGCCCCGGAGGGAATCCTCTGGGCGGCGCCGGCAGCGTGTTATCTGTCCAGCTTTGAGACGCATTTGGGTCCATCCCTGCTCCACTCCGGGCTGTGTCCCCTCCAAATACCCACGATGCGTCTGAGTTCTGTGTGACCGCTGTATTCCCTGGAGAGAGTACAGCCCCGGGGCGCTACCCTGAAGGGCCCTGCCTCTGCGGCGCGCGACGCGTTTTGTGTCCGTTGAATCCTGCGCCGCAGTCATCCCTCCCTCCCTCCCTTCCTTCCCTTGAGCCACTCAATGAAGACTTCACTCCGCCGCCCCCTCGTCCTTGCCGCCGTGGGATCACTCGCCGCTGCATCGGCCAGCGCGCAGATCACGCTGTTCACGGACAACTTCGAGGCCAACACGAGCACCGACTACACGATCGTCAACGACGGATCCGTCGACGGCGTTCAGGAGTTCGCCTACGACTACGTTGCCACCGGAATCCCGGCCGCGCCGCGCTCGGCCATGGGTGACACGAACGGCCTCCGCCTGACGGTCAACACGACCATCGGCAACCAGGACGCCATCACCTGCTTCCACAACACGATGGTCACCGCCGACGTCTATCGCATGCGCGTCGACGTCTGGATGAACTTCACCGGCACCGCCGGCACCACGGAGCACGGCCACGTCGGCATCGGCGGCGACGCCACCACCTTCAACCAGCTCTTCAGCCCGATCTCGGGCTCCGGCGCCTTCCTTGCCTTCGACGGCGACGGTGGCTCTGGCTCGGATTACCGCTGGTTCCGCGATGCAGCCAACACGCCGATGGGCGAGACGTCCAGCACGACGCTTCCGAACTCCCACCCGAGCTACCTCGGCAACGGCAGCAACAACAGCGGCGGTTTCTTCCAGTCACTCTTCCCGGCTCCGCCCTCCACGATCGCCGGTTCACCGGGCAACATCTGGACGACGGTCGACGTCGAAGTCGACAACACCACGGGCGTCATCTCCTGGGGCTTCGACGGCAACCTCACGTTCCAGGGCGACTTCGCAGGCCGCTTTGACGGCCAGGTCAGCCTCGGCCTTGCCGACGTCTTTACGTCGATCGGTATCGCCGATTCGTACGTCCTCTTTGACAACCTCGAGGTCGTCGACATGGGCGGGTTCGGCTCGAACTACTGTCTTGCCAACGCCAACTCGACCGGCGTGACCGCAGACATGACCGCCATGGGCTCGATCGCCGTTGCGGACAACGACCTCACGCTCGTCGCGAGCAGCCTTCCCAACAACGCGTTCGGCTTCTTCGTCGTCAGCGCCAACCAAGGCTTCGTCATGAACCCGGGCGGCAGCTCGGGCAACCTGTGCCTCTCGGGCGCAGTCGGCCGTTACGTCGGTCCGGGCCAGATCCAGAACACCGGCATGGCCGGCGGCTTCTCGCTCGCGGCGGACCTCACCGCGATCCCGAGCCCGACGGGTCCGATCGCGACGATGGGCGGCGACACCTGGAACTTCCAGGCTTGGTTCCGTGACTCAAGCCCGATGGGCCCGACGTCGAACTTCACCGACGGCCTCCAGATCACGTTCCAGTGATTTGAATGCCTGGCGGGTGACCGCCTCTCTGGTGTGAAAAGAGCCGCCGCTCTCCTTCGGGAGGGCGGCGGCTCTTTGCTGCTCCAACAACCCGGCCGCGACGAGTCATCGCCGCTGGACTTTCACACCGTCCACCACCCGGTCCCCCGGGTACAGGATCACCGCGGCGTCGAGGCTGAGGTCCGAAAGCACCTCGACCTGGCGGCCGTTTCGATGCCCTGGGTCCACGGCCACGCGGCGCGCTCGATCATTCTCAACGACGAAGACGAACCAGCCGGTGGAGTCCTTCACCAGGGCGCCTTCCGGCACCATGCGGATGTCCTTCCCATGCCACTCGGTCACGCGCACCTCCACGCGGAATCCGTCCTCCAACCCGATGTCTTCCTCGTTGGAGGTGGCGAGGTCGAGGATGACGTTGACGCGCTGTTCTTCGATCCCTAGGGAGGAGACCTTGGTGACGGCGGACGGCTCGACGCGTCGGACCCGGGCGATCAGCTCGAGGTCGCCGCCCCAGCCCGTGATGGTCGCTTCCATGCCCGGGCGGATGCGAACGGCCTCGGTGGTCAGGTAGTCGGCGACGATCTCCAGCTGACGCGTATCGCCGAGCTCAACGAGCGGTTCTCCGATGCGAACGGGGCCCTCGCTCTTTCGTATGACGCGGAGTACTTTGCCATTCGCAGGGGCGCGGACGGTCAGGACTCGTGGTTGTGGCAAGGGAGCCTGATCGAAGGGCTCCGCGTCGGGCCGGGCCAGGAGGAGCGCGGCGTTCGCCTGCTCCAGGTCGTACTCCGCCACGCGGATGCTGGTACCCGCAGCCGCCAATTCGCCCTCCCGGAAGAGTACCTCCCGCTCGGCATGGGTCACGCTGATCTGGCTCGTGGCCGCTCCGCTGCGGCGTAGACGCTCGGCCTCTTCGCGGGCAGAAGCGAGAAGCGTTTCAGCCGTGGCTTCCTGTTCGCGGGCCCCGCTGACGGCCGCCCTGGCCGCTCCCACGCGGGCCTCCGCCATGGCGACGGAGCGTTCGTCCAGCATGCCGGGAGCGAGGGGCTCGACGGTGGCGATCGACGTCGTCTGGCCCACGACGGAGTCCCCCGGATCCAGCCTGATTCGGTGTAGCAGCCCGTCGAGTGGGGCCAGCACGAGGTGCCTCTCCCGGACGCGGGTGAAACCCTCCTCGTCGAGGGTGACGGTGAGCTCCCCGGTGGTCACGCCGGCAGTCTCCACGGGCACTGGGTTGGGCCGGTAAGCGAGGTAGGCGATGGCGCCGAGGGCGGCGATCGCGGCAACGGCAAGCAGGAGTCGTTTCACAGGTTTGTCTTCTCAGGGCGCCTTCAAGCGCGGGTCTTCAGGACCTCGATCAGGTCGAGTGAATCGAGGCGTCGGCGGACCAAGAGGCCTGCGGCGACGGAGGCGGCGATGA
>JBLIHL010000394.1:0-6062 GCA_047635895.1 Paracoccaceae bacterium | reverse complement strand
CCAGGTCGCCAGGTTCTTGGCGTCAGGCGTCAGGGAATCCGCCTGGATGGGCCCAAGCGCGCTGGGGGAGCCTGGGGTCGGCAGCGACCAGGAAGTCGGCGCCGAGGAAGCCAGCGCTGAGGAAACTAACGGAGCGCAGAGCTGCCCCTGAGCAGCAACGGGAAGCAAGGCCAGCGAGGCGACGGAAAGGGCATGCAGCATGCCCCCAGGATACGAGGTCTCGGCCCCAGGCGTGGGTTCAAGTGCCTGCGACCGAACGAGCTTGAGTCTGTGGCTACCGACCTTGGCCGATGCTGCTGACTCATCAGATCCGGTAGTACGAGCTCGAGTACTCGCCGCCGGCGGGCCCCTTGCCCACGCGCCGGTGTTTCGCCTTGTAGCCGAAGTAGTACGGCCTCGCGCTCGCGGGGCAGTAGTGGCTGACCAGGCTGCGGCGCGTGAGACTTGGGTCCGTGATGGGGCCGCCGCCGTGGGCGAGGTCGGCCGACCAGATGAGGGCATCGCCCTTCTTGGGGCGAAAGGATTGGAGCGTCTGGCCCTCGGCTTTGGCTTTTTGGTGGAGGCCGGTGAGGAACTCGCGGTGGGAATCTTCTCCGTCACGCTCGGCATTCCAGTTCTTGTAGCCCGCGCGGAAACGGTGCTCGGGGAGGCGGTGGCTGCCAGGGTAGTAGACGAGTTCGCCGGAGCCTGGCTGGATGTCCTCCAGCGCGATCCATGAGGCCGCGAATTCCATCGGGCGCGTCACCACCACGTAGGCCGTGTCTTGGTGGACCGGCTGGCTGCTACCTGTTTCGAAGGTCAGCAACTGGAAGAGGAGAGGCGTGGCTTCGAAGACGAGCTGGAGGAACTCCGTGACGCGCGGGGCGAACGCTGCTTGCAACGCAGGCTGGAACTGTGCGTGCAGGTCGAGAAGCTTGTAGTGCTGCGATCGAAGCTTGGGGTCCAAGTCGTGGTAGACCGCCCCGAGTTCGATCCGGTAGTGGGGGTCGCAGTCCTCCCAGATGCGATCGACCTCGGCGTTGATCGTGTCGACAACGTCATGCGGGACGGCGTTCTTGAGGATGACGTAGCCGAACTCTATCCAGTGCCGCACCAAGTCCACAGACGCTTGGCTGACCTCTCCGCTGGCGAGCCGCGCCGCCAACTTACTTTTCGCGTCTAGGCGATCGGTCCACAGTCCGCCGAAGCGACTGTGGAACCCTGGGCGGTGCCGGCGCAGGCCATGTCGGTAGAGGAGTCGTCGTAGCACGGTGCCATTAGGCGGTGGCTGCTGCCATCTGGGAAGGGGTCGGCGGGACCGCTGCTGCTCAACGTCCCGAACTGTAATAATCGGATCGACGCTGAGCTGGACGGCGTTCTTTCGCAGGCGCCGTTTTACGGTACCGTTTTGGGGTTTCGTTCTGCCGCGCCTGGGCATCGTTCGGTTCGAGGAAGGAGGCGGTAGCCGTGACCGTGGAGTGCTGGCCACGCTTCGCGAACATGGCGGAGCAGGGCTGGGAACCGCAGTACTGGCAAAATGTCTATCCGTGCAGAGGCCGTTGCCCTTGAATTGGTTTCTGAGTCTGGCTCGCCTGCCGGTTCGAGGGCGATCCTCGAAGCCACTGACTCAGCTGCCCTCGTCCACTGCCAGGCCGAAAATTACTCGAAATGAAGCGTCTCCTTAGGATCGTCGTGCTCGCCGCGACGACGGTCATCCTGCTCTTCACCGTCCTTGAAATTGGCTACCGCGCCTATCTCTCGTTAGACGGTCGTTCCCATCGCTCCAGCACGGTGCGGGATGCCTGGGTCGGCCAACTCGACTGGATCCGCCGGCCCCATGGCGCCGTCGGCATGGGGGCCGGCCAGTCGACAGAGGGCGATGCGAGTCCCATGAATCGGCGTTTCGGCCAGCCGGTCCTGTCACCCTACATGGGGGTCGACCTTCAGGAGCGACTCGATGAGTACGGGCCGACCGCTGAGTACTTCCGCACAGAGGAGGCGGAGGATACCTTTGACGTCGTGCTCCTCGGGGGCTCGGTCGCGATGCTCCTCGGGTCGAACGATGCGGCACGGGAGCGCTTGGAGTCAGCGCTGGCCGAGGACCCGCGGGTCGCGGGGCGGAAGGTGCGGCTGCACAATCAGGCCCGCGCGGGAACGAAGGCGCCGCAGACGTCGATTGTGTGCCACCTCCTCTTCCAGCTAGGGTGGAAGCCGGACCTTGTGATCCTGTTGGACGGATTCAACGAGGTCGCGCTGGCGAACGCGAACCTCAGGAACGGAGCCCATCCGCTCTACCCCGCGATCAACACTTGGTCGCACCTGACCCCGGCGGTCGAGTACTCGCCCGCAGACGTCCAGTTGTTGGTAGCGATGGAGCTTGCCCAGCGCCGTTCGCGGCGCCTTCTCGACATCGGGCTTGGGGGCGCGCTCTATCGGAGTGCCCTCGGCTCCCGCGTGGTCGATGCGCTTCTTTCGAGGCCTGGCGCGCAGCATGCCGCGGCCAAGGGAGCCCTGAACCGGCGCCGGAACAGCTCAAGCATGCCGATGGCGCTGCGGGGTCCTGAGGTACCAGCGGACCTTGAGACCGCTATGCCGGGCATGATCCGCGTCTGGAGCGAGTCTGCCTTTAGCCTGCACGCTATGTGCGCGGCGCGGGGCATCGCGTTCCTGCATGCGCTGCAGCCCACCCTGCACGACGCAGGGGCTAAGCCGCTATCCGTGCGTGAGGCGGAGACCTGCAGGATCTCCGATCAGTGGGAGGAAGGAGTCCTCGCCGGCTACCCGCGACTGCGGGTGGAAGGTGAGCACCTGCGGGAACGTGGCGTCGCCTTCGCCGATGGATCTCCCATGTTCAAAGGGCGCACAGAAACGCTCTACAGCGACGCCTGCCACCTGAACCCGCGCGGCTCCGTCGAACTCGCCGCATTTCTCGCGTCCAGTGCGCGCGCACTCCTCAAGCTCTGAGTGTCCATGCCAGATCGACCCCTTCCTATTCTCCGTATCGTCTTGGTGACGATCGCGATTGTGCTGATTGTCTTTGCGATCATCTTCGCCCTCGAAGACCCAGGCGCAGAGTTCGCCTACCCCATCTAATCGACCGATGAACAAGTCTGCATCCACAGGCAGCGCCCCTCGGGGTCCTGGCCGCGTTGAAGGAGAAGCCCCAAGTCGCTCGCCATGGGCAGCTTCGATCCCCCCGCGCGTGCGCCAGCACCGCGGATTCCTCAATGCAGCCATGGTCGCGACAACCTTCTTCGTGGCAGCCGCGTGCGGTGACCCGGAGTCATTGACGGATGCGTATGGGCTAGAAACAGGAGCTGGCGCCCAGAGCCTTGCTCCGCTCGCGACTTTGACCGCGCCAGTGGAAGGCGATCACGGTTGGGAATTCGACGCAGCGCATGTGCGGCTAGGGCCCTTCGGCGACCGACAAGCGCTCTACATCGACGTTACCGAAGAGCCACTGACAGTAGATATTCCACTTCCGAGAGCCGCCAACGGGGCGGGGCACGTCGAGCTGCGGGTGATGAGCGACGGTGAGTTCCGCCTCGGCGTAGCCTTCGGTGAGAACGAGCTCCCGGCGGTGAGCGCTGGCAGTACCCGCCGCCAGTGGCGAGACCTCCTCATTCCTCTCGCGCGGCCGCTCGCGGTTGAGCCAGGTGACCGAATGACCCTGCGGCGCGAGTCGAGCGCTCTCCCTGTGGTCATTGACTCCATCCGCTTCATCCCCTGAGGAGGCCAGCGGAGGGCTCAGAGCGTTGCGGCGATGCCCTGCGGATACTGGGTCGAGACTGGGGTTCAGCACCGCGTGCCAGGCCGCGGCCCGTTTTGCCGCGGCCCGCTTCCGGGCGGCGGTGTCTCACGGATCGATCGAGACGGTCAGCTGCGCGGCGTAGTCACAACGGATGAAGGTCTTGCCCCCGGGCGCACGCATGCGCCCGGAGGTGAGACCCTGCTGGGCTACTTGTCCTTGCCGATCTTCTCGAGCGCCTTCTTCTGATCGAGCCACGGCAGGCCCTCCGAGATCCACTTCGGTGCTTCCGCTCCGTTCATATGGGTCTCGAACCACTCGCGTACGCGGTGGTGGTAGTCGACCTGGTTCGCCTTCTCGCGAAGGCCGTGGTTCTCACCGGGATAGACGAGCATGACGTACGGGCGCTGCGCAAGCCGCGCCGCGTTGTACATCTCGATGCCCTGCTGCCAGTCCACCGCGCCATCGTTGTCCCCGAAGGCCACAAGCAGCGGCGTGTTCAGGTTCTCGATGGAGAAGATCGGCGAGTTGGCGATGTAGGTGTCGACATCGGACCAGAACGGCTTGTCCATACGCCCCTGGCTCTCGTGGAAAATCTTGGCGTCGGTCTCGCCCGAGTTCCAGTAGATGCTCATCGACATGCTCATCATGTTCGTGAGCGGAGCGCCGGCGACGCCGGCCGCGAAGAGGTCCGTCTGGGTCACGATGAACGCCGTCTGATAAGCGCCCCAGGAGTGGCCGAAGAGCCCGACACGCTTCGGGTCGACCATGCCACTCTCGAGGACCTTCTCCACCGCGGGCACCACGCATTCGACCGCCGAAAGGCCGGGGTTCTGGGCGCGGTAGACGATGTCCGGCTGGAACACGAAGTAGCCGTTCTGGGTGAACACGGCGGCGCTGTAGGGGTTCGTCTCCGAGGGCGAGGCGTACTGGTGAAGCGACTGGCTACGCAGCTCGTAGATGTAGACCACCATCGGGTAGGTCTTGGAAGGATCGTAGTCCGCCGGATAGAAGAGCGCGCCCTGGAGCGGCACGCCGTTCTTGTTCTCGTAGTCGACGAGCTCGGAGTGCCCCCAGGCGAACTTCTCCGCGAACTCGTTGGTCGATGAGACCTCCTTCGCGTCCTGCAGCGTGGGGCCGGTAACCACGAGATCAGGGGAGTCGTTGAAGTCCTCTACGCGGTAGGCGAAGACAGGAGCATCCTCGGCCTTCATGAGGCGCGAAATGCGCGCGTCTTCCCACACCAGCTCCTTCACCCCTGTCTTGCCGTGGAGGTGGCCGTAGCCCGACTTCTTCGTGCGGTCGCCGTAGAGGCTGACGTAGAAGCCCTCTGACATGTCAATGAACTCGTCTTCGTCGCGGTCGGCAGCGATGCGAATGCGCCGCGTGACGATCTGCTCGTCAGCGCCTTTCGAGAGGCGCTTCGCGTCGCCGCCCTTGAGCGGGAAGGACCAGATGTCGTAGCGGTCGTTGAGCAGGACGCGCTTGCCGTCCGTGGTCCAGCCGGCGACGCCGTAGGGGCGTTTCTCGTCCGTAAGCGACGAGTCTTCCTGGTCGATGAACTTCGAGTCGACGTTCTCCGTCAGGTTCACCGACTTCTTGGTTTCCAGATCGTACGACCACACCTGGTCGTCCTTCACGAAGAGGAAGTAGCGCCCCTTCGGGTGCCCCATCATCGAGTATTTGACGCGCTCGAGGATCATCTCGTGATCGCCCGTGGCGACGTCGACTGAGTAGAGGTCCGCCTGGACCGCGGCGAAGCGCTGCTCTTCCTGGTGGGGAGTCTCGTCCCGGCCGAGGCCGCGCCTGCCGCCTTCGAGAATCTCGACGTCCTCGACGTGCCCGTTCTCAAGCTGGACGAGTCGATTCTCGTCCCGCCAGAGGACGGCCAGCATCGACTTGCGTTCGTCGCTCCCGGCCATCAGCTTCTGGCGCGGAATGATGCGGATGTCGCGGGCGTGCCAGATCTCGACGCCGGGTGCATCGTCCAGCGAGTCGCGTAGTGAAGCGCGCTTCTCCTCGTCCCCGTCCTTCTCGTCGCCTTTCGTCTTGCCCGAAGCTTTCTTCGCAGCGTCCTTGGCGTCACCGTCCGGCTTGTCTGCTTTCTTCTCGTCCTTCGAGTCGTCGTCTGTCTCAGGAGCGGGCTTCTCATCCCACTCCCTCAACCCGAAGTAGAGCGCCTTGCCGTCGTCGGACCAGCGCAGGCCCATGAAGTCGACCACGCGCAGGTCTTCCGGGAAACCCTCCGCGCTGAACTGGTCGAAGATGACCGGCTCGGAAGACTTCTTGCCGACGTTCCGCCAGCTCATGATCGTGAAGGTGGCGTCCTCGTCGT
>JBLIHL010000393.1:0-6125 GCA_047635895.1 Paracoccaceae bacterium | reverse complement strand
CGAGGGTACATGGGTGCTTCTGGATCCGCGAACGTCGCCGTCGGCAGCCACCGCGCTCGGAGTCGAGCTCACCGTCGTCGCGGGAGAGCGCACCAGCCGACGGACGTCGCGCAGCTCGGACGGCTACCTGTCGAGCCGCGATCCCCGCGTGCACTTCGGCCTCCCCCGGGCGCCTGACTCCGTGGACGTCGAGGCTCGTTGGCCGGACGGGCGCCGAGAGCGGTTTTCCTCCGTCGGCACGGGCCAGGTCCAAAGGCTCATCCGTGGCCAAGGGCAACCGCTATGAAGTACTTGACGAGTCTCTTGCTGGCCGGGCTAGCTGGATGTAGCGGCGCCGAATCCACACAGGCATCTGGCCCAACGGTTCCAATCCCAAGTCTGGATACCTCGGCGATGGAGCCGCTCGTCGCCGAGCTGATCGAGGGCCGCGCTGCGGGCGTTCGAGCCAAGCCTGAGAACGCCAAGGCGTGGGCGGACCTCGGCTTCGCCATGGACGCACACATGTTCCTGGATGAGGCGGAAGCGTGTCTCGAACGGGCTCTTGACCTGGACAGCGGCCTCTTTCCAGCGGCGTATGACTTCGCGTTCCTGGGCACGCTTCTCCCCCGCGAAGCAGAGGACGTGTTGGCGCGCTTCCGCCGCGTCGAGATGCTTCGACCGGACTACGCTCCAGCATTTGCGCGCCACGGCGACTTCCTCCTGGATAAAGGGGATGTCGAGGAGGCGTCCGCCTGTTATCGGTCCGCACTCGGGATTGCACCGGAGTATGCATACGCGCAGCTGGGCCTCGCACGCTCCCTCGTGGAGCGTGAAGACCAGGCGGCATGGACGCGTGCGGCCGGACTACTGGAGCCGCTCTTTCGCTCCTTTACCACCGATCCTGCCGTGGCCACGGTGTACGGCCAGGCGCTCGCGCTGCTGGGGCAGAGCGAGCAGGCTGCCGAGGTGCCCAGGCAACACGCGGCCGCATTGGCGAGTGGAGGGCGCGGGACCGTGCCGATCCAAGACTCATTGCGCTCCGAGATTCTAGCCCTCTCCCGGTCCGCCTCTGCAAACTATCAGCGCGGCGAAAAGAAGCTCCGTACGAGTGACTATTCAGGCGCTGCGAACGAGTTCCAGCGTGTACTGAGCGTCGATCCTAAGAACCGTGCCGCGCGCTTCTTATTAGCGAGGGCTAGAGTCGCGGTGGGTGAGCTCGGAGCGGCACGCGTCGAGCTCACCCAGCTCCTCGATTTGAACGCTAGCGATCCGGACGCGCATGCCCTCCTCGGTCAAGTCGACACCGAAATAGGCGAGTTCGAGTCCGCCCGCAAGCACTTCGCTGCAGCGGCTCGCACGGGGACGCTTGACGGCGTGACGTTTCGCGCCTGGGTGACAGCCCTGGGCTCGCTCAATCGTTGGGACGAAGCTCTCTTTCGTATCGACGAGTGGAAGGTCGCGTCGCCGAAGGCCGCGGAGCCCTATTTTCTGGAGGCTTTGGCGCTGCACAACGCAGGCAGGCAGGATCGGGCCAAGGCGGCTTTGAACGCGGCCATAGCGCGCAGCCCAGCCCACCCTATGCGACGCGATCTCGAGACGCTCCTTATTCGCTAGGAGCGTGTCGCGCATAGCTGAATCCGCGTAGCGCGTCGCCTGAGTCGCTGCGCTGCGTCGCCCCAACCCGTACGTAGCTACGGCAGGCTGCCTGAGCAAGTCCAGATCCACGGGCAGCGCCCCTCGAAGCTCTGGCGGTTTTGGCGCCGGGGGGCGGTGCCGATGAAGCGCTGGTTGCCGACCTCGATATTCTGGCTGCCCAGGCGCGCGTCGAGGCCCTGGTAGCCGTCGTATGGCGTGGCTGGCTGGACCGTTGTGGCTGCTCGCGCTTCTTCAATGGGTTTTTCTTCCGTGGGTTCTGATCGGTGTGCTCGGCGCATGAGCCCACCGCCTTGATTCCTAGGGGCGACGGGGGGACGGTTTCGGGCGTGTCGTCGTGCTTCACGGGCCGCTGGAGGGCTTTTTAGGAGTTCAGGGGCAGGGCCGGGAGCCTTGCGGGGCTTGGCAGCGGCAGGGGGCCGTGGCTGCTCAACTACCAACAAGATGGGGCTCGTTCGTGAAACCCGCGCCCACCCTCGCTAGTCTTCCGGACCCCCGTGCGAGCCGTCGGGCCAGTGCCCACGCCCGATGCTGCCCTTCCCGAGACCCTCCCCTTATTCCTTGCGACCACTTCTCATCGCCGCGTGCGCCCTTGTCCTGGGGCTATTCTCGCGCCAGAGCCTGGAAGCCAGCCCGCTGATCGCGCCGACGGCTCCCGTGACCACTACGTGGGTCCCCCAGGAGCCCACTGGAGACGCCGAGGAGTCTCCCGCGCCCGAGCTCCAGGCCGAGGCCGGGCCCCAGGTCGCGGACGAGCTCCCAGTGATCATGGGCATCGAGGTCGAGAACCTGACCGCCTACGACCCGATCAAGATCGCGCAGCGCATGGGGCTCCGCGTGGGCCAGCGGCTGCCAAGGTCCGTTGACGTTGGCATGAAGCGGCTTTGGACCGACTTCAATCTGCTGATCGAGAACAACGGCTACTCCTTCGAGGAGGTCGAGGGCGGCGTCATCGTGCACCTCGTCTTTATCGAGAACGAGGTCGCGCTAGACCCCCAGTTCGCAGGTAACGTCCACTTCGACGTGGACCAGCTGCGCGAGTGGGCGCTGCTCGACGATCGCGTGGAGGTCTCCGTCGATGAGGCCGAGCGCATCGAGGACCGGATCCGCCGCGCCTACAAGCGCCAGGGCTACCACTTCGTCGAGGTGAGCCACCTCCTCGGCGGCGAGGGCGTCCGGCGCCGCGAGATGATCTTCGAGATCCGTGAGGGCCCGAAGGTCTACGTGAAGGACGTCACCGTCGAGGGCAACGAGTCCATTCAGGACGAAGGGGTCCTCATCTGGAAGAAGACGCTCAAGAAGCTCGCCGGCGTCGGGACCAAGGGCCGCGGGCTCTTCGCCTGGTGGGGGCACCGCTTTGACGAAGAGGTGATCAATGCCGACCGTATTGCCCTCGCGAACGTCTTTCGCGAGCGAGGCTTCATCGACGTCGTGGTCGATGCGGAGCTGGCGTTCACGGTCGACCGCAGCGGCGTGGAGGTCAAATACGTCATCGATGAGGGCCCGCGCTACACGGTGGAGTCCCTTGAAATCCGCGCCGTCGAGTTTGAGGATGTCCAAATCTTCCCCGGGCAGACCGATCGCCAGGAGCGCAGCGCTGAGCTGGTGATCCCCGCGGACGAGCTCAAGGCGCTTCTCTCCCTCAAAGTGGGCGAGCCGCTTGAACAGGTCCGCGTTCAGCTCGACCAGCGCGAGCTTCTGCGCCGCTATGGCGAGGAAGGCCACATCCCGGCCTCTAGCTTCGAGGACCGAGGAGGCAACTCCGGATGGCGCTTCCTGGCGCCCGATCAGGTGTGGGACTACGTGAACAAGACGGTCGCGGTCACCTACGTGCTCCAGCAGGGCCGGCCGTTCACGCTGCGCTTCCTTGAGATTGCCGGCAACGAGAACACGAAGGACCACGTGATCCGCAAGAGCTTCGCCCAGCTCGAAGGCGATCGCGTGGACACGGTCAAGATGCAGAGCGCCATGCGTCGCGTGCGGGGTTCGGGCTTCTTCGACGACCCCTATGGCCGCGGCCAGCACCCGCCGCCCCAGCTCTCCTACCGCACCGTGGACGGCGAGCCCGACCTCGTGGACGCCTTCGTGACCGTCAAGGAAGGCCGCACGATCAACGCCAACCTCTCGGGCGGCGTGGCCAGTGACCAGGGCCTCGTCGGCATCGTGTCCCTTCAGATCAGCAACTTCGACGCGCAGAAGTTGCCCCGGAGCTGGGCGGGTGTCTTTGGCGAGGTCTATCGCAAGGAAGCCCTCAACGGTGACGGTGAGACCCTGGGTCTGGACGTCTCGCCGGGCTCCCAGGTGAGCTACTGGCGCTTTTTCTACCAGCACCCGGACATCTTCAGCCGCTACTTCGATCCGATTGGCTTCGTCAGCGAGATCCAGCAGCGCGATCGGATCTTCCGAAGCAACGACGAGCAGCGGACGTTTGCGCGCTTCGCGGTCACGCGGGCGCTTGGGCAGGGTGACGTCCAGCTGAGTACGGGTCTACGCTGGCAGGAGCTCAATATCAGCGACCTGGACAGCGTCGGTCAGGTTCCGCGGACGCTGCTGGGGTCCGAAGGGCGCGAGAAGTTCTTCGGCGTCACCGGCTCGATCAGCGCGAACAAGCTCGACAACCGCCGCCTCCCGCGCAGCGGCTGGACTGCTCGATGGTCGAACACGCTCTTCACCGAGGCGCTCGGCAGCGACAACAACCTCTGGAAGTCCGAAGCCTCCTTCGATCGCTACTTCCACTTCGACGAGGACACCAACGAAGCAGCCCCGGGGATCTACATGAACTTCGGTGCGGGCGTGGCCGTGCCGATCGACGGCGCCAAGGGCTCGGTCAACTACGGCGAGCGGTTCTTCTTCGGTGGCGCGCGCTTCGGCCGTGGCTTCAGGTTCCGCGGCTGGGGTCCCTACGAAGGGGACTACGCGCTCGGTGGTGAGAGCTACGTGCGGACGACCCTCGAGTACCGTTTCCCGATCTACTCCCAGACGGTGCCGGGTACGGCAAGCAAGCGAGAAGTGTTCCGGGGCTCGTTCTTCTTTGACGGGGGCATCCTGGATCCCAGCGCCTACGAGCTCGACTTCGGCGAGCGGCGCGCCACGGCGGGCTTCGCCCTGGGCCTGATTGAGCCGTTCCCGGTGACGTTCAGCTTCGGCTGGCCGATCGAGAGCGGGCCCGGCGACGAGCGCCAGGTCTTCGCCTTCAGCCTGTCCCTCCGATAGCGGCAGGCAGCTTCCCAGGGCCGTGGTGGGTCGCAAACCCGGTGGGCTTCCCAACCGTGCGTTTGACATACGGCTCTTGCGCCGTCACGCTCCACGGCTACAGGTACGAATTATGAGCACGATTGGGGGGCAGAAAACGGTCGCGGAGCTCGCAGAGCTTTGCGGTGGATCAGTGGAAGGGCAGGGGAACCTCGCCATCACGGGACCGGCGGGTCTCGCGGATGCGGCGGAGGGGAACGTGTCGTTCCTGGCTCAGCCGAAGTACGCGGCCCAGCTCGAGACGACCGCCGCCAGCGCGGTCCTCGTGGCCATGGACCAGGTCGTCGAGCGCAAGGATCTTGCGCTCGTGCGATGTGAGAGCCCCGAAGCGGCGTTCACGCGGGTGATCCTGGCCTTCGCCCCGGACATCCCCGAGATGCCGGACGGCCACTCATCGCACGCCAGCATCGATCCAGCGGCCAGCGTTCACCCCGGCGCCCGCGTTGCGGCGTTCGTTTCCATTGGTCCCGGTGCGACCGTCGCTGACGGAGCCGTGCTGCATCCAGGTGTGGTTCTCGGGGCCCACTCCCGCGTCGGCGCGGACACGGTGCTGCACCCGCACGTCGTGATTTATCCCTACGCCGAGGTCGGAGCGCGCTGCATCGTGCACGCCGGCACCGTGATTGGCTCCGATGGCTTCGGCTTCCACCCGGTTCCTGCCGGCGTGCCCGAACAGCCGCTGTGGCAGAAAACGCCCCAGGTTGGCAACGCGGTGGTCGAGGACGACTGCGAAATCGGCGCCAACTCGGCGATCGACTGCGCGCGCTTCGGTTCGACTCGGATCGGCCGCGGCTGCAAGCTCGATAACATGGTGCATGTCGGGCACAACGTCCAGGTGGGTGAGAACACCCTGCTCCTGGCCCAGGTGGGCATCGCAGGGTCGACCACCATCGGTAAGAAGGTCATCATCGCCGGCCAGGCCGGCGTCACCGGGCACGTCCACGTCGGCGATGGCGCGGTTGTGATGGGCGGCGCTGGCGTGATCGCCGACGTCGAGGCAGGCGCTGAGATGTTTGGCTATCCAGCCGGCAAGCGTCGCGAGAAGCTGCGCGGTATCGTCGGCGCCGAGAAGGCGGGCAAAGACGTACGCGCGCTCAAGAAAGAGGTCAAGGAGCTCAGCTCCCGACTGGAAGAGCTGCTCGCCCGAGAGGGCCAGAGTCAGGAGAGTCGAAAGCATGAGTCGTAGACAACACACGCTCCGGACGCCCGTGGAGACGCGGGGCGTCGGGCTTCATTCCGGC
>JBLIHL010000392.1:0-6142 GCA_047635895.1 Paracoccaceae bacterium | reverse complement strand
CGCTCAGCGCGCCCGTCACGGTGAAGGAGATCTCGTTGGCGGCCACGAGGTACTCGTCCCAGGAGATCGCCACCGGGCTGTCATCCGCGGTGCCGAAGACGCCGTCGGCGCCGGAGTACACGAGCGTAAATGCGCCCAGTGAGTTGACCACGTTCGGATCCAGGATCTGGTCGAAGCGCATCTTAAAGCCGCCGAGGCCGCCGGTCAACGTGCCGCCCTCCAAGGGCAGTCCGTCCGTGGACGTGACCTTGGGCGGTGGAAGCGTCGTCGTCAGGGCGCGGAAAGCGTTCACCCGGCCGCCACCAAGGTATCCAGCGTAGCCGGGGTTCATCGCGTCGATGTTCTCCGCGGTGTAGGTCATCTGCGCCGCCACCTGATCGCGGGTCCAAGTGGGGTTGGCCGACCAGATCAACGCCGCCACGCCGGCGGCGTTCGGCGCTGCCATGCTCGTGCCGGACTTGCTGCCGTAGGTGTCGTTCAGCGTGGTCGAGAGGACGCTGCTGCCAGGGGCCGCGAGGTCTACGCCCGTGCCGAAGTTGCTGAAGCTGCTAACGCTGTCTGAGGAGTCCGTGCTCGCCACCAGAAAAGTCTGGTGGAACGCCTGCCGCGGCGGGTTCAGCTGGGATCCGTTTCCAGCCGAGTTGAAGTGCAGAACGCCCGCGTCGTAGATGTAGTCGAACGCGGCCGTGACGACGGGGTCGCCGACCCAGCCGTTGATGTTGTAGCTGGTGCTGAGGATCTGGGCGCCGTTGTCGGCGCCGTAGGCGAACGCGTCGGCGATAATCACGGCCGTCCAGGCCTGGCCTCCGGCATAGAACTGCAGCGGCAGTATCGTCGCCCCTCCCGCGGTTCCGGCTACGCCGACGCCGTTGTTGGTCCTGGCGCCAGCGATGCCAGCCACGTGCGTTCCGTGGTCATCGCCCGCGCTGTTAGGATTCGGGTCAGGGTTGTTGAACACGAAGTCGTAGCCGTTCACGTCATCGACGTAGCCGTTGCCGTCGTTGTCGATGCCATCGCCCGCGACCTCACCGGTATTCACGAAGACGTTGTCGAGCAGGTCCTCGTGGTCGATGTCGACCCCGTCGTCTGTGATCCCCATGATGATGCTCGCGTCGCCCAGGGTGATGTCCCAGGCGCGGTCGTTCTCCATCAGCGGGTGGTGATACTGGTTGCCGTAGAGAACGTCGTTCGGCACGAGTTCCTTGACGTCACCGGTGTAGCCCACGTTCGGCGCCGCCCATTGCACGCCCGGCATCGAGCTAATCTGCTGGCGCAAAGCCACCTCGTCGAGCGCGGATCCCGACACCTCAAGAAGCGTCACGTTCGTATAGGCCGTCTCGCCCCGCCGCTGCCACCGCATCATCGTGCGAACGCTATCTACGCGAACGGACTGATCGACGGCCTGGAGCCCCCAACTGGCGACCTCGACCTCGAGGTTCACGGCGTCAGCCCCGGATTCGAAGCAGACGACGATCTGTCCAGGCACCTCGAAGCGCTCGGCTTCGGTCATCTGGGCCGACGCGGTGGACGCAAGGATCAGCCACGACGTGCAGAGAGCGGCCGCGAGCGGAGAGCTCATGGCTGGCGAGGAAAAGAGATTCATGGCGCCATCGTAGTGGCGACCCGTAAAACTCGACACCCGTCAGCCGGATCGTCCGGCCAGCACGAGCGCACCTGCTTTCATTGAGGCTATCCTAGCGGCTTCGCTGTGCCATCGATGTCGCACTTGCGGCCCCCACCCTCGGAGGCGCGATGCGGAACGGTATGAGTCTGAGACACTGACGACTCTGAGACGCTGAGACACTGAGACTCTAAGACACAGTGCCCACGGTGAAGGATTGAACCAACCCCACGACCTCCACGTCCTCCCCACCGGCCGCCTCATGCTTGGGGTCGAGGACGCCAAGGGCCTCGAGCTCCCCGGAAAAGTCGCCAAGGCGTTTGGCGAGTCGTCCGCGGCCGGCCTGATCTCCCTGGCGGCCGACCTGTCCGGGGAAGAGCTCTTGGCTCCGGCCTTGGCCTACTGGCAGACCTTCGCCCGTGAGTACCTGACGGCCCTGTGCCAGCGCGCGGGCGACGAGCACGAACCCACGCCGCCCCCCCCCGACGAAGAGCTCGCGAGACTCACCGCCGCGGCGCCGCCCGCGCCCGGCTCGGAGTACGTACGCCCCGCGCTCCTTACGGAGCTGTGGAGCCAACTAGACGCCCACGTCGCGGCCCACACCGGCTCGATCGAGAGTTGGCTCCGCGCCGTCCACCCCCTCTGGCGCATGGTCGGACGCGTGACGTTCCACCTCGCCGAGAACAAGCGCAGCGAGCTCTTTCCCTTCGCGTTCCTCGCCACCTACACCCACCGCGTGTCGGCGGGTGGCGCCCTTCAGTACCTGCCCCTCGGCAGAGCGCTCAGGCAGTACGCCGGCACCAAGAACACCCGCGCCCTGAAGTCGCTGCTCGCGCCCGTACAGGCGGCCGCCGAAAAGAGCGACCTCGCAGCCGAGCTGCTCGACTCCAAACGCGTTTTCACCGCCCTCGCCTGGCGGGCGCCCGAAGCCCTCCAGTTCATTCAGCAGGCACAGGCGTTTGAAGAGGCTGGCGTCATCGTGAAAGTTCCCGACTGGTGGAAGAGCGGCCGGCCGTCCCGGGTCCAGGTCGACCTCAAACTCGGCGAGGACGGCGGGTCCACGGTGGGCGTCGACTCCCTGGTGTCGTTCCAGGCGAGGCTCGCGCTGGACGGAGAGACGATCACCGACGCCGAGTGGGAGAAGATTCTTGCCGCGCCTGACAACCTCGTGCGCCTCAAGGGGCGCTGGGTCGAGGTCGACAGGGAGAGGCTCGACCAGATGCTGCACCACTGGGACCGCGCGGCGGGCACCGGGCTGACGTTCGCAGAGGCCATGCGCATGCTTGCGGGCTTCCCGGAGGCCGCGGCGGGAGGTCTTCTCGACGGCGCGCCCGAGGGCGGCGGCGACTGGCTCTCAGTGACCGCGGGGGGCCGCCTCCAGGCGCTCCTCGACGAGCTCCAGAGCCCCGCTGAAGGCCGCCCGCCCGCGGCGCTCAAGGCCACGCTCCGGCCCTACCAGAAGGTCGGCTTTCAGTGGCTTAGCCTGCTCGGTGGGCTCGGCCTCGGCGCCTGCCTCGCGGACGACATGGGCCTCGGTAAAACGCTCCAGGTCATCGCTCTCCTCACCGCCGCCAAGCCCAAGAAGCGCGGCCCCTCCCTGCTCGTCGTGCCCGCGTCGCTGGTCGGCAACTGGCGGAGCGAGTTCGAGAAGTTCTCGCCGTCGCTCAAGATCTTCTACGCGCACCCTTCCCAGGTGGACCGCAGCGAGCTGAAGGACGTACCCGCCGCGGCTGCTGGCTACCATGCGGTCGTCACCACGTACTCGATGCTGAGCCGCCTCGACGGCATCGACGAAACTACCTGGGACTACCTGGTGCTCGACGAAGCACAGGCCATCAAGAATCCGCGCACTGCCCAGACGCGGCGCGTCAAGTCCCTATCCGCCCGGGCCAAGATCGCCCTCACCGGAACGCCTGTGGAGAACAGCGCCGCCGACCTGTGGTCGCTGTTCGACTTCCTGAACCCCGGCCTGCTCGGGACGTCGTCGAAGTTCGCGAAGCTGCTCGAGACGGAGGACGCCTACGCCAAGGTCCGCCAGCTCGTCTCCCCCTACATTCTGCGCCGCCTGAAGATCGACAAGACCGTCATCGACGACCTTCCCGATAAGGTTGAGGTGCGGACGGACTGTCCGTTGACCAAGGGCCAGGCGGCCCTGTACCGCAAGTCCGTGGAGGAGCTCAAGCGCGAGATCGCGCGTGAGGACTTGGAGCCCTTCGAGCGCGCGGGGCTTGTCCTGACCTACCTGATGCGCTTCAAGCAGATCTGCAACCACCCCGCGCTGTGGACGGGCAGCGGCAACTTCACGCCGAAGGACAGCGGCAAATACCGCCGCCTCGGCACGATCGCCGCGGACGTCGCGGCGCGCGGCGAGAAGATGCTCGTCTTCACCCAGTTCCGCGAGATGACGGCGCCGCTATCTGAGTTCCTGGCCACGCAGTTCGGACGCGCAGGGCTCGTGCTGCACGGGGGAACGAGCGTTAAGCGCAGGCCGAAGCTTGTCGAGCAGTTCCAAAGCGACACGGGGCCACCGTTCTTTGTCATCTCGCTGAAGGCCGGCGGCACGGGTCTGAACCTGACGGCCGCGTCGCACGTGGTCCACTTTGACCGCTGGTGGAATCCCGCGGTCGAGGACCAAGCAACGGACCGGGCCTTCCGCATCGGGCAGAAGCGCAACGTGCTGGTGCATAAGTTCGTATGCCGCGGGACGATCGAAGAGAAGATCGACGCTCTCATCCAGGAAAAGCGCAGCCTCGCGGGCGAGCTGCTGAGCTCCGACGGCCCAGAGAAGCTGCTGACCCAGATGGGCAACGACGAGATCGTCGACCTCGTTTCCCTGAACGTCGACCGGGCGATCTTTCAGGCATGAGCTGGGACAGCTTCGACGGCCACGAATCGGCCGCACAGATCAAGGCTCGCATCGCGGACGAGATCCAGAAGCGGCGCGAGGCGGGTGACCCCTTCGTCCCGACCGGGACCCAGGTCAAGCGCGGCGTTCCAGCGAAGACGTTTTGGGGCAAGGCCTGGTGCACGAACCTGGAGGCCTACAGCGACTTCGAGGGCCGGCTGTCCCGGGGTCGAACCTACCTGCGCCGCAGCGACGTCTATGACCTCACCATCGAGGAGGGCGGGATCTTCGCCTACGTGGCGGGCTCTGAGATCTACGAGGTTCAGATCACCATCGCGCCGCTGGATCCCGAGCGCTGGGAGGCGCTCAAGCAGGCGGTAGCCGGAGAGGTTCGGAACCTGGTGGACCTGCTGTCGGGAGAGCTCGGCGACGGCGTGCTGCAGGCGGTTACGGACCTCGACACGGGGCTCTTTCCAACGCCGAGCGAGATCGGCCTCAGCTGCAGCTGCCCCGACTGGGCGGACTGCTGCAAGCACGTCGCCGCGACGCTCTACGGGGTCGGCGTGCGACTGGACGAAGCGCCGGAGCTCTTCTTCTCGCTGCGCGGGGTCGACCAGACCGAGCTGATCGAGACGGCGTCCAGCGTGGAACTGAC
Organism: Paracoccaceae bacterium; assembly: GCA_047635895.1. Taxonomy (GTDB): domain Bacteria; phylum Planctomycetota; class UBA1135; order UBA1135; genus Saltatorellus. Next base: position 1,021 of record JBLIHL010000392.1, on the reverse strand, counting down.
GGCTTCAGGGAGCGACGAGAGCGCCCAGGTGCTGGCAGCCGATGAGCTGGCGGACCTCTTCGGAATCGACTTGGCGGACCCTGATAGCGCGTTCGGGTAGCCCCCTCCATGATCAGGCCGCCAGTCCGCTTGATTTCCGTAAGAGCCCGTCGGGCTGCTGCCTGCGCCCCATGCGCCTACGACCCGAGTGTCGCAGGATTGCGCGCAGTCCCCATCACAGACGGCGCTGCGACACCCGGCGCCTGCGGATCCGTCGATTCGATCCAAGACTGGGTCAAGGTTCCCGCTGGTCTGGCGCCGCGCTCTGCCCTGACCTTGTGTCAAAGCTAGGGTTTCCCCGATAACCCATGACCGAAAACCAGATGCCAGGTGAACCCGGTAGTGGCGAGAGGACCTCGCCAATCAGAAACGCAGAACACACTAACACTCGCAAGGAAATATGAAACATCTGAGCCAACTGGCACTGGGCGTTGCCCTGTGCGCCGTCGTCACATCCGCCATCTCGTTCGGAGCCGCATTCACGGGCGGCCTCGTGGCCAACGGGGGCGGGGTCGTCGAGCCCACCACCGGCAACTTCGTCACGGTCGGGTTCGAGGCCGAGGAGCAGGCAGACGGTTCGATCACCGGCGAGGGCGTGCTCCAGAACCACACGACGGGAATCACGATCAGCTACGAGCTGAATGAGACCCTCACCGTCGGCGGCGCCACCTACCTCGCGGGCCCCGTCACAGGCGGGAATGGGCCGCCCGTGGGTTTCCTGGCGATCTTCGCCATCGAAGACGGCGGCCAACCCAATGCCGGTGCAGACCTCCACTCGAACTTCTTCGCGGTTCCATCGGTGCAGTTCCCCGATATCCACGCCGTCGTCGGGTCCCCCAATTCGGCCTTCCCCGGAGGCTTCCCGCCCTTCTTCTTCTTTCCGCTGGTGAAGGGCAACGTCACGGTCCACTAGGAGCGTGCCCGAACAAGTCAGCAGCCACAGGCAGCGCCCCTCGAAGCTCTGGATGAGTGGCTCAAAGAG
>JBLIHL010000391.1:0-6147 GCA_047635895.1 Paracoccaceae bacterium | reverse complement strand
GCCTTGAGCTCCGGGAAGAATGAATCGTCACGGGCATCGCCGAAGTCCAGGAGGGGCTGCTCTTGATTGCTTGCATCAGCGCAATCGTCAGGGAACTCGCCGGCGTCGGTGCCGCCGGGAATTGGCGGAAGTCCTAGGGCGATCGGGTCAAGATCGTATCTGTCCAGGACACGACGGATGCGGCGGATCACGTCGGAGTGACCCAGCCCACGATTCGTACCACCTTCGACGGAAGCCTCGAGCTGAGGGATGTACTCGCCTTGGATCGACGCGAGATCTACCTGACCTCGCCCGAGTACAAGCCCATGAAGGTGGAGCTGGGTCAGTTCCCCGCTGGGGATGAGGTGACCCTTCGAATGGAGCGCGGCTGGGGAGGCTCTGTGTTCGTGCTCGGCCCCGAGGGCGCCCTGGAGGGAGTCGAGGTCCTCGTGGACAAGACGCTGGCGGGCACCACGAACCAGGACGGAGTGCTGGAGTTCGTTCGCGACCAGGCCCCGTAGCGAATCGAGGTGCGCCACGGAAAGTGGCGGCAGACCGAGGGGCCCGAAGTGGACCAAGAAGGGCGCCTGCTGCCTTCAGAGCGCACGTCGGGCGCCGGAGTGCTGTTCCGCTTGGTGCCTCCCGAGTAGTCGGTCCGATTCAGCGGAGCGTCACCGACACCCCTCCGCTGTGCGGAAGCCCGGGGCTCTCTGGCCTTTCCTACGGCGTGGCCGCATCATGCCCCCATGAGAAACCCCATGGCCCCCACACGACTCGTCGCACTCGCGCTGGCCCTCTCCCTGGTCGCGAGCTGCAGCGAGAGCACGACTTCGGAGAGCAGCCAGGCTGCGCCCGAAAGCACCCCGACCGCGCCAGAGAACGGCCCGGCAGCGCCCGAAGGCACCCCGGCTGAGCCAGAGACCCCCACGTCACCGAGCGCAGATGGCAGCATCCCCGACTGGGCCGTGGGCAGCACCATTCCCTCGGGAGTGGAAGGCGCGGCAGATATTCAGATCACCAAGGTGGTCAAGAACGGTAGCGGCCCCGTTTGCGGCCTCGGAAAGAACGCCAAAGTGAAGTACAAGGCGATGCTCGCCGACGGCACCGTGAAGGACCCGGGAACCCAGCCCTATGAATTCGTCGTAGGCACCAGCCCGGTGATCCAGGCCTGGCACACCATCGTCTCCAACATGCGCGTGGGAGACAGCCTGACGGTTCAGATCCCAGAGGCCGTGGTAGCGAGCGAAGGCCAGCGGTACGCCAACATGGGCGACTGGGTCTTCGAGATGGAACTTCTCTCAGTGCGCTAAGGGCCGCCCCGCGGTCGTCTTCCCCTGCGGGCCGGTCGACCGCCATTCCGGCCTACGCCTTGGCCCGGATGGCCTCTGTCATGACGGCCCCTCCGGCACCCTCCCGCTTCTCAGAAGCTTCGAGGGTCCGGAGGGAGATGACGGCTTACGGCAGGATAGCGCGCCAGGCCTCGCTGGTGCCGCTGCTGGCCCTCCGCCCCCAGCCGACGACCACGCGGCCGTCGTCGGAGATGGACGTGGCTTCACTCAGTGACCAGTCGCTGAGGTCCATTCCCTGCTGCTCCATGAATTCGATGACGTCGATCGGCACGCGGTCGCGCCAGATCACCGGACGCGTGGTGCCGAAGCGGCGAGCCCAGCCCGCTATGAAGCGTCCATTGGATGAGACGTCGAGTGCGGAACTCGCCCCGCTGCTCGGGAGTTCGTCGAGTTTGACGAAGCCCGTTCCCTCCGTCCAGATGGCCGCACGGTGGTCGACCCCGAACGAAGCGGTCCCGAAGGTGGAGGTCGCATGGCCGACGATGATGGAGCCATCGTGGTTGGCGTCGTTCGCCTGGGACCAGTGCCAGCCGCCCTGGAGGTCCCCAAGGATCTCGAAGCCCTGGGCCTGCGTCCAGCGGAACGCGGACTGGCCCTCGAGGTACGTGCGGTCCGCGAACCCAACGATGACCTGGCCGTCGTCTGACACGCCCATGGCTTCACTGCGTAGCGCACCGGGGTGATGGCCGAGTCTTGCGATGACGCCAGCGCGCCATGCCGTTGCTTCGTGCCAGTACGACGAGCCGCCAAAGAAGAACGACTTGCCGACGACCACGCTCCCGTCGGAGGACACCGCTTTCGAATCGCTACGAATCGAAAGCGGGAGGGATCCAAGCGGTGCCATTCCGACCATGCGGCGCCAGTCCATGGCCTGCGCCGAGCCACCGACGTCGACTGTGCCGGTGACGGTCCGTCCGTCACCCGAGACGGCGCTCGCGCGGCCACTCGAGGTCTCAGACGCGTCGAGCGTGCCGAGTGGCAGCATGCCCGTGAAGGCCGTCCAGACGAATGGCTCGTACGCGTGGGGTTGGTCGGGGCGCCGGGCGAACCCAACAATCAGCCTGCCGTCAGCGGACACTCCGTGGGCCTCGCTCCATGGCGCGACCTGATCTGGGAGAAACCCCAGACCGTCAAAGGAAGCCTGGCCGAGCGTAGGCGTGACGAGGGCAATCGAGACCGCCGCGAGTCGAGTGAAATGGTTCATGATCGTTTCCTGGTGATGGTGTCTCGGGAGATGGCGTTTCAAAGGATGGTGGCGACCCAGCCGTGGAATTCGTTCTGACGGCGACCGGTGCCCACGACCGTCTTGCCGTCTGCGGAGACTCCTTGCGCCTCCATGAACACGCGGCCGGATGAGTCCCTCCAGGGGGAGATGTCGGCGCCCTGGGACTCCAGGACGGCCATCAGGTCGCGTGTGCCGTGGACCGGGTCCCAGATGAACGGCCGCCGTTCGGCGCCACCCGGCGTGGTGCTCCAGCCGACGATCACGTTGCCGTCGCCGGACATGTCCGTGGGCTCAGCGCCGAAGTCGCCCGTCAGGAGATCGATTAGCACGAGGCCCGTCTGATTCGTCCATCGCCAAACGCGGGTGCGAAAGGGGTGGCTGGTCGCCATGCCCCACCCGGCGACGACGGACCCGTCATCCGAGACTGCGACGGCCAGCGAGCGTCTGTAGCCACCCGGAAGATCACCCAGCGACTGCATTCCACCGGTGGCTGACCACAGGAAGGCCTCGTGGGACTGGAAGCCCATGGGGACATCCGACCGCCCGACGACGAACCTGCCGTCCGGTGACACGTCGGTGGCCTCACTCGAGGCGCCCCCGGGAAGGAAGCCAAGTCCAGTGGCGACCCCATTCTCCCAGCGCGTTGCTTCCCGGGAGAGAACGGGGTGCGATGCGGTGACTTCGTCGCGGAAGTCCGAAGTTCCGACGACCGTCCCTCCGCCGCTGGCCACCCCGGCTGCCGTGGACCCCACCGAGCCCGGGAGTGCCGGCAGGGCGCTGAGGCCGAGCGAGTCGGACCAGATGACCGCGGACATCGCTTCACCGGCGTTGGTGTCACCCACGAGGAAGAGTCCGTCACGGGAGATCGCGCGAAGGGAGCCCCACACGTTCAGGGTCGGGAGCGTCCCCACTCCGGTTGGATGCGTGGAAGCCCCCCAGTACGTGGCCTCGCGTGCGGCTCGAGAGAGAGGCGAATTCGCCCAGCCCAGGACGTGGCTTCCGTCCGCGGACACCGCGAGCGCGCCGGAGTTGGCATCGGCGGCCCCAGGGTGGGCGTCGAGGGCACGCAGCGTCGCGCGGGGGATCGGCGGGGCGAAGTCCGGTCGTTGCGCATGGGCGGCGGGGAGGAGGGCCGCAGCGGCGGCCAGCGCGAAGGCTCCATGGGTGGTGACGATTGTGATCATGATTAGCGGGGCTGGGAGGCGCGGTTCGAATCGGGTCTTGGGGGGGGCTGCGCCTCGTTCGGGAGGAGCCGCGCGATCCGTCGCCCGAAGTGGCCAGCCGATTCGAGGAAATTTCGGACGGCCTCCATGTCCATTTTTTCGGCTAGGAGCGTTCGCTGGAGCGGTGATCCTCTCTGCTCCATCACCCATGGTCATTGCCCCACACGCCGCTCTCGTCGAGCATGTTTACGCAGAGCTTCGCAGGCTGGCGAGCCATCAGATGGCCCGGGAGACGCCCGGGCATACGCTGCAGCCGACCGCGTTGGTTCACGAGGTGTACCTACGTCTGATGGGCGATAGGTCGTGCCCGTGGGACGACCGACGTCAGATCCTGGCCGCGGCGGCGTTGACGATGCGGCGCCTCCTTGTGGAGTCGGGCCGCCGGCGGCACGCGGATCGAAGGGGCGGGCAGCTCGCGCGCGTGGAATTACGCTTCGACGAGGTCGCGACCGAGGTCGATGCAGCGCACATCGCCGACCTGGATGATGCGCTCGTGCAGCTCGAGGCGGTCGATCATCAAATGGCCAGGGTGGTCGAGCTGCGGTACTTCGGGGGGCTGACGATCGAAGAGACCGCGTCCGTGATTGACGTCTCGCCGCGCACGGTGCGGAGAGATTGGGAAGCCGCGCGCCTGTGGCTCTTCCGCAAGATGGGCGGCGACGAGGCATCGAATGGAATGAGCTGTGCCTCCTGATCCTAAGGAGGACTGGTTGCGGCTCAAGACGATCGTGGGAGAGGTCTTGCTCGCTGAACGGGATGAGCGCGCCGCGATCATCGAGGAGTTGACCTGCGGCGATGACGCGCTTGCGCTCCAGGTCAAGGAGTGGCTTGCGGTTGAGTCCAGCGCGGACGAATTTCTGGAGCGGCCCGCCCCAGGTGCCAGCTGGGAGCGCGGTCAGCGCACACCGCTTGAACCGGGCAGCATCGTGGCTGGCTACCGGGTGACGGGGCTGCTCGGCTCGGGCGGGTCAGGGCTCGTGTACTCCGCGCGCCAGGAGAATCCTGCGCGAGAGGTCGCGCTCAAGGTCTTCCTGGGCGGACTCGGGACGGAGAGCGGCCGGGCGCGATTCGCCCATGAAGCCGAGGTCCTTGCGAGCCTTCGCCATCCGGGGATTGCCCAGATTTTCGAAGGCGGCGTCCACCTCGAGGGCGGCGTCCCGCTCCCATTCTTTGCGATGGAGCTCGTGACCGGTGCGCGGACGGTGACGGACTACACACGATCGGAGTCACGGACCAGCGACCAGCGCGTCGAGCTGCTTGTGCGCGTCTGCGAGGCGGTGGCCCACGGCCATCGGCGCGGCGTCATTCACCGCGACCTCAAGCCCGAGAACGTCCTCGTCGATGAGCTGGGCGCGCCGCGCGTGATCGACTTTGGTCTCGCCAAGCTGACGGCCAACTCTCCCGCCTCTTTGCGCACGACGCTACCCGGCAGCTTCCTCGGAACGCTTGGGTACATGAGTCCGGAGCACGCAGCGGGCGACCCGGGCGCGATCGACGTACGCAGTGATGTGTATGCACTGGGCGTGCTGGCGTTCGAGGTACTCTTCGAGACCTCTCCGCACGCCCTCGCCGGGCGAACGCTGACGGAGGCTCTCACGATCATCCGGGATGTGCCACCACGGCGTCCGTCCGAGCACGGTGCCCCGCGGGATCTCGAGAGCATCCTCCTGAAGGCTCTCGAGAAAGACCCCGCACGACGCTACGCGGGAGCGGGCGAGCTTGGGGCGGACCTGGAGAGATTCCTGCGCCGCGAGCCAGTCCACGCGCGCGGCCCATCGTTTGCCTACCACGCTCGGCACTTCCTGCGGAGGCGTCGAATCGCCGTTGCGGGCGCGGTTGGATCAGCCATCCTCTTGGTGGCCGCCGGGGTGGGGAGTTCGATGCAGACCGCCGGAGTCGAGAAGCGAGAACGAGCGCGGGCGGAGCAGGTGAAGGACTTCTTGCTCTCCGTGCTCGAACTCACGGGGCCCGGAGTCTCGGGTCGCCACGATATGACGGTCGGTGAGCTGTTGGACCGTGCCGCACCTCGGATCGACGATGAGCTTGCGGGCGTCGCGGAGGCGGCTCTCGAAGTGCACGCGTCCGTGGGGAAGGCGTACCGTGAACTGGGCCTCTATGATGAAGCAGAGTTTCACCTTCGGCGGGCCGTCGAGCTGGGGCGTGAGAGCGGGAGCGCCATGGTCCTCGGCAGCGTCCTGAGCGCGCTCAGCGACGTCCTTCTTGAGGTGGGCAAAGCGCAGGACGCCGAGCACGTTCTGACGGAGTCCATCGCTGTGTTTGAGGCCGAAGCAGGCCTCTCACCGATCTTTGTCACGATCGCCACGAAGAAGCTCGCCGAGGCACGCCGTCAGCTCGGAGACGTCGAGGGCGC
>JBLIHL010000390.1:0-6150 GCA_047635895.1 Paracoccaceae bacterium | reverse complement strand
CGGCATCACTAGAGCATATTCCAAGCTGAGCGCACCCAGCGTGAGCCACCCCGCGGGAAGCTCGACAGCGCCCAGGCGCGAGCCGGACCAGAAGGACAGCGGCCCTCCGACGGCGCCAAGCGCCACAGCCAGCAGTCTTCGTTCTGCGAGCCACCCGAGGGTCGTACGGAGCATAGTGCCCACCGCGATCCATAGAGTGACGATCCAGGGGGGGACGAGCCAGCCGCTAGCCGCAGCTTCAGGCATGACTCGGGTGATGGAGGGGAAGTCGATCAGGCCGGAAGCGAGGAGGCCTGAATCGAGGGTAAATCCTAGGGCTCCACAGATCGCCCAAAGTCGCAGCTCGCAGAGGCGACGACCCTTGGGCACAAAGAGCAGGTTGATCGGGAGGAGCACGGCGCCCGCCACCGGGCCAAGCCAAAGCCAGCCGCGCGCGGCGCCCAGCACGCAGGCTGAGTAGACGACCTGGAACACCACGAAGTTGACGACCTTGGCCGTCATGCTCACGCCGCTCGCAGGAGCTGACTGATGGGGCTCAGGAGGCATCAAGGATCGTCGACGCGATCGGCGGGCTGAACCTACGACCCTCTCGGGAGAAAATCAGGTGCGCCACGGAAACGTGGCGTTCGATGAAGCCGCCCTCGCAGTACGCGAAGTAGAAGTCGAAGAGCCGCAGGAAATCATCGTCGAAGCCCAGGGCCTGGGCTTCGCTCCAGCGCGAGCGCAGCGTTTCGCGCCATGCGCGGAGCGTCGGAGCGTAGTGCTCGCCGATGTCCTCGAGGTGAACGAGTCGGAAGTCTGACGAGTCGCGAGCGGCGGTCGTGAGAGACGTCACCGATGGAATACAGCTGCCGGGGAAAATGTGGCGCTGGATGAAGTCGACGGCCTTGCGCGCCCGGTCGAAGTGGCGATCGTGGATCGTGATGGCCTGGCACGCGAACGCGCCGCCGGGCTCGAGCAGGCGCTGGCAGGTTTTGAAGTACGAGCCGTAGTGCCGAGCGCCCACAGCTTCGACCATCTCTACGGAGACGATCTTTGAGAAAGTCCCAGTGAGGTCACGGTAGTCCGCCAGGCGCACGTCGATTCGGTCCTGGAGGCCGAGGGACTCGATGCGCTCGGTCGCGAACGCGTGCTGCTGGGCCGAGATCGTGGTCGTGGTGACGCGGCAGCCAAACTTTTGTGCCGCGCGGATCGCAAAGCCGCCCCAGCCCGTTCCGATCTCCAGCAGGTGATCGTCTGAGTGCAAATTGAGCCTCTCGCAGAGCCTGTCGATCTTGGCGTACTGCGCTTCTTCCAGCGTCGCTTCTGGGTGTTCGAATACACCCGACGAATAGGTCATCGTCGGGTCGAGGAAGAGCCCGAAGAAATCGTTCGAGAGGTCGTAGTGCGCAGCGATGTTCTTCGCTGAACCCTTGCGGGTGTTGTCGCGGACAAGGTGGTAGGCCTTGAGAAGTGGCAGGGAGAGGCGAGCCAGCCCGCGCTCCAAGCCCTCCAGTGCGTCATGGTTCGCGACAAACACTCGAACGACGTCGGTCGGCTCAGGGGAGGTCCACCAGCCGAAGGCATAGGCCTCGCCCGCCCCTACGCTGCCGCGGAGCGCGAGAGCCGACCAGAAGCGCTCATCGTGAATCTCCGCCACGCCGTGGGCGTGACCCTGTTCGCAGCCATCGCTCGCCTCTCCGTAGCGAATCGCCTCGGTGGCGCCGTTCACCCCGGTGGCCGAGCAAAGCGTCAATGAGCCGTGGACTAGACGCCCGAGTCGCCCGCGGACCGCCTTCTCCAGGAGTCCGCCGCCCTTGGACGTGAGGGGCTTTGAGGGGGCGCCACGCAGTGCCTCGGGAAGGCGCTCCGGATCCACAGCGCTTCCACCCGCGCCGCCTGACTGCTTGAGCAGCGGGGGCAGGGCGCGCCGCTTCGGCTGCGCCTGGGAGGGCGTGAACTTGCGAGTTTGAGGGGTGGGAAGGGTCAAGGTCGCACTCCAGGCTCAGACCGTGCCGGGGTTCGAGAAGAAGGGGACTCTCTTCAGCCACAGGCGAAGGGCCTGCCAATAGATGGCCAGGAGCACCTTACCAGTCATCCAGGGATGCCTCAGCAGGCTCCGCCGCAGCGCGCCGGGGGACCACTCTTGGCGAGTCAGAGACAGGGACACGTCGAACACGCGCTCGCCTCCGTCGCCGCCCACAAGACTCTCCATGGTTACCGCAAGACGGCTCCCTGGAGCGGTCTGGGGGGTGGTGAAGCGCCAGCAGTAGCGATGATCCATATCGAAGAAAGGGGATACGTGGAAGTCCTTATCGAACCGCCACTCCCAGTATTCGCCATCAGTCCCGGCCTTGGATGCAGCGAGGACGTACTGAAATCGCTCATCCCACGGCGTATTCGTGATTTCGGCCACTATGGCGTGCAAGGCCACTCCGTCGGGCTCGAACAAGTAGTAGAACGAGACAGGATTGAAGCAGTAGCCCAGGTACGAGACGTTCGTAAGAAGCCCGATAGGCCCCTCTGGAGGGGCGACTCCCGTGGCCTCGCGGACCCGCTCGCGGACGGCCTCCTTGAGATCCACGCGGGGGTCTCCCAGGTAGTGCTTGCGCCGGAAGCTCGCGATATTCCAGCGCTCCAGGCTCCAGAGCCAGGATAGGCCGAAGAGCGTCGGCAGCTCATCCAGGTCGAGGTAGACCAGGAAGATCGAGTAGACGAAGCGGTGCTTCTTGGGAGCGTGACGGGCGTGAGTGACCTTGCCGCGGAACACGGCGGAGCGCAGCCCGCTCATGGGCGCGTGGCGCCGGCTGGGTCCTGGATCTCCGCGTCGACTCCGGCGTCGATACCCGCTTGCGCATTGGGGGTGATTCCAGGGCGCAGTTCGACGGCCCGTCCGGGGAGCTTGGGATCCACGTCCATACTCAGCAGCGCCCGACGCGCGCTCTGGACGCCGTCCTCGTGGAAGCCGAACGACCAGTAAGCGCCGCAGTAGTGAATGCCGCGCTTGCCGTTGATCTCGTCGTAGCGAGCTTGGGCCGCGACCGCCGACTCGTCAAAGATCGGGTGGTGGAAGGTTCTCGTCTTGAGGACGCTTTCAGGGTCGATCTGGTCGGCGCAGTTGAGCGTCACGAAGAGGTCGTCGGGCCCTTCAATAGCCTGCAGCGGGTTCATCCAGTAGGTCACCCTGACCGGTTCAGCCTTGGCCTCTGTGCGCCCAGGGACGTTCACGTTCCAGGCGGCCCACGCGGCCCGGCGCTTCGGCATCAGCGATGGGTCGGTGTGGAGGACGACCTCGTTCGGCTGGTATCGAATGCCGCCGAGGACCTCGCGCTCGGCCTCAGTGGGGTCCTCGATCATTCCCAGCGCCTGATCTGAGTGACAGGCCAGGACGACCCGGTCGTAGGTCTCAGCTCCCGAGTCCGTCTCCACTTCGACCTTGCCTACGCCGTTCGCGCGGACCTTGCGGACGGGGGAGGCGAGCCGGATGTTGGAGCTCAGGGGCTGCATCAAGACTCGGGCGTAGGCACGACTCCCACCCTCGACCGTCAGCCAGGCCGGCCGGTCATTGACCTGGAGGAAGCCGTGGTTGGCGAAGAATCGAACCAGGGACCGAGCCGGGAACGAGAGGATGTCGTTCGGCACCCCTGACCAGACTGCGCAGGCCATAGGGATCATGTGCCAGTCGATGAACGACTGGCTGTAGCCGCCCTTTCGAAGCACTTCCCCGAGGGTCGGCCCGGGGCCAGCGCCAGGCTCACCTTCGCCCTCAAGAAGCGCCGGTGCCTCGCGGTAGAAACGGAAGATCCCGCGGATCATGCTCCAAAACTTAGGCCGGAGGAGGTTGCTCTTCTGCGCGAAGAGGGTCGCCGAACTCGTGCCATTGTACTCGACGTCGGCGGCTTCCATCCGCGCGCTGAAGCTCATGTCGCTGGACTTCCAGCCCACGCCAAGCTCCTTCAGAAGCGCGCAGAAACCCGGGTACGTGCGCTCATTGAACACAATGAACCCGGTGTCGACGGTGTAGCGCCGGCCCTGCACGGTCACGTCCCGCGTCGCGGTGTGGCCGCCAATGCGGTTGCGCGATTCGTACACCGTGACTTGATGCCCGGCATCAAAAAGACGTCGGGCCGCCACCATTCCAGAGATGCCGGTCCCGACGACTGCTACGTTCACGATCAGTCCTCGATTCGACGAAGCGTCAGCGCACGCTTGGGAACGGGGCGGAGATCCCAGACGAGGCCGAACACCGACAGCGTCTTCAGGGCGTAGTAGGACATGTCCAATTCCCACCAGTAGAAGCCCTGTCGAGCCGATGCCTGGTAGTGGTGGTGATTGTTGTGCCAGCCTTCACCGAGGGTGATGATCGCGATGAACCAGTTGTTCCGGCTCGTGTCCTTGGTCGCGAAGCGGCGCTTGCCCACCACGTGTGCGAGCGAGTTCACGGTGAACGTGCCGTGGTACAGGCAGATCGTCGAGACCACGAAGCCCCAGACAAGCATCTGCCAGCCGTTGGTGCCGAGCCCGGGCGCGAAGGCTTCGAGCGCGACGCCAAACAGGAAGACCGACACGCCGAGGAGCACCGGTACGAGGATGTCGAAGCGGTCGAGGAAACGAAGCTCCGGGAACTTGGCGTAGTCCTTGATCAGTTCGATCTGGCTACGGAAGTTGGTGCGGTCAATGACCCAACCGATGTGGCTCCAGAGGAAACCCTGTTGCTTCGGCGAGTGGATGTCGAGCGGGTCGTCCGAGTGCTTGTGGTGGTGCCGGTGGTGGGCAGCCCACCAGAGCGGTCCACGCTGTGCGGCGCCGGCGCCGAGTAGCGCCAGGCAGAACTGTCCCGCACGCGACGTCTTGTACGCGCGGTGGGCGAAGTAGCGGTGGTAGCCAGCCGTGATCCCGAACATGCGGATCACGTAGAGCGCAACGCCCGTGAGCAGTGCGACCCAGCTGAAGCCGACCGCGAAAACGAACAGGCACGAAAGGTGGAGCGCAACGAATGGAACCACGCGGCCCCAGTCGATATTGCGCGCCTTGGCGACGGAGGCACTGATCGCTTCCGTCGGCTTGAAGTCTTTGTCGTTGGACGTACCCGCCCAGGAATCAAACCAGCGGATGACGGCGAGCGACGAACGCTTGAGAACACCTTGCATCAATGAGTCACAGCATGGCCCGTTGCGGGGGCCTCCTCTTCGGAGGCAGAACGGGCAGAAGGGGTAGGCTCCGAAGAGCCCGAGAGGGGAGTGGGGGCTAGACGGTAGTGGGATACTCCCCACTCCGATCCGCCCTCGTATCCGAAGAGTTCTTCGCAGGCGAGGAAGAAAAGTCGCCAGCGTTGAAACCAGGCCGGGGCATCGGCCCCATAGGTTCGCCGGAGGACCGGCATGACGGCGCCTTTTTTCTGTTCGATATTCAACCGCCAGAGCTTGGCCGTGCGGGAATAGTGGCGACCGGAGACCTGGGAGTGGCTCTCGACGTCAAAATGGACGTCGGGCTCCTCGGTGAGTCTGACCAGCAGATCATCCGCCGGCATCATGCCGCCGCTGAAGAAGTGCTCGCTCATCCAGTCGCTGTCGTCGCGGACATCGAACGGGTAATTCAGCGTCCGGTGCGTGAAAACGTGGACGAACATGCGGCCGTCATCCTTCAGCCAGGTCCGCGCGCGTCCAAAAAGCGTCCGCCAGTCGCGCATGTGCTCGAACATCTCCACCGACACGATGCGGTCGAAGAGCTCGGCGCCACCCGCGAGCGGGTCGAAGGCGTTCATGTCCGCGGTGCGGATCTCGATGTTTGTGAGGCCGCGCTCGGCGGCGCGAGACTCGATGAACTTCCGCTGGGGGCTCGAGTTCGAGACGCCGACGATGGTCGATTCAGGGTAATGCTCGGCCATCCACAGGGTCAGAGAACCCCACCCACAGCCCAGCTCGAGGACCCGCTGGCCATTTTCTAGCTGTGCACGCTCGGCGGTGACCTCCAGCATCCTGGCCTCGCCGGTCTCGAGGTCCTCGTCGCCGCTCGGGAAGAAGCCCGAGCTGTACTTCAGGTGCGGCCCGAGGGCGGCCTCGAAAAGCGCAGGGGGGACCTCGTAGTGCTGCTCGTTCGCCTTCTCAGGCACATCAGCCACAGGTCCACGATCCATCTCGCGGATCCAAGCCTCCGTGGAAGACGTTTCAC
>JBLIHL010000389.1:0-6179 GCA_047635895.1 Paracoccaceae bacterium | reverse complement strand
CCAGTTTCCACAGCGTGAAAAGGAGGGCTCACGGTCGTCGAAAAGACCGCTCGTGACCTCGTGGGTCTCGGCGCTCTGCAGATTGTGCAGGTAGATGGCTTCGAGATCGCTGCGCGTGCTCTTGGTGGACCAGGCAAGCCACTGTGAATCCGGAGACCACGAGAACTCCAGGTAGTTGGGGGCGTGTCCCTTGGCCACGACGCTTGGGTCGCCTCCGGCATCGATGTCGAGGACGGCGACCTCGCCGTTGTGATCGGACCAGGCGATCCTCTTTGAGTCGGGAGACCAGCTTGGCGTGCTTTTCCAGTTCTTACCGGTGGTCGTGAGCCTGCGCTCGGCTTCGGGGGCCGTGCCCTCGAGCGTCGATCCATTCGCTCGCCGAAGCGTGAGCTCGTACTCGCCCGATCGGTCGGACCAGTAGGCCGCCCACTCTCCGCTTGGGCTGAGGCTCGGCGCCCGCTCGGCCACGCCGGACGACGACGTCAGGTTCCGGGTGACGCCGCTCTCTACCGGGACGGAGAAGACCTCGCCGCGGGCCTCGAGGACCACCCGTTTGCCCGTTCGAGACACGGCCATGCCTTCGATCCGCTGGGAAACGTCGCGCACAACGGGTCGTAGCGACGGGCGGTCGCCAGGAATCGTGACGCGAATGCGCTCGACATCGCGTGAGTCCAGCAGGTACCGGAACAGGCTGCCGCCCTGCTCGAAGACGATGTCCTTGGGCCCGATCGAGGGGAACCGAGCGCCCGAGGAAGAGAATGACGTGAGCTTCTCGGTGGCCCCCGTGGCCGGGTCGAATTCGTAGAGGTTCGCGATGCCCTTGTCGCCGCGATCAGATTGGAAGACCAGCTTCGAGCCGTTCCACATCGGCATCCGATCGGTGCCGGGATCGTCCGTCACGCGCCGCGATTCACCGGTCTCCAGATGGAAGAGCCAGATGTCCTGGGCCATGCCACCGCGGTATCGGCGCCATGTGCGCCCCTCGCGCGTCAGAGGCGTGTACGCGAGCCACTGCCCCGTGGGGTCGATGTCACAGAACGTTCCGTAGGGCACGGGCAGCGCAACGGGTGACCCACCCTTCGCCGGGATGCGGAAGATCTTTGGCGCCCGCGCCACGCCGCTGGCTTCGCTGCTGAAATAGAGCAGCGAGTCCCCGCTTGGGTGCCAGTTCGCGAGAGTCTCGCGACCAGGGTGGAACGTAATACGAGTCGGAGCGCCGCCCGAGAGCGGGATCGTATAGATGTCGCTTCCACCGTCGTAGTCGGCCATGAAGGCCACGGTCTGCCCGTCCGGGCTGAACTTGGGAAGAGACTCGTTGCCCCGTGCTGAGGTCAGGCGCGCAGCCGCTCCTCCGGCGTGCGGCGACGTCCAGAGATCGCCTCCGTACTGAAACACGATGTGGGTCTCGCTCACGTCGGGTGTGCGGAGCAGGACAGCGTCCGGGGCGTATTGGGCACTCAGTGCGAGCGCCATGACGAGGGTGATGGGTGCCATCGCATCACGATACGCGACGTGAACTCAGCCGGCGTCGCTCAAATCGTATGGCCGCTGGTAGCATCCAATGATGAAGTTCTCTCTCGCCTCACTTTTGGCGCTTGTGCCGATCGCTGCGCTCCTCTCCGTCTCGGCGCATGGACAAATCGTCTGGACCGGTGCGGTTGGGCCGGGCATCTTCGTCGAGGCCAACTGGGACTTCACGGCGTCCACGCTCACGGCGGTCGGCCCAGGAGTCCCCATCCTTGATGAGGTTCGCTTTATCGGCCCGGCGCCCGACGCGCGTATCCCGGACCTCGCCGGCCAGGATATGTTCCAGGTCGGGGATGGGTTCCGAGTCGTGATCGACAACATGCGGGTCTTCGCTGCCGCGAACGATGGGCTCGGATCCGAGCCGGGCGCAGCGAATGGAATCGACGTGGACGTGCTGAACGGCGCGAGCTTCGAGCCGTACTTCGTCGTCAACCAAACGTTCATCGACATCGATAGCACGAGCCAGGTGATCCTCGGTGGACCCGGGGACCCGTTGAACCTCTCCTTTGTCAACATGACGCTCGGCGCGCGGCTCGAGTTCCTCCAGGAGGATCCGGACGAGTTCCGGAACGAGCACCTGAACAGCCTCACAGTGGACGGCCTGCCTGCGACCGAAGGCGTCAACATTCAGGTCGACCCGCTGGGGAGCCTGGGGTCGACGGTGACGGTCCTTGCTGCGAGCGTAGGCGTGAACTATTGCACGGCCAACGTCAACAGCTCGGGCGCCTCCGCCAGCATGTCTGGCACGGGGTCCGCGTCGGTGAGCGCAAATAGTCTGATGCTCGAATCTCGTTCGATGCCAGCCTTCGTCTTTGGCTTCTTCATCGTGTCCGAGACGGCCGGTTTCGTTGCCAGCCCGGGCGGATCGGCGGGCAACCTTTGTCTCAGCGGATCTGTCGGGCGATATATTGGGCCCGGGCAAATTCAGAACTCCGGCGCTGGCGGAACCATCAGCCTTTCCGCCGACCTCTCGGCGCTGCCCCAGCCCAACGGCCCCGCGGCGGCGAGTTCTGGGGAGACTTGGCGCTTCCAGTGCTGGTTCCGCGACTCGTCTGGCGGCGCGCCCACTTCGAACTTCTCAGACGGCCTGGAGATTCTCTTCTCCTGAACCAAGAGGGCGGGCTCGCACTGGAGGTTCTTGTTTTGACGATGGGATCCAGCGCGGGCGGTTAGAACCTTCGTATGCCGTTCTCCTCTGACGTCGTTGCCGCCCTTGGGGGGCTTGGGCTCTTCCTTTTCGGGATGAGCGTGATGACGGATGCGCTTCGCCATCTGGCGGGTGCGTCTCTCTCGAGCTGGCTGGCCCGATCCACGAAGAGTCCTCTATCGGGGGCCGCGACGGGCGCCATGGTGACGGCGGTGGTCCAGAGCTCGAGCGCGACGACGGTCGCGGCGGTGGGCTTCGTGGGCGCGGGACTCCTGACGTTTGAGCAATCGCTGGGCGTGCTTTTTGGTGCCAACCTGGGAACGACGGTGACCGGGTGGATGGTCGCGCTAGTCGGGTTCAAGCTCGACCTTGGATCGATCGCGCCGCTCCTTGTTTTTGTTGGGGCCTTGATACGGCTTATCGGCGGCAGGCGCGTCGCGGCAGGCGGGGCAGTGCTTGCCGGATTTGGGCTGATCTTCACGGGCATTGACGCGCTTCAAACAGCGATGGCAGGCTTCAGTGTGGCGGTCAATCCCTCTGACTTCCCCGCAGATTCTATGGGAGGCCGCCTGCGCCTCCTGGGTGTCGGCTTCCTGGTCACCCTCGTCACCCAGTCTTCGAGCGCTGGCGTGGCGACCGCGCTGACCGCGGTTCACGCGGGGGCGATCACGTTTCCACAGGCTGCGGCCATGGTCATCGGCATGAACGTGGGGACGACCGCTACCGCGCTGCTCGCGACGGTGGGGGCTGGGGTTGCCGCGCGGCGCACGGGGTACTCGCACGTCGTCTTCAATCTCATCACAGGGGTGATGGCATTTTTTCTGCTCGATCCCTACGCCTGGGCGGTGGAGGCTGCGTGGCCGGGCGCGGTGGGCGGGTCTCCGGACCTCGCGCTCGTCGGCTTCCATACGTTCTTCAACGCGCTCGGGCTGATGGTGGTGCTGCCCTTTACTCGGCCGTTCGCGAGACTGGTCCAGCGGCTTGTTCGATCCGCAGGCGACGGTTCCGAAGTGATCCTTGACCACAGGCTTCTCGAGACTCCTGCGATAGCTCTCGAGGCCGCCGCCGCCGCGACGCGCCGACTGGCTAGGTCTGTCCTGCGGTTGACGGCTCGCGGCCTACGTCGCCCCTTGAGTGAGGACGAACGCCATGACGCCTTCGAACCTCTGGAGCGCGAGGCGACGTTGATTCGGAACTACCTGGCAGAGGTTCGTACATCTCGATCAGATGCGCCCATGCACGTGGCTCATGTGGCGTTGATCGATGCACTCGATCACATCTTCCGGCTGACGGAGCGCACGGGGGGGCGCGAGCCACATCGGCGGCCAGGACAGGATACCTCCGGACTGGATGCTGTGATCAGGGGTCGAGCCAAGGAGCTCGCAGGTCCACTGCTCGTGGCGGCCCTGCGTATGGGAGACCAAGGGCCGCATGGCTCGGAAGAGGAGGGGCTCTGGTTGGATCTGATGCGTGCCTGGGAGGCGCAAATGGACGGAGCAAATCAGCTTCGCGCTCGCATCCTGAGAAGTGCAGCCAGTCGTGAACTCTCGTCCGAGCTAGCGGTGGCCTACCTTGAGGACACGCGACGATTCGTGCGCATCGCCTATCATGCGCGGCGGATCGCAGCGCACCTGGATCAGGCGAGCGAGCGGCTGACCGCGGCGAGCTCGGAGTCGACTAGCCCGTGAGGCGCATTTGCCACGCCTGGATCGCTTCACTGCGAGTCTCGACGTAGGCCAGATATTCTGCCCGACGCTTTTTCATCGGCGAGTCTGCGAGGAGGTCGAACTCGATTCCGAGAACGACGTCCGCTCCGCTCCTGTAGCCGTGTTTGATCACGGCGGGGCCCTCGAAAGGGTCTTTCGCCCCGGGCACGTCAATGAAAACCGTGATCCGTTCGCCGCTGCGGAAGATGGCCGCCTGCACGAGGGGCAGCACCACGGCCAGTCCTGTTCGCGAGAGGTCCTGGGCTTCGCCGCGCACGCGATGGGGGCCGTAAGCGATCTTCACACGGACTTTCGACTCGATGTCCGGTTTGATGCGGGCTGCCGAGCGTCGATTGAAATAGCGCCCAAGGGCGTCGTCTAACTGGGCATACAGGTCGCCTAGCTGCGAGAACTGCACTTCGATAAGGACCATGGCATCGTCCCACTGGTCCAGCCGTCGGACTAGACCGATGGCTCGGACCCGCCAACCGTCGGCGGGGTGGTAGATGTCGAGTTCCACCACCTCGCCTTCTCCTCCGAGAGGGGCAAGATGGAAAGGGAGCACGATCTCGGCCCCCTGGATGTTCATGTCGTACAGGTCGACGGCGAGGGGGTCCTGTCCTTCCAGGATGAGATGGACGTTGAGGTCCTCCGCCTCGGGTAGAGCTGCATGCTGCGGACGTGTGGACTCCTTGGGTGGAGGTGCCAATGAGTGACGCTTGGCTCTTTTAAAGAGGCTGAATTTCATGGGAATGTTGAACGGAGGCCTAGCCGCTGTCTTGGTTCCCTTCGACAGGTGGATGTGGCGCGGTTGAGTCGAGGAGTGAATCTGGCTCCTGGGGACAGGTCTCTGTCCCATGTCGAGATCGGGCGCCGTATGGTCGTCCGGAGGAACGCTCTTTGGGGCCATTTCGCAGCTGAATTACATTGGAATTCGAGACCTCCACGCCCCTCTCATCAGACTGGGTTAGCGTGAAGCATCGCCATGAAGCCAGAAGCGCCCCGACCAGCCGAGCCACCTGTTCCAGTCTCTAACGATTCTCTCGATGGAGCTAGCACAGGCGTGGCAGCAGAGTTCACCCATCGCATCGCTGTCGCTGAGAACATCAATCTCCGCGAGAGGATCGGTCGGTTAGAAGCGTCCATCGCGTTCTGGGCCGCGGATGTGGATGAAGCGACTGGAGAAAGCCAGCGCCTGCGTGGAGAGATCGATAGCCTCCGCACGCAGGCCCGCGCTGCTGATGATGCAAGACTTGCCGCTGAAGCAGAGCGTGCGCGTCTCTATGAAGCGGTCAATCTTCGGGACCGGCACATTGCTGAGCTCGAGGCGCGAATCGTTACGCACGATCTGGACGATGTCGAGTCTCGGCGTACTCGCTCGCGACTGGTCACACTTCGCAGGCGCGTCCGCGCCCGCATGACGGCTCAGGCTGACGAGATCGAAGGCCTTCGTCAAATGTTGGTCCTCGGTCATGCAGCGCGCCGTCAGGTAGAAGACGAGGTGACTGAGAAGCGGATGGATGCCGTGCGGAACGCGCGGTACCTGGACAAGCTGGAACGTCGGCTGGAGAAGGCGGAAGGGTTGTTGGACGAGCGTCGGCCTAGCTAGGTACTGAGGCAGTAGTTTCGGCAGCGCGTTGAGCCTCGCCCGCATGGGCGAGGTTGTGGTTTGTGTCTTGTGTCTTGTGTCTTGTGTCTTGTGTCTTGTGTCTTGTGTCAAGCTGTGTAGCCCGAAGTCGTGCCGCGCGTCCGTAGGACGCCCGGGCCATAGCGCGGGCCCGTAGGGTCCGTGCGGCCCG
>JBLIHL010000388.1:0-6181 GCA_047635895.1 Paracoccaceae bacterium | reverse complement strand
GTAGCCGAAATGCAGCCCGGCGCGAGCGGCACTACGCCCGAGCCCCCCAGTCTCCGTCTAGCCGCCGAACACGCCAGTCGTTTGAATCAGGCCAGGATCCCGCGGGCCGCCAGAGCCTCAAGCCCCTGGGCCAACGTGGCGTCCGAGCGCAACGAGACGAACTGGCCGCCGTGCCGCTGCGCTGCCTCCGCGAGGCCAGCCTGCAGTCGCTCCAGACGCTCGCCGTACCGCCGAAGTGCCGCGCGGTCGACCACGACCTCGCGGATTTCGTCGCGCTCGGCGTCCAACAGCCGCAGCGCGCCCATCGCCACCGGCTCAGCGTCTCTTCGGGAGAGCACCTGCAGCAGAGCGATGCGTCCGGCGCCGCGGGCGAACGGCTGCGCCATTCGCACGGGATCCGCTGGCACCAGGAAGTCCGAGACCAGCACGCGCAGCGAGGCTGGGCGCGCTTCCCCACCTGCTTCTCCCACCAGATCCCCGAGGGGCCGGCTCGACGTGAACGCCAGGCCGTCGGCCATCAACTGGTCGCTGCTGACTCGCTCGATGCGGTCTCCGAGAGCGACGATCCGGACGGCGTACCCAGCGGCGCGTGCAGACGCGGAGAGCACGGCCGCCAGGTCGACGGTCCGCTGGGCCTTGGCGGGCTCGGTCGCCATCGACTTCGACACGTCAACGAAGAGATCCAGCCGCGGCGCCACCTCTTCCTGGTGAACACGCACGAGAACCTCGTTCGTCTTCGCCATGGCCCGCCAATCGATGTGCCGAACATCGTCACCCGGCGCGTAGGGACGACGGTCGTGGAACTCCATGGACGAGCCTGTACCGCGACCGAGTGCGTCGCCGCTCGCGCCGCCGCGGGGAACGTGCTCCAGGCTCAAGACCCAGCGCGCTGCCTCCCGCAGCCCCTCCTCGGAGGGACGAACGCGATCGCTCACGGGATCTCCACCGGGATCTCCACCGGGTTATCTACTGAGGCAGACGTGGCCACAGCGGCAGCCGCGCCCAGTCGACGAGCGGCCAGCGTTTCACGGACGGCACGGACCATTTTCGGAAGGGTGAGCAGGGTGGCCACAAGCGCCACGACCACAAGCAGCACCAGCGGGCCCTGCAGCCCCCTCGGTCCGAGGCCGAAGGCTCCAAAGTACCTCTCGATCACAAAGCCCGGGTTCCCCACGTGCTTCATGTCCTGTAGGGCGCGGTCATCCACTATCAGCCCAATGATCGCGGGCACGGTGATGTAGAGAAACGGACTGAAGATCGCGATCGTCCGCATGATCCTCCGATTGATGCGGGTGCTCCTCAGGAAAAGCCCGAGGAAGCCGATCGGCACAATCGAATACAGCACGGCGTACAAGACGGAGATCAGGAGGCCCATGCCACCCTCGCCCATGATGGAGTAGTCCGCTCCCACGGTGCCCGAGAGATACGACGAGCGATCGGCCACGAGAGCCATCACGAAGCCGCCCCCGACCAAGAGCCCGAGGTGCACGAGAAAGTAAATCACGCCGCGTCCCCCGCCCGGGTACCACGGAAGCGTCAAGAGCGCGGTCATGCGATTCTTCGGCACGCTACGGACCACGCGGCGCCCAAGCTTCTCGGGCTCGCTGCAGAAGAACACCGCGAAGAGGGTCAGCATGAACACCGCCGCGACCGTAACCGCGAAGACGACTTCTCGCGGGATGCCCGCCGCTGCGACGCTCACGTCGACACCCACCATCACCAGGAAGGCGACCGTGGCAAGCGTCACGAGGACGCGAATGTTCGTGGAGCGATTCTCTTCCTCGTGGGCCAGCAGGTTGCAGCTGATGAGAAACGCCAGGCCGCCCAGCAGCGCGAACACCGCGAGGACCTGGGGCATGAAGATCCAGAACTCTGGGCCGACAATCTGGTCCGGCCGCCGTATCGACTGCCCCGCGAGAGTGACCGCGCCGGAGATCACCCCGATCAAACCGCCCCCCAGCATCACCATCAGCAGGACGCGAAGCAGCCGGTTGCGGGTGAGCGCCGACAGCATGATGGCAAACGTCGATAGCCACAGGCTTGTGAAGGCCGTGAGCACGAGAACGAGGCCGAGCACGAAGAGATCGACGCCCCGCAGCAGGAACGCCACCGCGATGAACGGCATGAACAGCGCCAGCAGCATGGCCCCCTGAGTCGCCGCAGCAAGGAGCTTCCCGAGGACGATCTGACTCGGCTTCAGGTTCGAAAGGACCAGCATCTCATACGTATGCTCGTCCCACTCCGACCCCATGGAGCTGAAGGCCTGGAACGGCACGACCAGCATCAACGAGCCCGCGAGGAACACATAGATCATCGTGAAGAACTGGCGACCAGGGCGGCCCCAGCTCGCGTCGATCTCGAGCGCCATGAGAATGCTCGCCATGAGCGTGATCAGCACCGTCGCGACGAGCGCCACGGTGAAGACCCTGCCACGCTGGGCCTGGCGAATCTCTTTCACGAGCACCGGGTTCAGATAGTCCCCGATGCGGCTCAGCAATCCGGGCTCGTCATTCGCAGGAGGGATGGTAGCCCCTGCCGCTGCTGTGGTGGCGTCGCTCATTGCAAAGTCCCCTTGGTCACGGACAAGAACACGTCCTCAAGATTGGTCACGCGCGCCGCAAAGTCGACGGGCTGAAGGCCCCGGCGCACCAGCTCGGCGAGGAGGGCCGCGCGGTCCTCCTTACCTCCAGCGAAGGAGAACATCACCGCTCCGTCCATGACTCGAGCGTTCAAGACGTGCGGCATCTCGGCGATCGTCCGCAGCGCCGCGTCCACGTCGGTCAGGACGCGGCAGCTCACCTCGGCCCGGGCCTGGGTCTCCTGCATCATGTCACCGACGCGGCCCTTGGCCTGGAGGACGCCTGCTTCGATGACAGCCACCGAGTGACAGACCTCGGCCAGCTCGGTGAGAATGTGCGACGACAGGAGAACCGCCTTGCCTGTATCACTGAGGGCGCTGACGAGCTCGCGCAGTTCGACGCGGGCTCGCGGATCGAGGCCTGCCGCAGGCTCATCGAGGATCAGCAGCTTGGGATCGTGCAGCAGCGTCTTCGCGAGGCAGAGCCTCTGCTTCATGCCCTTGGAAAGAGCGTTGATGTGCTTCTCCTTGATCCCGTGCAGCGACGTGAAGTCCATCACGCTCGCGACGGTCTGCGTCCGCCCCCGACCGCGCAGCCCGTGGGCCCGCGCAAAAAAGTCGAGGTACTCCGCGATCGTCGTCGCTCCATACGCCCCGTAGGAGTCCGGCATGAAGCCGATGGAAGATCGAACCTCACGCGCGGCCTCTAGGACTGAGATTCCGTTCACAAGCACGTCTCCGCTGTCCGGCAGCTCGAGGGTCGAGATGATCCGCATGGTCGTCGTCTTACCGGCGCCGTTCGGCCCGATGAAGCCGCAGATTTCCCCCGGCTCGACGGAAAAAGACACGTCGTTGACGGCCTTCATCTTTCCGAACTGTTTGGTGATCCCGCGGATCTCTAGTGCAGAAGTCATGGCTGTTGTTTCAACGCCCCCACTGGTCAGAGGCTGGATCGAGGTATCCGACGATCCCGTGGAAGCCGTAGAGTTCCTTCATTTCCACGGAGCCATCATCCACGCCGGGACCGGCACCCGAGGCAGTGGCGATGTAGCCGCAGCGCGGGAGCTTTGCCGCTCGATAGATCGGATCCGATAGGCCAAAGAGGAAGAGCCTCTTCAGATCCGGCTCGCCCCCGAAGGTCAGCGTGGCCGTCCCCCCTTCGGAGATCGTCTCCTCCGTCGAGTAGATGCGGCCATCGGGTGCGCGCAGGAAAAGTTGCTTCAGGTCCACCCCGAGCACGTTGGTCACGGTCATGGTGGTGCCGTTCGGCGGACTCCAATCCAGGTGCGCTCTTGTCGTGGTCGCGGAGGCCACCAGGTGCTTCGTGCGCTCACGCACCGGCAGGAAGTCCCCTGAGAGCAAGAGCTGATTGCCATCCATCTCCACGGCCCGAACCCGTCCGCCGCCTCCCTCGTCCGGCACAAAGACCGTCGTGCTCGGGAGCGGCTGAAGCGTCTGGCCCCCCCGGCCAAGGATCAGCTCACGGCGCAGCATGACCGTCGCCTGCTGCTGGACCTGGTCCACGATCGTGAGCGAATGGGCAAAGCCCTCGGTCCCGAACCCCTGGCGCAGCACCCCGTAGCTGACGATCAAACCCGTGGTGAGGACAGAGAGCAGGGGGACCGCGAACAGGAGGATCCCGGGGCGCCCCTTGCGCCGCGAGTAGATCACGGTTCCCGGTCCGACGAGGAGCGCGAAGAGCGTCAGGATGGCGAGCACCGGACGGATCGGAAGGCCGCCGTCCGCAAAGCCCGTGTACCAGGGATTACTCTCGTAGCCGGCGCGGTACACCGCGTGAAGTAGAGAAGGGGACGCGGCGGGCAGCTCGGTGAGCTGGTCCAGCACCTTGAGGAGTCCGGTCCACTGACCGTAGTCATCGGGCGGCGTCTGAGACGAGACCAGAAAGGACGGGCCCTCCGTATCGATCTGGTGCTGGACGATCCAGCCGAAGCCGGCGTGGTACGCGCTGAACTCGCCACCAAGCTGGCCGGCGATGGCCCAAGCCTTCGAGCTGGGCGCCGCCAGGAGCCGCGGCGTCGTCATCTCTGCTAGCCCTGGTATCGACTTCAGCCGCCGCTCCAGGTCCATGCCGACGAAGACGAGCTGTCCACCCTGGCGCGCCCACTCAAGGACCCTCTGCCAGCGCGGATCCGCAGGCAGCTCTTCAGAGACGTCCACAAAGAGCGTATCCACTGCAGACCAGCCCGCTGTCCAGCGCGGCATGTCATCGAGGGCCACGGTGAAGAGCTCCGCTCCCTGTACACCTGTGCCTCCACGAGAGCCCTTGCCAAAGGCACCATGGATCGTCTCGCCACCATCCATCGGCAGGGCGGTGGCGAACGCCGCCATCTGGACTTCCGAGACTTCGTTGAGCCCGAGGAAGCCGATCACTCGAGCCGTCGAGTTCACGCGTTCATCGGCCAAAGGAAGTCGAATAGTCTGCCGCTCGACCCCATTCGCAAGATAGACGTACAGGCTCGTGGTGGCGTACTGGCGATCGATGGGCACCAGTCGTTCGACGACCTTCGTTTCCCCGCCCTCCACGACCAGGGTCACCTCTTGATCGCTGCCCGCCATGTCGCTGGACCGACCCGAGCGAATGGAGACCGCAAGGCTCTCCGGCTTTGCCGAGTCGTTGACGGCGCGCACCGTGATCGGCGCGAAGCCCCGGGCCGCTCCGCCGGGGATGAACGAGTCGACGACGATGCGAAACTCCCCCACCACCACGGTCGTGCCAATCTGCGGCTTCGCAGGCGCCGCGCCGGCCAGGGGCGCAGCGGCCAAGGCGAGCACAGCAGCGATCAAGCAGAGGAACCAGCGCGACGCAGCGCCCGCGTACGGACTAACCACGTCCATGCTCCATTTCGGGTATGGCATCCAGCACGGCATTCGCGATATCCCGACCGGACTTGCCATCGAGGCGAGCCTTGTAGTCGAGCGCCAGGCGGTGGCCCAGGGCATGGGCCGCCACGGCACGAACGTCATCAAAGCCAACGTTCGGTTTCCCGCCGAGCAATGCGTGGGCGCGTGCGCTCTCCGCGATAGAGATCGCCGCGCGCGGAGATGCCCCGTAGCGGACGTACTGGCGCACTATCTCGGGCGCATCTTCTGAGGTCGGGTGGGTCGCCGCGCAAAGGCGTGCCAGCCAGGAAGCCACAGCCGACGGCAGGAAGATACCGTCCACGACGTCAAAGACCTCCGCCAGCGACGGTCCGTCCAGAACCGGCGTGGGCTCCGGCGCGCGGCCACCACGGCGCTCGGTCACGATGCGCTCGAGCGTCTCGCGGCCCGCGTGCTGGACGTCCAGTTTGAAGAGGAAGCGGTCGAGCTGGGCCTCGGGCAGCGGGTAGGTGCCTTCGAGCTCAATCGGGTTCTGCGTGGCCAGCACGACGAACGGGTGCGGTAGGTCGCGCGTCTCCCCCAGCACCGTCACGCGCCGCTCCTGCATAGCCTCCAGGAGCGCCGACTGCGTCTTCGGTGAAGCGCGGTTGATTTCGTCCGCCAGCAGTACGTTCGTGAAAACGGGTCCGGGATGAAAGACCATGGAGCGTCCGTGCTCACCGTCCTCCAGCATGTGCCCGCCGGTCACGTCGCCCGGAAGCA
>JBLIHL010000387.1:0-6212 GCA_047635895.1 Paracoccaceae bacterium | reverse complement strand
GGCGCCGAGGAAGCGGACGATGTGATCACGGATTCCAGGAGGCGCAGCTCTGCCCTCACGGCCCTTACCCGAAGGGCGTCATTGGGAGCGAGCCTTCCGAGCTCACGCGCCGCGGTTGCCAGGTCGAAACGATCACGTCCCGAAACCCTGAGGCTTGCCTCCAAGATCGAGCCCACCCCATGGGCGCGCTCCCACATTCCGAGGCTGGTCTCATTCGCCGCGGCCGCAAGCAACGCATCCACGTAGGACGGAAGCTCGCCGATTGAATCCGCGGCGGACCATGCCCAATCGCGCAGCTCGCCTGCCGCCTGCAGCATCGCAGGTAGCTCAAGCTCATCCTCGCCCAAGCTCGGGCTCGGCACCACAGCCGGTCCGTGGAGACGCGGCAGCGCAGGGGCTGCCGACGCTACGAGGACTCCGAGCAACGCGGTTCCAACGAGCGACCACTGGGGACGCTGAAGTGGTGGGTGTGGTGCCATGGAAAGCGTGGACGTCTTGGAGTTCAACGAACCGCGACGCGAAGGGATCCGATGGGAGGATCAGGACCTTGTCACGGGGACGCCTTCACTATCGCACACAACCCAGGAATCTGCGACCCCCCGAAGCCGAGCACCGCGGCTCCATCCCACAAGAAAGGCGCAGCGCAGCCGCACCCTCCGAGGAAGATGCGGGGCCCCTCGATACAAGAACAGCGCCCCGCACCTTCCTGGGAAGATGCGGGGCCCCTCGATACAAGAACAGCGCCCCGCACCTTCCTGGGAAGGTGCGGGGCGCTGCCGTGGAGAGCGCGAGGCCGTTTTGAGCCGACTTACATCAGCTCGTCAACACCGCGCTCGCCGTCAAGACGATCAGTTCGTCCAGGTGACGGTAACTCCGTCGGTGAAGTTCGACGTCGGGCCGGTCATCGAGGAATCACGGTGCCAGCACTGGAAGTTCGCGGTGCCGCCGGCGACGGCGGAGTACGGACCCGAAGCCTGCGGGATGCTCGCAAGGCTCCACTGACCAGCAGCGGTCGAGATGCTGACGAGACCAGCGGCGCCGGAGTTGGCGGCAAGCTGCTGGAAGCGGCCAACGTTGGCGCCGAGGCAGATGTTACCAGCCGAGCCACCCGGGTTCGCGCTGAAGCCCTGGTTCTGCGACGTGATGAAGAAGCCGAAGGAGTTGACGGTAACCGCGGCGGTGAGCGTCACGTTGTCAGCAGCGACCGAGGTGCTACCGGAAGCTTCCATCGTCGAGTTGACGCCGGTCGAGTTCGGGTTCGAGGCGCAACCGTAGGGCGCCGAGATGACGCTAGAGCACGGGCCGGTGTCGGCCTGAAGCTCCATGAACCACGAAGCGAAGGGGTTCGACGGGCCGCCGCAGCCGTTGTTGTTGCTGTAACCACCGAAGAAGTAGCAGTTAGAGTTCGTCGCCGCCGGATCCTCAAGCCACCAGAAGTCACGCGTCGAGAGACCCGTTGCGAGGTCCGGGGAGCATGCCGAAGCCACGCCGTAGTACGTGTTCGTACCGTCGACGGGGTTGCCACCGATGACGTAGTTGGGGTCCGTCGACTCCGGGTCACCGGTCAGAAGGAAGCCAGCGGGCGCGGTGCCGTCGGTACCCGTGTAGCGGTAGCTCCAACCAAAGCTGTCAAGAGCAAGGTCGCTGTCGAAGCCGTCGCCACCGTCACCAGCAAGGCAGATCTCTAAGCCACCAGAGAGGTCGAAAGCGACCGTCCAGCAACCGCCGGCCGGAAGGCCAGCCGCGAGAACCGTGTTGTCCGGAGCGCCGTCGAACGTGCAGGGCGTGTAGCTGTCGTAGAACGACAGTTCCCAACCGCCCGAACCGGCTGCGCCGTTGTCGCAGTAGCCGATCTCGATGCAGTTGACGTTGTACGCGTCACGGTTGCCCAAGTTGCCGGCGTTGGTGTTGCCCGTACTCGGGACCTGGCCCTCGTCGAAGTTCGTGCTGAGGGGCGCGAAGCCACCCGCACCACCAGCGGAGGAGAAGTAACCGGACGTAGCCGTGTTACTGTAGATCGTGTCCGGACCGAAGTTGGCGACGGCGCCACCGGTACGGGTCCAGGTGCCAGTCGACACGTGGTAGATACCGGCGTGCTTGATTGCACCCGGAACTTTTTCCGCTTTGAGAGTTTGCGGGGAGGTCTGTGCGGCGGCGCCAGCCATGAGGGCAATGGCGCTAACCGTGAAGAGCGAGGAACGAAGCATCAAGCAGTCTCCAGAAGGAATGAGTGGGTGGGAAATGACCATGTGCAGGCACAGGACCTTCCCGTTCGCTCGTCAAAGGAGTCGGTTCCAGCCGAGTGGCTGAATCCCGATCCCGATGATCGAGCTTGGAAGCTATCAGTGAAGAGACGTTCGCTGCGATGAGCAGGTTCCGTTTTCTTCACGCACATTTACGCTACCTGCCTGACGGCCGCGAGGCGAGAAGTTCGTTGGTCGAGCCCAGAATTCGCCGTCTCACTGCGAGACCGCGGTCAATCTTGAGACAGATTCGGGGTGGACGGGCGCCTCGGTATGAACGCGCTCGTGGCCTTGACGTACTCCCGATACGCTGGGCGACGATCAGCGATGTCTTCCTCGGTCATGGTCACGCCAGACACCTTCAGAAGCATAAAGGTGATCAGCGCGGGCCCCAGGAGCCCCCAATAGGCCCCCTGCGAGACGGCGACCGCTCCGATCCCCCACCAGACGACGGACTCGCCGAAGTAGTTCGGGTGCCTTGAGTATCGCCAAAGGCCACGATCCATCACGCCTCGTTCGTAGGCCGAGGGATGGGAGCCGGAGCCGCTCTCCTTATTATCACTGGGTGAGTCCAGCCCGCCTGAGTCCCTGGAGCTCGATTCGAGATCCGACTCCCTGCGCTTGAACGCCGCCAGCTGCCCATCGGCGACGGCTTCGAAAAGAAACCCGGCGATCGCGACGGCCAAGCCCGCCCAGCCGATGGCACTGAGGGACACAGGTCCAGAGATGGCCGCCATAAGAGGGAGAGCCACCACCCAAGCGAGCACCGCCTGCGTCAAAAAGACAACATAGACACTCCGCCACCACCACTCGTCTCCCCTCGCTTCCCGCATCTTCCGATATCGGCGGTCTTCACCCGTCAATCGATGGCGGTGAGACAGGTGCAGCCCCAAGCGAAGCGCCCATGCGCCGGCAACGAGCAGCGTGAGCAGCTGCGCTCCGCGAAACGGAGCTCCCACGGCGAGCCCATAGACCAGTCCGACACCGACGATCGCTGGACCCCAGACAGGGTCCACGATGCTTGCATCCTCGTCCTTTAGATGGAGTGCCCAAACCACCAACATCAGCAAGACGGAGAACAGGAGTGAGATCAGTGCAGCCTCAAGGTTGAACATATGAATAGATTCGCTTCCGGAACGAGGTCGGATGAAACGGGCCTATGAGGCTATCCTCACGGGCCATGCGAGACCGTTCCCACGATTCTGCCACGCGAATGCACAGTGCCTCCCATTCCTTGGGTTCTCTTCGATCGCACTGGTCACGGCGCCTCTTCGCCGTGCTGGCGCTCATGCTGAGCCCTTCCGCGGTGGCGCTTCCATCGCCGGCCCTGCCCGCGCCGGCCCTGCCGACGCCCGCCCCAGTGCAAGAAGCCGCGGAAGAGCCCGTGCCTGTCAAAGCTCCCGAGCCTGTCACGCAGGCCGACATCGATCGCGCGATCGACCGAGCCGCCCAGTTCCTGCTCTCGCGCCAGGAACTCGATGGATCGTGGCGCCCGGACGAGGCGAAGTACATTTCGGGACAGACGGGGCTCTGCCTGTACACGCTTCTCAAGGCTGGCGTCGAAAAGAGCCATCCGTCCATCGAGCGAGGCATCGCCTTCCTGCGCGCGAACCCACCCCGGTGGACCTACGGCATTGCGTGCTGCATCCTCGCCGTGAACGAGGCCAGCCCAGAGAGGTTCGCTCCCGAGATCGAAGAGTGGACGGGCACGCTCCTTGAGTGCCAGGGAAGGGGCTTTGGTTATCCCAACGGGCAGGGATCGGCTGGCGTCGAAGACCTCTCCCTGAGCCAGTACGGCGCACTGGGGCTGCGCGTCGCTGAGGCGAACGGCATCAAGATCCACCACACCATCTGGGAGGACCTGATCAAATACGCCTTCTCGACGCACAACGACGACGGATCGTTCTCGTACCGCCAAGGCACGGATCACACGGGCTCGATGACCGCTGCGGGCGTTGCGGTTCTTCAGATCGCGCGCGAGGCTCTCCTGGCCCAAAACCGAATGGGCGTACGCGAGGCTCGCCAGATCGATGAGGCGATCGAGGCGGCCTTTGAATGGCTTGGCGAAAACCTCCGCATGGATCGCAACCCCGACCCGCGGTCAAAGAACGACAACGCCGGACACATGACGCGCTGGTCGCTTTACTACCTCTATGGTCTCGAACGGGTCGGTGGGCTCACGGGCGCGCGTGACTTTGGAGGCCGTGATTGGTACGCAGAAGCATCCACCTTCCTCGTAAAGCACCAGGGAGGCGAAGGTCAGTGGGGCACGGCGAACGGCGAGCCCCACCCAGGGACTTGCTTCGGCGTCCTCGTGCTCAAGCGCGCCACCGCCCCCACAAGCGGGAAGAAGCCGCGAGGTAAGAAGAGCTACGGCAACGACGTCGCTACCCGTCCGATGAGCCTTCGGATCACCGGTGATTCTCCGCTCACCGCATGGATCTCATCGTTCGGCGAACCGACGCTCAAGAAGTTCGAATGGGATGCAGAGCGCGGCAAAGGCCCCCGGGTGATCCGCGTTGAGTATCTGGATGCCACCAGCAACGAGGTGCTCGCCGTGACCGGCGGCGACGCGGAAGCCCCGGCTCGCGCCGAGCGCTTCGCTGCACGGTTCAAGCTGCCTCGCCCCGGTAAATTCCGCCTCAAGGCGCGGGCCTACCTGCGGCCCATCGACGACACCGAAGGTGAGGAGGTCGTGGTGACCTCGCAGATCATCGAAGTCTCCATCGATGGAGCCTCCACTCAGGGAATGCGAGACGCCCAGCACGACCTCGGCCTGAATGCGCTGAGCGCGACTCGCTGCGAGGTTCGAGCGTCGTCGTTCGCCACCGACGCTCAGCGCCCCGAGTACGCGGCCGACGGCTTCAGCGCCTATCAGTGGCTCTCCAAGCCTGACGACGAGGACCGCTGGGTCGAGGTGGAGCCCGATCGCCCCCAGCGTGGCGACCACGTGGTGCTCAGCCCCGCTCTCTGGCGACCAGACAAGCGCACGCACTGGGGCCGGCCCAGCAAGATCTTCCTGCGAGTCAATGGTAAGTCCGTCGGTGAGTTCGAGATGAACCCCGACCCCTACGCCAAGACGTACATCCCGCTGAAGAAGAAGACCGTCGTACGCGAGATTCGCATTGAGATCCTTGAGACCGTCAAGGGCCAGGACGGCGGGCACGGCAAGGCCTCCGGCTTCGCCGAGATCGAGCTCCAGCTGCGCCCTGATCTAGTGAAAGCCCGCAAGCGCAAGATGTAGGCGCCCGCGAAAGGCGACGATCTGAATCACTTCGCAAGTTCGAACATGACCTGCAGGCGAAGGAAGTCCACGTCCTTCACCAGCACCGAGATCGTGTAGCCCTCGGTGAAGGACAGAACGCGCTTGCCGACCGAAATCTTGAGCGTGGCGCCGTCGATCTGCGGGCGGTCTCCAATCGCGCGGGCCGGCAGGAATCCGTTGACGTTCAGCTCGGGGATGCCGACTTCCATCCCACCTCGTGAGACGCGAATGACCTTCGCGTCAAACTTCTCGTCGATACGCGGCTCCATGAACTGGCACACCTTCAGGTCCTTGACCGCGATCTCGGCCATGCTGGCGCCCTCGGACTGAATGCTGCAGTGCCCCGCCGTGTCCTTGAGATCCTCGACGAGCGCGAGTGAGCCGAGCTCCTCGGCTGCCTCGGCCTCCCTCGTCATGACGTCAAACAACCAGCGGTGGACGATGAGGTCCGGGTAGCGGCGGATCGGAGACGTGAAGTGCAGGTAGGCTTTCCGTGCGAGACCAAAGTGAGTCGCAACGTCCTCATGATCCTTGACCTCGTAGACGGCTCGTTCGACGAGACCCATGATGCGCTGCACGAGCGCTTCGGCGTTCCGCTTTCGGCGCGCCAGGCGAATCATGCGGCCGATGTCACGTCCGGTCAGACGGTCCTTGACCGGCACGCGGATCCCGTGCTTGGCGAGCATGGCAGCGACTCGCTCGAT
>JBLIHL010000386.1:0-6222 GCA_047635895.1 Paracoccaceae bacterium | reverse complement strand
GCGACGGGCGCCGTTTTACAGAGGCCGACTGCCGGAGCGGGCGCGAACCACGGCCGCCCCCCCACCCCCGAATTAGGTCGCCATCAGGGGATGGTCGCCACGACGACCTCACATTCGATCCCACCGTTCAGCACCCGATGCCTTGTCGGGCGGCTCAACCGAAGGAGACCCGCGAGGCGCGACGAACCCGTGATGATCGAGGTCGTGTAGCCAGGCAGCGTGCGGAGGCACGCGCCAAACGCCTCATGGAGCGGCTCGACCTCGTTCCCAATGCGCTCGCCGTACGGCATGTTCGCCACCACCGTGGCGTTCCACCCCTCACGCGGCGCAAACTCACGTGCATCACCGAGCTCGAGCGAACTGAGCTTCCCGAGCCCCATCGCGTCGAGGTGCGCAGACGCCTCATCCAGCCGATTCTGCATGATGTCATGCCCGACCAGGCGGAGCTTGGACGGCATGATCATCGCAGCCTGGGCCTCGGCCCGGGCGCGCTGCCATGCGATTTCGTCGTGGTCACGCCAGGACTCGAAGCCGAAACGCTCGCGCGTGAGCCCCGGAGCCAGGTTCGCCGCGATCATGCCGCCCTCGACGAGCAGCGTCCCTGTGCCGCAGAACGGGTCAATAAGCGGCGAGCGACGGTTCCAATCGGACATCAGCACCACGGCTGCCGCGAGAGTCTCCGCCAGGGGCGCGCGCCCCTGGGCGGTTCGCCACCCCCGCCGATGAAGCGAATGACCCGAGGTATCGACGGACAGCGTTGCGCGGTCCTTATAGAGGTGCAGGTGCACGCGAACGTCCGCGGTGTCCCGATCGACGGAGGGGCGAGTTCCATCCTCGCCGCGCACCTGATCGACGATCCCGTCCTTGACCCGCTGGGCCAGAAACTGACTGTGGTCAAGACCTGAGTCCTTGGTTTGGGCGTCGACCCAGAGTGTCCCCCCGGGCGTGAGGAAGGCGCGCCAGTCGATGCCTGCGACTCCCTCATCCAGCGCCGACTCGGAGGCCGCCATGAATCGCGCCTCGCGCCGCAGGACCCGTACCGCCGTTCGCAGCCAGAGATTGGCCCGCCAAGCGTCCCGCATGGTCCCCTCAAAGCGTACGCCCCCCACCTGGCGCTCCACCTTGCCGAGCTTGAGCGCCGCGACCTCGGCGTGGAGGGTCGGCTCGATACCGGGGGCGCAGGTCGCGAAGAACGTGTAGCGGGGTGATGCCATGCCGGGGACCATAACGTCTTCCAAGCCGCGGGCGGGCCAGCATCGGCCGCGATGGGGCCCAGGACCCCTCGAATCAGGGCTTCCTTGCCGGATGCGGTGAATGAAGCCCAGTCTCGAAAGCGATCCGGCTCCCCCGCAGGGCCGCTTCAATTTCCCGTCTCGCCATCACCCCTAAGGGGGCAAACATGAATTTCTCGCCCAATCCGCGCGAGCAGTCTGTCCACACGCTGCGCACCGCGTCAATCGCACCCGCCTCGTCTGCCCTTCTCCTGACCGCCGGCACCGCATCGGCCCCCAGCAAAGTCCGCGTCCGAGCTTGCGGCCACCAAGGCTCCGTCAGCCGCCAAGCACGCGGGCATCAACCACGCTGCCCCGGGCACCTGGACCCGACGCGCCCAGCAGCTAGCCCGGACTATTCACGAGATGGAATCACGAGTGGGCCCAAACGACGTTGTGGCGAGGCAGATTCGCGAATGGAGCGGAAGCGGGCCCGTAGACCCGGTGAGCACCCTGTGAGCGAACCCGCGAAGCGGGCGGAGGCCGAAGGCCTTCGTCCAACGCCGCCAAAGCGCCGTTTGGGCCCACTCGTGGTTTCATCTCGTGAATAGTCCGGGCTAGGAGCGCAGGCCCGCGCCGCTGGCGCATACGTCATTGACTCGAACACCGCTCTCTCGATCCACTTCAGCGCCGCGGGTCGCGCTGGCGGATTCGCCCCGGGGTCGGAGAAATTCGACGAGGGCTCCATCCCAACCACCGCGAACAGCCTGCCGTTCCCGTTCGCCCCGGACCGTGACGCCTACACCCTCAACGGATTCCAGATTCACTACTGCGACTTCAGCGCCGCGAGTAGCGGTGGCCGGGAGATCTCTTTCTACGAGCCCTGCACGAACAACACGACCCCCACAGCGACGATCGTCAGCACAGCCCTGCCAGCCGGCGGCGGCTGCTGGGTGATCGAAGTCGATCTCACCAGCGGCCAGGCCTTCCAGTTCGCCGGTGACGGCGGCAGGCGAATGGTCGATGAACAGCATTCCGATCGCCACTCCTCCGCTGTTCTACTCAGCGGTCGCGGGCACGACGACGAGCTTCCAGCTCTGGCACCGGGACATCGGCAGTTCGAACTTCTCGAACGGCCTTTCGATCGACTGGCAATAGCAGAACCTGATGACGGCGCCCTGGCGCTGCAATGAAAGACGCCGCGCTCCTCCAACCTTTGGGAGCGCGGCGTCTTGCCGTCAGGCCACTGGCGCAGCAAAGGCTCCGCAGCGGTACCGCAGTCGCGTGCTCAGGCGGGCGCCGTGTAGACGTCGCTTCGGCCAAACGCCCTGCGCCACAGGTTCGACTGAAGCTGTTCGCCAGGGTCGAGCTGGAACTTCAGCGCGCGGAACGCGCTCAGCTTTTCCGCGTCGAACATCGCCTCCACCGTCTTGGGACCGATGACGGCGTCCTTCGCGAAGTAGAAGCGGCCACCGTGGTCGAGGACCACCCGCGTCAGCTCATCGGTCGCAGCCCACAGCGACTCCCGATTCCTGGGCGTAACCGCGAAGTCCATCGCAATCGACCAGCCATCCATGGCGTGGGTCAGGAGAAACGGATCAGGACGATGCCGCTTGAGTACGCCGAGGTACGAAGTGTGCCCCAGCTTCTGCTGCCGCTCGATGACCTGGGTGAAGCCCGCAAGCGCGCTCTCTTTGGGAAGGAACACCTGGTACTGGATCAGCCCGTGACCCGGCTTGCGACCGTACGCGAACTTCCAGTTGGGCACGAAATCGAGCAGGAAGTTGAACCCGGCGTGGGACTGGCGGTGCCAGCCATTGCGCTGCTCCAGCTTGCCCATTTGGTGCTTCGTGAAGTTGAGAAGCCGCATGCCCGGATCGTTGCTGATGAGCTTGAGGATCCTCCAGACCTCCCCCTTCGGGAAGCCCATGATCGAGCCAGGAAGATGCTGGTGGCCGAGCGTCAGGGTGCGCTCGGGCTCCAGGTCCTCGCCGGGATCCAGGTAGCGTGCATGGTGAATCAGACCGCGCCCGAGGGCGTCGCCACGCCCGAAGCAATCGAGCCAGCCAACGAGGTAGTCCGCCTCGTCGGTGTGACTATCGACGTACTCCATCATCGCCGCCAGATTGGGCACCGAGACTCCGGCCACATCGATCTCCCCAGAGTGGATCTTCTTAGTGCCGATCTTCACCCGCGTGATCGCGCCGAGCATGCCAAATCCGCCGATGGCCGCGTGGAAGAGCTCGGGGCGGCGTACGCGATCGACGGTCACATGATCACCGTCAGGCAGCACCATGTCGATCTCGACGATCGCGTCCCCGATCGTGCCAACCTTGAAGTTGTTCTTGCCGTGGATGTTCATCCCAGCCGCCCCGGCGAGCGTCGGGAACATCGTCCCCGAAACGACCTTGGGCCAGTAGCCGCGCGGCAGCGCGTGCCGCCACAGGTCACGGATGGTCACACCGGCCTCACAGTCCGCGATGCCGGTTGCCTCGTCGAAGGAGAGGATGCGGTTCATGCTCGAGATATCGAGCACATCCCCCTGGTCATTGATGCTCGCGTCGCCATAGCTGCGACCCGCCCCGCGGAGCGTTAAGCACCGCCCGACTTCGCGGGTGCGCTGGAAAACCTCAGCCACCTCCGCAGCGCTCTCGGGACGCCAGACGCGGCTCTCCGCGCCCATGGCCATGCCCCAGCCCTCGACGTACTCAAAGCCACGCCGCGGCCGCTCTTCAGACCGTACGCGTCGCGCGAGATGTTCCGCACCAGGGCGGTTCCCCAACTTCGATTCAGCGCCCATTTAGATGCTGGTCTTGCGGAAGAGAAAGGATGGGATCGATCGAATCACCAGGCTAACCGGCAGCCAGCGCAGCGGGATGTGCCGCGTGTTCCAAAACCTGCCGCGGGAGACCTTGAGGATATCCTTCGCGGCGCGCTTGGCGCTGACGGGCATCATCAGCTTGTCGAGGTGCTCCGTCATCGGCGTCTCAATCATCCCGGGCTTGACGGTGACGACACGAACCGCGCGTTCGGCAAGACGGTTGCGCAGTGACTCCAGCAGCGTCTCCATGGCCGCCTTGGTCGCCCCATACACAGGTCCCCCCTTCCGTCCGCGGTCGCCAGCGATCGATCCGATACCGACGATGGTGCCGGCACGCTGGCTGTGGAAGTAGCGTGCCACCGGATTAGTCCACGCGATGAAACCCGAGAGGTTGACGTCCACCATGAGGAGGTCTTTCTCGGTGTCGTACTCCTCTGGCTGGACGTCTGGCATCACGCCGGCTGCGTACACATAGAAATCGAGCCCGCCGAGATCTGCGATGATGCGCTCAAGAAGCTCGGGCACTTCATCGATGCGGTTGACGTCATGGACGATCGGAACGACGCGCCCTGGCTGGCCCTCGGCGGACGCCGCCAGAGCATCCAGGAGCTCCTGGCGCCGGGCCACAGCCGCCACCGCGTAGCCTTCGGAAACCAGCTGCTGGACCATGGCAGCCCCCATTCCTGAGCTCGCGCCGACGATGAGTGCTCGGCGGGCTGAGCCCTTAGCTTGCTGGTGGTTCTGGGAGCCGTTCATGGGTTCGGGTACGTTGGAGGTTCTGATCCGTGAGCGGCAAGAGTACGGAGGGCGCGGATGGGAGCCCAGGCTGCCTTACTTGATTCGATAGTGCCCCTCCAGATTCGATGAGCGCCTTTCCAATCCCGGCTGGGCCATTCTGGCATCGACCATGCGAGCCGACCCTCTCCAGCAGAACACCCAGGAATCTGCGCCGGAATCCGGCGCCCGAGCGGTAGGGTCTCGCGCCCTCCCGGAAGGAATCGCTCCAAGGCCATTCGGGACGCCCGCGCTATGAAAGAGACGATCGATAGCCTGAACCCCGAGCAGCGGGAAGCCGTGGTCCAGACTTCGGGTCCCGTTCTGGTCCTTGCCGGCGCCGGCACGGGCAAAACCCGCGTGATCACGGTCCGCATCGCCTACCTGATCTCGAAGGGCGCCCTCCCGGAGTCGATCCTGGCGATGACGTTCACCAACAAGGCGGCGGGCGAGATGCGCGAGCGGCTGGCCAAGCTTGTGGGCAAGAAGAAGGCCTCCTTCGTGATCGCGAGCACGTTCCACTCGTACTGCCTGCGGACGCTCCGTGACTACACGGATGAGCTCGGCTATCCGGAAGGCTTCACCATCGCCGACGCCTCGGACCAGCTGACCATCATCAAGCTCGCGATGCGCGAGCTCCACATCCCAGAGGCCCACGTCCGGATCCCCGATATCCAGTCGAAGATATCGCTCGCCAAGAACCGCCTGGACGACCCGCACAGCTTCCTCGCACGCGCAGGTGACGAGACCCACGAACTCGTGGGCCAGATCTGGCTGAAGTACCGGGACGTGCTTCGACGCAGCCGGAGGCTCGACTTCGACGACCTCCTTACGGAGACCCTCCGTCTCCTTCGTGAGAACGAATCGGTCCGGGCGGAGCTCCAGGCCCGGCACCGTTATCTCCTGGTCGATGAGTATCAGGACACCAACGGCGTGCAGTTCGAGATCGTCAAGCAGCTCGCAGGCAAGACGCGCAACCTCTGCGTGGTCGGCGACGACGACCAGAGTATTTACGGCTGGCGCGGCGCGGACGTCCAGAAGATCCTCTCCTTCGGCAAGCACTTCCCCGGCGCCAAGATGGTCAAGCTCGAGACGAACTATCGCTCGACCTCCCAGATCCTCAGCGCGGCCAACCGCGTCATCAAGAACAACCCCACGCGCCACGACAAGACGCTGCGCTCGGCGCTCGGCGACGGCGAGCCCCTCATGGCCATTGCGATGCGTGACGAGTCCGTGGAGGCCGAGCAGATCGTCGCAGAGATCAAGTCCCTCGTTCAGCAGGGACACGCGTACTCGGACTTCGCCATCCTGTTCCGAACGGCGGTTCAGCCGCGCCCGTTCGAGGCCGAGCTGCGCATGAAAGAAGTGCCCTACGTGCTCGTCGGCGGCATGAGCTTCTTCGACCGCAAGGAAGTC
>JBLIHL010000385.1:0-6226 GCA_047635895.1 Paracoccaceae bacterium | reverse complement strand
CCCCCCCCCCCAGTGGACTTGGCACAACCAGTTCACAAAGGGGGCTAGGTGACGATCCGGGTAGACTCACCTCCAACATGCTCATCACCGATTCCGCAGCGCTCAAGGGCTTCTGCGAACAGCTCCAGGACGTGCCCTACCTCGCCGTCGACACCGAGTTCCTCCGCGACAAGACCTATCACGCTCAGCTTTGCCTCATCCAGGTGGCCCACGGGCAGCACGCGGCCGCCATTGATCCCCTGGCTCCAGGGCTGGACCTCGGGCCACTCAAAGAACTCCTCAGCCGCCCTGGGATCGTGAAGGTCCTGCACGCCGCCACCCAGGATCTCGAGATCTTCCTGCAGGGGATGGGCGAGGTGCCCGGGCCGGTCTTTGACACTCAAATCGCGGCGTCGGTGTGCGGCTTCGGGCATCAGCCTGGCTACGCCGCTCTCGTAGAATCGATCCTGGGGATCAGTATCGACAAGTCCTCACAGGCCGTCGATTGGTCGATCCGGCCGATGAGCGACCGCCAGGTGGAGTACGCGATTGGCGACGTTACGCACCTCTGTCACGTCTACGAGAGGCTCCTGGACGAGCTGGAAACGCAGGGGCGCGGCGCCTGGGTCGAGGAGGATATGCGGGCGCTTCTCGATCCGACGCGCTACGTCGTGGACCCTGAAGAAGCGTATCAGCGAATCAAGATCCGGCGCCCGAGCCGTCAGCAGCTGGCCATCCTGCGGGCGCTGGCGTCCTGGCGCGAGCGGACCGCAAGGGAGCGCAACCTCCCGCGTGGATGGGTCGCTCGCGACGAGGCCCTTGCCGAGATCGCCCAGCACCTGCCCAAGGATGCTACGGCGCTCGCGCGGGTTCGCGGGCTCAAGGAGCCCGTCGCCCGTGGGCAGGACGGACGATCAATCCTCGAAGAGGTGGCGAATGCGCAGGCGCTGCCCGAGGACGAGTGGCCAGCGCTCAAGGAGAGCCGAACGCCGACGGGACCAGGCCATGACTCCCTGGTGGCGTTGCTCCAGGCGCTGCTGCGCCTGCGCGCCGACGCCCACGGGGTCTCGGGCGCGATGATCGCGAAGCGCGGTGATTTGGAGCGGCTGGCGAGTGAGGACGAGCCTGACGTGGAGGCGCTGAGTGGCTGGCGGCGCGACGTCTACGGCGAGGGTGCGCAGGAGCTCAAGGCGGGACGTCTCGCGCTGACCGGAGTGGGAGACGGCGTTCGGGAAGTCATCGTCGGGACGTAAGGCCGGATCGGAGGCTGCTCCGGCGTCGTGACCAGCCTCGTTGGTTCCGGGCATGCTGGAGGAAGGGACTCGTCCACAGGCACTCGGGGATCTCTGCTGCGTCAGTTGCGCCTGGCGGCCCATTCCCGGACGGCCCATTCCAGGA
Source organism: Paracoccaceae bacterium (assembly GCA_047635895.1). Taxonomy (GTDB): domain Bacteria; phylum Planctomycetota; class UBA1135; order UBA1135; genus Saltatorellus. The sequence continues at coordinate 4,849 of JBLIHL010000385.1, read as the reverse complement.
GCAGCGCCGTGCCTAGCCAGACGCCCAGCCCTGACAATATGAGCGCGCCTGGCTGGAGGTGCGCGCTGAGGTAGCGAACGGCGCCGATAGCGATGAAGAGCGCAGCGATGCCCATGAACATGCCGGACGTCGAGTCGGCGATACCAGGGCTCCCTGCAGCCGCGCCGATGATCGCCCAGGCGATGAGGAGCTTCATGGGCATCATGGCGACGAGCCCGGCCACGCGGCTCCCCTCCATCTCACTGGCCATCTTGATGAACACGGCGACCGAGCCGGCGAAGAGGAAAATGGCGGCGTACTGGGCGGGTCGGCTGAGGCTGGAGAAATCCATGGTGGCGAGAGGGTATCAGGCTGCGAAAGCTGTCGTTTACGCACGCTTGTGAGGAGAACCGTTAGCTTGGATTGGACTCGCCGATCACTCCCCTGGCGCTGCCAGCGCAACTGTTTTCCGTGCCTCGATCGTCATGCTCGCTCGCTTCAATCGCTCCATCTCTCCGTCCGTGTTATCCAGCTGTTGATCCCGCTGGCCATTCTGTTCGGGGTGGCGGCGCTCGCAGGGGATCGCTGCGACGGCCCTCGAAACCCGTAGGGCCGACATTCGCGGCTGCGGCTGCGTTGTCGGCGATTTCCCAGAAACCGTGAGTCTCCGCGGCCCGCGGGGAGAAGAGGCTGTTGAGATGAAAGAAGAAGCCAAGCCAGACCCCGCCATCCATGCCGGGCGAGTTCCCCGTACAAGCGGGAGTGAAGTCATCAGAGGCCGGATGGCGGTCGGCTTGACCTATTTTGTGCTCCAGGGGCTGATGCTGGCGGCGCTCCTCTATGGGGGGGCCAGGACGGCCGACGCGTTTCTGGCGGTCACCCTGCTCGCGGTACTGACCTTCCTGACCTTCACCGCTCGCGCGGCTCGCATGGGGAGGCTGACGCGGGAGAGCGCGGCTGAGCTGGCCGTGGCTTCCCTTACGTCGATCTTGATGGGTGGCGTGATCTGGGCCGGAACGGTTCTCGGAGGGGCGAGCCTGGCCCTGGCGAACCTCAGCTGGATCTTCCTCGTGCTTCTCGTCGGAGAGTTCGTTTGCCTGCTCCTCGGCGGCCGTCGCAAGCTGGCGTTTGGCGTTCTGGCATGGAGTGTAGGGGTCACGCTATTCCTCAATCCCCTGGGTTTGACGCGCCATTCCACGGGTGACCTCCGGCGCCAGCTCGCCAGCTTTGATCTGGACGTCTCCGAGCTGACCCGCTGGGAGCAGGCCGGCATGCTGCACCGTGCCTTGACGGTCGCCGGCGCTGAAACGCCCGACATGGGCGATGTCGCAGCGCGTGTCAAGGACGCGATTCGCTCTGGCGCGAAGGTCCACCCTCGGGTCTGGACCGTGTCGTCTCAGATGGGCTTGCTTGAGCCGAGCGACTGGCAAGGCCTGGCGCTGCGCAAGTCCGAGGCCTACAAGCTCGACCAGCTGCGAGGCGGCATCAACGGCGTCCTCGAAGGCAAGGAGCCCCGCGGTCTCAGCCGGACCACCTACCAGCAGTACGTTCTCCCCATGCTGCTCGCCAACCAAGAGGTGGACGGCGACCTTACGGAGGAGGCGCTGGAGGCTCTCGCTCAGACGGTGCTATCGCTCTGGCCAGAGACGGGTGACCACAGCGCGCTGGAGCAGGCGAGCGCCTGTGTCGGCCTGCTGGATCTTCTCGGTCGTGATGACCTCGTGAACGAACTTCGCCCGTCCGCGCGTCAGCTGTTGGTGGATCACTGGGTGTCTGGAAGAGACCTGGCCCTCTACGGAAAGGCTGGCGGCTTCACGCCTCAGCCCGCCAAGTTCAAGACATCGATGGACGGTGCGACGTGGGACGGCGTGGATCTGATGGCGCGGTTCGGGGCGCCGGATTCCATTGACCTGGATCTGCTGCGCGGCCACCTGCTTCACGAGAGCCAGGGCTTTGGGACGCTAGGCGACCTGCATGCCTATCTAAAGGCGAAGTCCCGCGGCGCGCTGCTTCGGCTGGAGACGGAGTTCGAGTTTCCCACGCGCTCACCATGGGAGAGGCTGCTGGGTCAGAGGCTACTCCTTGGGGTCCTGCTGCTGGTGGTGGTCTGCGTCGTCACCGCGGCGAGGCAGCCCTCTGGAGCGGGTCGGCGCGTGCCTCGGTAGACTGACGCGATGCTCGACTCGCTTCTGCTCGCAGCTGCTCTCGCCGTTCCCTACCTCGCCAGCTGGGAGCCTTGGGGCGGCACGCAAGATCGTCGGCCGCAGACGGAAGTCAAGCACGCCGCAACGCCGAAGGCTCATGCTGGCGCGACCCTCACGGGGCAGGTCATCGATGAGGATGGCGTGGGGCGCGCGGCGGAGGTTCAGTTCAACATGAATACGGAGTCTGACGCGGCTGCGCGCACAAAGACGAAGACGGGTCCGGATGGGTTCTTCCGATTCTCTGTGAAGGCACCTGCTTCATCGAGGTCTGGCCCTCTGGCTGGCCCTCTGGCTGGCCCTTTCACGGGCCGACTGGTGGCGATCTCAGAGAACAATGGGCTGGCAACTCTGCCGAACGTGACGCTTGAGTCAGGCCGCATGAACGCTGACTTTCGGCTAGTCCTCGCCGGGGACGGCGCGATTGCGGGGACCGTGCGCTCCGCTGCGGGCGTGCCGATCGCCGGGCTACCGCTCGTCGTCGTGGGCGTCGGAGCTGAGCTGCAGCACGGGCGAAGTTTGAACTCGGTCCTGGCAGCGACCGAGCCATTCGACGTGCCCGGGCTCATGGCCGCCTACTGCTTCACAGATGTCGATGGGCGCTTCCTTGCGCGCGGCCTTCGCGCGGGCATCGAGTTTGATGTGCGCCTGGACCGAGGGACGCTGTTCCAGCCGTCTCTTTGGAGCTCGACGATGGAGCCCGGGCCCGCCCTGACGCCGGAGACGGTGCCCGCCGATGGTCGCTCCGTGGACGTGCATTTCGAGAGGCTTCACCTCGTCGTGGAGGTGCTGGATGCGGAGGGTTTGCCATCCGCACTCGAGGTTAAGGGCGCGACGCCGACGCTGATGGGTCCGGGCCTGCCCGCCGCCTGGCCCGATCACCCCTTCGTGATCGTGATGCCGGCGGAGCTCGGGCCGAAGGGACCCCTCGTCGCCGAGCGAGGCAAAATTGAGGCACTCCGCGGGTTGTCTGCAGGACCAGGAGCGATCTCTTTTCGGATCGAGCGGGATCAGACCTACTTCGTCTCCGTGATCGGGCGCAGCGCGAACGGTCGGCTTTATTCCGGAAGGCCGATGCTGGTTCGGCTCGACGGCGGTCAAGAGCGCGTGGTCCTCCGAGTCGAACCGTCCTCCCCGGAACTCAGCTTGGGCCAGGTAGACGTGAGCTTTGCGGGGGAGACATTCAAGAACCTTGAGGACAGCGACAATGCGCCTGATGGGAAGCCGATTCCGATCGAAACGTTCAGCTACGGCAGTGTCCTGAACACCGTGGAAGATCCGGATACGGGAGTGACGCTCCTGGTTTCGAGCTTCCATTGGGGCTGGCCCGAGGCTGATGGTCAGCTGCAGCTGCCGGAAGGGCGCTATCGGCTGGCGACACGAATCCTGGCCACCCGTTGGGGCACGATGCGCGACATTCATGGTGAGGGCGCCGAGCTGGTGGAGGTCCGCGCGCGGCAGAGGGCTCGCACGACCATTGAGGCGGGTCCACTGTCCCGCGTCCGCGGACGGTTTCAGCCGCGCCAGGGCTTGAGCGGTGGCCGGGTGAAGCTCTGGCTGCGCAATGCCAGCGGCGAACGGCGCGCCTTGACGCGGATCGTAGAGCGCAGGTTCCCGGATGTGTCGATGAGCTCCGAGTGGCCCAAGGCCGTGTCGTGCACGTCGGCCTGGTTCCCGACCGGTACCTACGATCTAGTCGGACAGATCGACGACGGCCCCATGGTCGTCCTCAAGACGATCACCACGGAGCCGTGGAAGACCTTGGAGGTCGAGCTATAGCCTTGGCTCGGCCGTCCCCACCCAGTCTTCAGCGCTCGGCACCACCATCGACTGCGCCTTGGCGATGACGATGGCTCGATCCTTGATCGACTCCGCATGCGGACCACTCCAGCCGGTATCGATCGTCCCATGGAACAGGTCGACCCAGCGCTGGAACTGCTCGGCACGAAAGGAAATCGCGTTCGAGAGCTCTGTGTGCTTTTGGGTCGGCTGGAAGGTGTAGCGGCTGATGCCAAGCTCGAGCTGGCACCAGAACCCGATGAGCCGCGGGAGATGCTCTTCCCAGTCGACCTTGGCCTGGTCCACGAAGACAGGCGCGAGGAGGTCGTCGACGGCCACGCGGTCGTAGAACGTCCGCACCAGTCGATCGATCTCCTCGGGTGTCGAGAGGTCGGGCAGCGTAGCCGCAGCGTCTTCGCTGGGGGAGAGCATGCTACGGCTGCTCGACGGCGAGCACTTTCGACGTGGGGGGCAGGCACATGTTTGCGTCGCATACCTGGTAGCGCAGCGAGCAGGTGATCTCCCTTGCGCTCTCGGCGTCGCCAGCCGCGACCTCACAGCGGAACGACAGGCGCCCCTCGTAGAGGGCCGTGCCGGGCTCCCCGGGGGACGGGTGGGACTGCGGACGCTTCCAACCGCCGAGCTGCGTGACGCCGTCCGGGAGCTTCAGGCTCTGGGTGAGCGGCGTGTAGGCTGATCCCTTCGGGACCGAATCATAGGCGTGCCAGCCCCTCAGAATATCGACCTCCAGCGTGACCTCGAAGCGGCCTTGGCTGAGCTCGCGAACCGTAAGGCCCGAGTCGAACGGCTGGCGGCGGGTGGCCTCCACGGTCGACTCGCGAGCTTCCTGGGACTCGACGGCGTTCGGGGTCCTTGCACTTGCTCCGGCG
>JBLIHL010000384.1:0-6229 GCA_047635895.1 Paracoccaceae bacterium | reverse complement strand
CTGCGGCGGATAGGGCCGCAAAGCGCCTGACCAAGTCGCCGGCACCACGCGGAAGTGATCCGAAAGCCGCAGCCCGTTCAGCCTTTCGTCGGTGACGCTCCCCGAGTCAGCAAAGTGGATCCCAGAGAACGTGGCCATGGTTTGCCCGCCCTGGTGGCGAACGCTAGCGGTGTAGTCTCCGGGGGGGGATGGGCCCACCCTCGAAGGCGCCGGACTCGTCGGGCCAGAAGAACCTGTGCACGTCCGGATAGGTCTCATGCTGCAGGTAGATGCTGATCGCTCGCCCGGGGAGATGAATGCCCCCCACACGCTTCAGCGAGGCACCTGCCAGCACCTCGACGCGGCGCTGGCAGGCCGCGCATGCCTCATCTTTGAACGACCTCCAGCCAGCACCCTTCCGAAGAGTGCTGGCCGTTCTCATTCCACCGGACCCCGCGGCCCGCGCGCTGCTCTACCGCTGCGCGCTACTTCCCGAAGACCAGCCGCCCCTGACGAGGCGGCGGACGAGGCGGCTTCGGTATTCGCGCTCCGGCCCCGGTCGGCGGCGCGCGCCCCTGGGCCCTCGAACACCCCTCTCCCCCACCGCCACTCCCCGCGCTGGCCTGACTCTTTGCCTTCCTCCGCAATGACTCCAGGAACTCGGGGGACCGTCTCCGGATCGGTGATCACTGAGATCATGTGCCGACGGCCGTGGCAGCGTGGGCGCACCTCAAGGCGCTTCAGACAGAGCGCTGGCCTCGAGATGTAACGGCAGAGCTTCTCCAGCCGATCACGCTCACCCTTGGCAACCACCGTCGCCGCGTAGAGCGAAAAGCCGCTCGAGTTCTCGGGCCAGAAGTAGAGAGACGCGCTGGCCTGACCACCCGGATGGCTGATGAGCTCGGGCCAAGTCGGGGTCGCGGAGACGCCGGAGCGGTAGGCCTGCACGCGGGCCGAACGGGACAAGTGAGCTGGCTGACGCGGACTTCAGGCCTGGGAAGAACGCGCCGTCACGCGCATCGCCGAAGTCGAGCAGCGGCTGTTCGTGCTGGGAAGAGTCGAGGAGGCCTGACGGAGGAAGCCGCCGCCGTTCGAGTCCTGCGCGAGGCGGGCCTCGTCATCGTGCCTCGTGGCGCGGGCACCGGGCTTTCCGGCGGAGCGCGCCCGATCGCGGGCGGCGCGATCCTCGGCACCGCGCGGATGCGTGACATCCTCGAGGTCAACGAGACCGACCGCTACGCCCGCGTCCAGGCCGGCGTGGTCAACGCCCACCTCACCGGGGCCTGCCACGCGGCCGGGCTCTTCTACGCCCCCGAACCCTCCAGCCAGACCGCCTGTACGATCGGCGGCAACGTCGGAAACAACTCCGGTGGGCCCCACGGGTTCCGCTACGGCTCCACGACGACGGATAGGATTTCCAAGCGGGGTGTCGGTAGGTCCCCCGGGATTCGCTACGTTGGACGCCCGACCCTTCACGTGTCGTGATAGCGTCCCCAGCAAGAGCTGCCACCTGCACTCGACCGTTTCCAGTTCGCCGCTTGCATCCCCGATCCTCCGAAGAGGCGCGGCTGCTCCAGCGCGGCCTTTCCCTCCACGCCAATTCCCCACGCTCGTCATGCTGCGAATCCGTCAGGAACAGCTGAAGGTTCTCGAGGAGGTCCAGCTGGACCGCTTCAAGGCCGACGCGGCCAACCACATCGGCAAATTTTGGTCCCGTGCCGCAGAGGAGCAGGGAGAGGTGGAGGTTGCGAAGACCGTCGCAACGGCGGTTGAGCGGACCAGAACCTACCGGATCGACGACGAGTATGACGTTTTGCGCTACATCAACTTGATGTACTCGCTCGGACACGACTTCGACAGGGAGCTCAAGTGGGCGGGGGACATCCTCAATGCGCCTGACCGCTCCGGTCGCAACCGCATGGACGAGCTCATGGAGCACGCGCTCGCCGAGGAAGACGCAGACGGAGGCGACGCATGAGCTCTGGCAATCAGCTGGCCGCTGCGGACAAGGGCGCCAAGTCAAAGGACAGCGGGGCCGAGACGGGCAGCGCAAGCGCTCAGTGCAAGAAGGCGACCCTTGTTGTCACAGTTGTCCGCAAGGACGGCGCCAAGGGCAAGACCTTCTCCAACGATGTGCTCGTGGAGGGCGTGTTCTCCCACAGCGTGGACAAGGGCGCTGCGCAAGTCGACAAGCCCAAGGATTTCGGCAGCCTGGAGCCGACCATGTACCAGGTCAGCGCCCGGCCCCACAAGGACTCAGGCTATGCCTTCGACAAGCTCGTCACGGTCACCGTCGGGGGCGGCGAGAAGAAAGAGGTCCAGGTCAAGGTGATCCCGCACGAGCTCGTCAGCGTCCGGCCGAACACGGGCAAATCGATTCGGCAGTACGTTAACCTCCAGAAGAAAGAGGGAGCTCTGGACTGGGGCAACGAAGTTGAGGTGACCGCCCACCTGAAAGACAAGGTCGCGGGCGTGTCGGTCTACTGGGACCTCGAGCCAGGCAAGGAAAACGGGAAGTACGAAGCCAAGGTGATCAACGGCAAGGACCACCGCTCCAAGATCACGACCAAGTCGAGGACTGACGCCGAAGGGGTTGCCCGGGCGACACTCACCCTGGGCCGGTTCGGTGGGAACACGTTCCGGGCCATGGCGGCCCTGTCCGAGCACGTGGACCATCCGAGTGCGGCGGCCAAGAAGTCCGATGAGTTCGTAGTTTGGCGCAAGCACTGGTATCAGATCAGCTATCCCGCGGGAGCCGCTCTCCCAAGCCGCTCCAAGCTCAAGGCTTCCTTCGACAAGGTCTTCCTCGCCTCCGAAGAGTCCACGAAGGTCCGTTTCAAGAAGGCGGATCACAAGGACGCCTATCGGCCCTCCTGGCAGTTCGACCCCAAGTCGGGCAATGACGACAAGCTTTGCGTCGGCACTCACAACATCAAGGAGTTTGCCAAGCTCTACAGGGCCCCGGGCGGCGGGCGGGAGCCGAAATCTCACATCATTCTGTGCAACTGGCAGTTCGACGCGGAGAAGTCGAATGGGTCCGGCTACGCGACGAAGTGGTGCACTGCCCGATTCCAGAACAGCAGCAATCCAGAGGAGATACAGCTCACAACCCGCATGTCCGGCTTCAGCAAGGGCCTGGTCGGCATCTTCGATCCGCCCCTGAAGTCCGGCACCAAGCTCGTCGTCGCGGGCACCTGGAAGCAGTACGCCTGGGATGCGACGGCGAGCACCTGGAAGCTCGCCCACGAGGGCTTGCTGGAGTCGAAAGACTGTCGCATTGATTCTGGACGCGGCTTCAATCGGCAGGTCATCGTCAAGCGCCCTTCGGGGAACTGCAAGCCCGGTTGTGTCTGTGGGGGAGCTTCGAAGGCAGCCAAGGTGGATGGGACCAACTACATCGACGTCAAGGTCCGCTTCAGTGCTGCCCACGGAACCTACCTGGGTTGGGCCGACGACCCCTTTCACTCCGTCGTGATCCTTGGCATGAACGCGGCCGAACTGAACGATGTGATCAACCACGAGATCGGACACCTCTTCTCGCAGACCCCCACCAAGGGGATTCCCGGCGAGGGCATTCCGGATCACCCCCACATGTACCAGAGGCGGGGCGGAAGCGGGACCCACTGCTCGATAGGGGCCAACTGGATCGCCGATGCAGCGGAGTCTCCCCAGCTCGACCCGACGAAGGAACACGAGCTCGATGCGCACGGCAGGGGCTCCGGTCGCTACTCGGGTGGCACTTGCATCATGTTCGGCATAGGCAACGCCGGAAAACGCGAGTTCTGTGTGCACTGTGCCCTGCAGCTCAAAGCCCGGGACCTCTCGACGTTCAAGAGTTGACCCTCCGATCCCAAATCACGCTGAGCGCCCTCACCCTGCTCCTGGCCACGGGCTGCACCGTCCAAGAGCCCTCCCGGAGCCAAGGTCCACAGCAACCCACCGATTCACTACGCACGAGCGGCATGGAAGAAACTCACCCCGTCGTCCGAGGGCTGGAAGGCCTCACTGACGATGTCTACTACGAGCAGCCCGACCAGCTGCCCGAGCCCCTGGCCTCTGCGATCCTGGCGATTGGGCCCGGCAGCCTGTTCCTGGGCGGTCCGAAGAAGACGGACCTGTCTGTGCAGGCGACCCTTCCGCTGCAGCTCGTCTCCGGGGACAGCCTTGCCCGCGAGAAGTACGTGGCGCCGGAGCGCAACACCGGCTTCCTGGTGGTCGATCTTGCCACGGGGAGTGCCCGCTGCACGGGCGCCTTCCCGCCCGATACGAGCAAGACCGAAAACGTCGGCCCGGCGACCGGCCGCTCCGCCCCCCTGCCCAAGGACTTTGGTACCACACCAGATCCAAAGCCATCGCCGCCCGGGGAGCCACCTCCCCCCCCCGTCGCCCCCGACTTCATCGAGCAAGCATGGATCGACGCGCGCGCCATTGAAGCTGTGGCATGGTCCCCCGGTCGCTATGCGATTCGAGTCATCGAGCTCGAGCGCACATCGAACATGGTGGTGGCGACCCTCGTGGACCCCAAATCCACGAACACGCCCCCCGGCTTCCCCGCCGACGTGGCCGTCGAGCTGGAAGCTGACGCTCGCCGGGCCAACTCCGAGCCCGACGGTTCGCGTGCCTTCACACGCGGAGCCGAGACACCGGTGCTCTCGGGACCGGGGGCGGCCTTCTCCATGGACTCCAAGATCTCGATCAAGGGCGGCCCCATCGAATTCCGCGGTACGGCCCGCTTCCCCCTGGGAGCCAGCATGCTCGTGGATCCGAAGAGCTTCGCCGAGCAAGAGCCCGAACCACCGATTCTCGAGGCCGATTTGCCCCAGGCCATCGTGCCAGTCTCCATCCTTGTCACCGAAGTCGGCCGAATGCCGCCGCGCCTTCACGAGGTCAGGGTTCCCTACTCGACCGGGGGCGAGCTCAGAGCTGGGGACGAGGTCGACGTCGCCTTCGCCCTCGACTTGAACGAGGTTGCGGGCCCCTTCGGCCGGGGAACCTACTTCGTCTACCTGGTCGCCGGAGAGCACATTGCCGGTCCCCAGCGCGTCGATTGCGTGCCCGAGTGATCGCATCCCGCCGGCTCACGCTGTGGCGTTGTTGCATAGAGGTTGACCGGTCATCCAGGTCCCCCATCCCCATCGCGGTCAACGAGCGACTTTCTCAGACACCAGCCAGCCGAGCGCGCGCATTCGATTCAGCACGTTGCACGCGACTGCCGCCTCCGTTTCCAGCGCGGACAACGTGCGCGCTCGAAGACGGTCGCCGATGACCGTCTTGTAGCGGAAGAACGTATTCTCGACCCGGCCTTGACGATGGTACCCCGTCTCCTTCTTCCACTGCCGCCGTCCGACCTCCTTGACCCGCATGACGGTTCGGTTGCGCGCCTTGGACCTTCGGCGTCGTGTTGAAGTGCTCGCGATACTGGAGGGCGGTACGACGACCTCTGCGCCCATGCCTTTGGCAGCATCGTAGATCGGCTTGGTGTCGTATGCAGCGTCGGCTGTGACTGTACGAATGGGCCGGCTCACGTTCTTGATGATACCGACGCCAGCGGTACCGTCGTCGACGTTGCTGTTCGTGAGGACTTGCGCGACGATCTCACCCGTCGCATCGACGCCAAGATGCAGCTTCTTCCAGCCACGGCGCCCGTTCCCACCATGTTTAGCCACTGCCCACTCCCCCTCGCCGACAATCGCGAGGCCGCTGCTGTCGATGATCAGATCGATGGGTCCGCTACTCGTACGACTGACCAGCAACACCTTCAGATTCGCGCTGCGGCGTGAAAGTGTCGTGTGGTCGGGGACTTCGAGCGCAACGTCCATCAGCTTGAAGAGCGATCGGAGGAAACCCTCGATCTGGCGCAGTGGCAAGTGGAAGACGAGCCTCATGGTCAACGCGGTCTCAATCGCCAGGTCCGAGAACTTTGGCTGCGCGCCTCGACGTCCGCTGGGCTTGGCCTTCCACATATCGAGAGCCTCCGGTGACAGCCAGATGGTGACGTCCCCGCGCTGCACGAGCCCACGCTCGTAGTCCCGCCAGTTGGTCACACGGTAGCGAGTCTTGTACTTCGGATGAACGCGCGACTTCATACGCTAAGGGTGCCCCACGGAGCCAAATCCGGCACGCCAACTACCCTGAAGGGCCTCAGGAGTGGGGAATCGTGCACCAACGCCGCTTCGAGGAGGCCTGGCCTCCTGGCCGCCGTCGCAGGCGACGTCAAGGTGGCAGCCACGGCCCCCACCGAAGACCCGAC
>JBLIHL010000383.1:0-6232 GCA_047635895.1 Paracoccaceae bacterium | reverse complement strand
CCGGGCCGCCCTCGAGGCGCTGGTCCATGTCGCCATGGGCGACGGAGACCTCTCCAGGCGAGAGCGCAGGGTCCTCGACCAATGGGCCGACGCCGCGGGCATCGACCAGGACGCGCTTGAGCACATGATCGAGACTGCGGACCCGGAGGACACGACCCACGAGCCCGCCGGGCGCGAGGAACTCGTGGACCTCATCGAGCTCGCCCTCGCAGACGGCGTGCTCTCCTCCAAGGAGATCAAGCTCCTCCGCCGGATGGCGGCATCGATCGACATCGGCGCCCGCGAATTTAGGGCCCTGGTTCGCGAGGTCATGGGGCCCGACCCGATGGAGCCCGCCACGGCCTGACCCAGGTCTGCCTTCCGGGGGGAACGCGCCACCAGCCATCGACGGACACAGGCGATCCCTGCGCCCGCGAGACGCGCCGCACTCTCAGCGTCCTACGCCCGCCGGGCGAAGGCTGCGCTCGACCTGGAAGAGGATGAGGATGAGACGGAAGATGGGGCGGAAGATGAGCCGCAAGCTGCCGGAGAAACTGAGAACCCCTCCTCTGGCCTCTCCACAGGCCAGGTTCAATTTCACCCAGGAGCGGTCAACAAGGCCCATCGATTTGGGTCGGCCCTCGAGCTCAATGTTCACCAGCACTCCCTCTATCTCGACGGGGTCTACGTCACGCGCGGCACTTTTTACCGTCCCGTCTTCATGCCCGCAGGCATCCTCGACTCGGGCGAGGTCGCCCGCGTCCACCGTGACGTGATCGCTCGCATCCGCCGTGTGCTGGAGCGATCTGGCCTGAACCCGCTGCAGCTCGGCCTACCGCCGCGTCCCGGAGAAGAGGGCACAGACGGGAGCCTCGACTCTTCCGAGCACGAACAGCCGCTGCTCGACTTCGGCGATGCGCGTGACGGTGCGTTCTTCCCCGGCCTGAAGTCAGCGTCGGTCAAGTCACTCGTCCCATTCGGCCCACGCACAGGCCTACCGCTCCGGCGTCTCCGCGACCCCGACTTGGCCCGGGCTCATCAATCCTCCGCCTGGTCAGGCCAGCGCGTCTCGCCACTTCTGGTGGAGAGCTCGAGCGGCTTCTCGCTCCACGCGGCCACGGTGGTTCCCAAGGGTGAGCTGACGCCCTGAAGATAAGGAAGACTGCCTTGGCCGGAGGCTCTTCTTCGGCGATGCCTCCTGGTCCGGGCAGGGAGCAAGAATTCATTCTGCTCCCTGACCCCAGGTGACGACCTGGGCCAATCAGCCCAGTCAACGCTTGATGACCACGTGAACGTAGACCTCGCGAGCGGCCTCGCCCGTCAATCCAACTCGATCGTGCTCGGCGGCTTTGCTAGAAATGCCCAGGGCCTTGGTCGCCGACCACGGCCGCCTCGGGGGCCAGGGTGGACTTCTCGCGCACTACTGGGTCTCGGCTCCATGATGGGGCAGTCCGGCGCGCCCACACCCGCGGAACATCCCAGGCTGATGTTTCTCGCAGTTTCCGTTCGTGCTGGATCGGTCCGCGACGACCCTTGGTGGATGGCACATCAAGGCACGAGACTGAACGCGGAGGAGTTACTGGCCGAACTTGGCTGGCTGCGTGGTCTTGCGCGGAGTCTCGTGGGGTCGGTGAGCGCCGAGGAGGACCTGGTGCAAGAGGCCTGGCTCGCGGCGAGTCGGGTCCAAGGTGGCGTGTCGCGGGCTTGGCTCGCGGGCACCTTGCGCAACCTCTCCGCGGGCTGGCATCGGCGTGAGGCGCGGCTGCGGCGGCGCGAAGACGCCGCTTCCCGGCCCGAGGCGGTCGACACGAACTCATTGCTCGAACGGAATGAGCTCTTCGGCGTCGTACTCGGCGAGCTGCGCAATTTGGATCCGCCCTACAGCACCGTGCTGCTTCTGATTTATCAGGAGGGGCTCTCGATCCAAGCGGCAGCGACGAAGCTGGGGATCCCGGTCGACACCCTTCGCTGGCAGCATCGGGAAGCCCTCGCGCAGCTGCGGCTGAAGCTGGATCGCAAGGGCGACGATTGGCGCGCGGCCTTCCTGCCGCTCCTGAGCATTCCATCCATCAAATTGGCAGAGGCCACTGTCGCGTCGAGCGCGGTGGTCAAGACGGCGACCCATGTGGGCGGATTCATGATGACTTGGAAAACTCTGACGGCGGCACTCGTGGCCGTACTCGCATTGCTCTACACGCTGACCAACCATGCTGGTGAAGCAGCGCTGCAGCCCGAGGCCGTGATGGCGGGCATCCCCGGGGCCCCAGAGATTGGGATCGGCCTTGCGGAACCGGAACCGGAACCCGAACCTGAGCTTGCCCTGCGCAAGGAGGCGCCAGCGCCGATCGAAGTAGAAGAGCTCTGGAGCCCGCCGCCGACGGAAGGGAAGATCCTGAGGGTTCTGGTTGAGGACGAGCAGCGTCGGCCGGTTCAGGGCGCGCGTGTCTGGCTCGGCGCTGCGCCCGAGCCCGTCGACGAGGTGTGGGCAACGAACGCGGACGGAATCGCGCTGCTCCCCATGCCCGCAGAGCGCGCCCAGCCAGATGCGAACCTAAGGAGCGTTCACTTCGGGCACAGCTTCCGTGTCCAGAGTTCGACGGCCACCCATTACGGCAACGCCTCCGCAGATACCCGGGATAGTGGGGGTGAGGCCTATGTGAGGATCTACCCGGATGCCGACCTCACGGTGCGGGTCGTCGACGGTGCGGGCAACCCCGTCGAAGGCGTGCCGGTCGGGAAGATCGACTCGCGTCCGAAGAGAAAGCGCTTCGATCCCGCGACCTCGACGACGACCAACGCCGAGGGCATCGCCGTTATGCGACATGTCCTGGACGACTTCAAGTTCGATCAAGACCTCGACTCGTTCAATGTTGGACCCGCGATCCTGCTCCGCGAGCGAGCCGACGTCACGATTCCTCGCGCGCACGTGCCGCGCGACCCTGTCCTTCTCGTTCTGCCTCCAACGGGCTCGATTGCGCTCAAGGTCCTGGACGGGGAGGGTGCGTTGAATCGCACGGTTGCGAGGGTTCGTCTCGTTTCCGACCCCGCCCGCGGCACCGACCGCAGCACCGCCGAGCTGAGTGAGGCGGCCAAGCTCTCACCGCTCGGGATGATGGATATCGATGTCGCCGACGGGATCGCGACGGTGCCCTTCATCGGGCTCGGGCTGGATTTCCTGGCGGAAGCTCCGGATGCGGACCCAATGGAGTCGACGTTCGGATTCGCGGCGGCGCTCGATCGCCAGGGGGCGAGCGCGGCGTTGGTTCTCAGGCCTCTCGAGGCCCCTCCTTCGATCGTGGGCATTGCTCGGGCAGAGGATGGCAGCGTGCACGCGCAGCGTTCGATGAGGGCGCGGATCGCTATATTTAGGGGGCGCTCGATGGAGCATTCGATCCAGACGATCACGACGGATGGTGAAGGGCGCTTCCTGATTCCCGTTGCCAAGCCCCTCGTTCAGAAGTGGGCCAAGCTCGACGACCGCAAGTTGGAGTTGTCCTTCAAGGGTGCCGGCCGTTTTGACAAGCACGCCTCCGAGACCAGCCCGCCCGAACAACTCCAGAACGGCGAGAACGACGTCGGTTCGACGCCCTTCGTCCATAAAACCCCATGGCTTTCGGGGCGCGCTGTAGACACCCTCGGGGCCGAGGTCCCGCTCCGGGGTGCTCGGCTTGTCATCAGGACTCCCCAGGGACCCAAGTCCTTTCGCGCTCTCAGGGATGTGGATGTTTTCTTCGATGGGAGTGCCTTCGCCTTTCTCGGAACCCCTCCAGACGCGGACGCCGTGGACGGTGGGTTCATGGAGCTCTGGTGTTACGCGGAGGGCCAGCCCGACACCGCCATGGATGTCTTCATCGGGCAGCAGGACGCCGTCGTCACCTTTCGGCCCGGCGGCTCGCTCGAGGGGCAGCTCAAGACCGCTGATGGGGACTCGCCCCAGGGGTACTATCTGACCTTCAGGACGGGAGAGGCCAGTGAGGAACGGAACAACCCCAGGAGGATCTACTTCGCTCGGAACGGGCGTTTCAGGGAGGATAGGCTTCCCGCGGTGCCGGGCGATCTTGAGATCCGCACGCAGCGCAACAAACTGGTGATGAGTATCCCCGGATTCTTGCCTGGCTCCGACTCGGAGCAGCAAGCCAAGCGCTTGAATCCGATCGTGCTCAACACAGCACTGAACGAGATCGTATTGAGGGTGGTCGACGAGGATGGGAACGCGATCAAGGCGGCCAGCTTCGGCTCGGCAGCGCCGTCCTTCGAGGTCGACTCCTACGCATCGGGCATGCTCGTCTGGCGACAGACCGAGGCGTCTCTCGTGGGGGTCGTCGGCGCGCCAGGGTTCCGGACGGTCCCGGTGGAGCTGAGGTCCGGCGAGCAGACAGTGATTCTACCGCGCGGCCCAAGCATCATCGTGCGCCCCAACCAGAGCACGGAACTGCCGCGCGGCGCTCGGCTCGCCGTGCACCTCAAGGCGGCCGACACCCTTGAGGAAGTCGAGCTTGTCCGCTTAGAAGGCATTGGATTCGTCGGCTATGTCTCGGGAGAAGGTGCATACCTGGTGCGTGGCCTGATCCACCACGACGGCTCTCCGATCGCCGAGCTCCCCTTCTCGGGGGACCCCCTGGCCAGAGTGCTGGTGAACGATCGGGACGCGACTCAGGAGTTCACGGTGGCCTTCGACATGGAAGCCTTCGAGGCGCGTATCCCAGGCGACTGATAGCGAAGTTGTGGGGCGAAGGCCATTCACTCGCCTCTCGCCTTGTGGGTCGGACGGAACTCTCGAATGCGGCGAGCCGGCCGTCGGCTTCGCCCGCATCCGAGGGAATATCCACTGATGTACCAAGGGGGGGGGCTGGCGGCCCCGGCTCCACGCCCGGGGTCTAGCTGCACAGAAGACCGAGGTGGCCATCGGCTGCAAGATCTTGAACCGACTGCTAGTCTCGGGCAGGCCCCGCTCACTGGCCGTCGCTCGCTGAAATCGTCAACGGAGGGGGCTTGTTGATCCAATTGGCGTTGTGCACCAACGCCGCTCGGAAAGCTCAGTGACGCAGGCGTAGTACCAGGTCCTGGATGATCTTGGGGTCGGTGGTCTCCGTGGCTTGGGCCGGATCCTGGGACGTCGCGCAGTCGAAGACCCGGGGCTCCGTCCAGCCGTCCTTTCCGCGGCGAGCGATCAGCCGATAGCGATCAGTTCGCAGGGTGCCCAGGCGGCCGTAGTACGCGGAAACGGACTCGCGCGGTGCGCGGGAAGGGTCCTGCAGCACCGCCGTGAGATCGAGTCCGTCCAGCGGACTGGCCATGGCGCGATCCGCCTGGCCGGTCAGTGCCAGAAGCGTGGGCGCGAGGTCTATGGTTGCAGCCAGCGACCGCGTGACGGTGCCTTTCTTCGTGACGCCTGGCGCACGAATCACGAGCACGCTGCGGAGGGAGCGATCGAGGACCGTGTGCTTACCCCAGACGCCTGACTCGCCGAGGTGCCAGCCGTGGTCGCCCCAAAGGACGACGATGGTTGAGTCCGCAAGGCCCTCACTTTCCAGCGCGTCAAGGACGACGCCGACCTGGCGATCGACGTAGCGAATACAGGCAAGGTACGCCCGGCGCGCGGTGATCGCTTCGGCATCGGTGAGCGGGAGGCGCGGCTCGGGCCCGGCGAATATCTCCGAGGCGTAGCGCTTGAACTCTCCGCTCGCGTGCGCGGACGGGACCGAGAACTCGGTGAGGGCATCGGGTGCCTCGACGTCGACCTCGGACATCGCTTCCCAGTCGCCGCGCGTAGCCACGAAGGGGAGATGCGGCTTGAAAAAACCGACGCCGAGGAAGAACGGCGCGTTGGCGTCCTTGAGCTCCTTCAGCTTGTCTGCGGCGGCCCTCGCCATCAGGCCGTCCGGTAGATCAGTGTCCTTCTCGGCCGTGAACTGCATCAGGTCACTGTGCCCTTCACCGTCTTCCCGGTGGGCTCCGCCCTCGTAGGCGAAGAAGGCGCCCCAGCCTCGTTTCCAAGGTCCGAAGGGCGTGGCCAGTTCGTCCCAGGCGTGGGGGAGCTCGTGGCGACCGTCGCCCTTCCCGTCGTAGCCGTATACGCGACCGTCCGGCGTGTGCGAAATCTTGCCGATGCAGACCGTCCGGTAGCCTCCGCGACGGAAGGCCTCCGGGAGGCTCTGGGCTCCGGCTTGTCGCTCGGGGATCAGCTGCGTCTTGCCGCTGTAGAGGGCTCCGTTCCCGAGCGCGCCCGAGGACGCGGGGCTGCGCCCGGTCA
>JBLIHL010000382.1:0-6235 GCA_047635895.1 Paracoccaceae bacterium | reverse complement strand
CGATCGTAGTAGCGCTCCGCGCTCTCGTGCTCGCCGGCCTCGTGCATCAGCGCGGCCATGCGCTCGAGCGCAGGTGCGAAGTCGAGCTCGAGATCGAGCGCAGCCCGATAGGCGCTGCGAGCCTGACCGTCATCCCCGTCGGCCTCGCTAAGGCGGCCGAGCTGGAACAGCGTCCAGGGATCCGATGGGAACGCGGCCAGAGCGTCATTGGCAAAGGTCGCGGCGTCCTCGGGATTCCCTGTGATCTCCGCCAGGCGGCTCTGGGCCCGCATCGCCTCGAAGGCGCGGAACGGATCCGAGTTCGCGGCGAGCGCGAGCGCCTGGGCTGACTCATCCCAGCGGCCCTGGTCCATCGCCAGAAGTCCCTGGGCGAGCAACACGTCAAAGCTACCGTCGGCCGCGCCGGCCTCAGCAGAGGCCAGGAATTCCTTGGCCGCAGCCTTGCCCGAGAGACGAGCAGCGGAGAGCTGGCCCGCCTCGGCTTCGGCCTTGCGACCGACCTCGTCTGCCTGGTCCGCCGACACCGCCGTTGCGAAGGCATCGAAGGCCTCATCCGCACGGCCGGCCGCCAGAAGCGCGCTGGCGTTCGCGATACGGATCTCGACTCGCCAGGGCTTGTCTTCGGGAGCCTTGGGCTCACGCAGAACGGCTTCGCGAAGGTGCTCAAGAGCTTCCTCGTAGTGACCATTCGCACTCAGGAACTCACCAAAGCGTAGGCGAGCCTCCCAGTTGGTGCGGCCGATCCGAAGCGCCTCTTCGAGGCTCGCACGGGCGGCGCCGTCCATACGAAGGATCGAGTAGAGCGTACCGAGACGCGCGTGAACCACGGGGTTGGCCCCATGACCCTCTGCCAGCAGCTCCTCGTAGACGGTGAACGCCTCTTGGAGCAGAAAGCCCAGCTCCATGGTCCGTGCAAGACCAAGGCGCGGACGCGCGCTGTCCTGGGTGTTGACCGACTCAGCGCGACGGAACAACTCGGCCGCCACCTCTAGCGCGCGGGGCGTCTCGTTCCTGAGGAGCAGACAGCGCTCGGCGAACGCCAGCGCGGCGTCCATGCGAGTCTCGAGGAGCGGGTCCCCGAACTTGGCAAAGCCGACCTCGACCACGGTCAAGGGGCTGTCGACGAGTCCGAACTCATCGTAGCGGTCGGCGGGATACGGGACGCTGGCGCCGAACATCGGCGCGCCGGTCGCGGGATCCAGCTCAAGGAACTCGATCTCAGGGTCGTTCGCGGCATCGAGCGTGTAGCGATCCTCATTAAGGATCCGGCCGAAGCGGAACTTGTTGGTGTAGATCCAGTCGAACTGACTCTTGAAGCCTGCGATCCGAGCGGCGCGGGCGTCCGGATCGTCCGGAAGCTCCTCGAGGCTGAGAATCTCAGCGCTTCCCTCTACGTCGGCATCGACGTCGTTCGCGTCGCCGAGGGCAAAGAGTCCCGGCTCGTCGCTGGCGTTCTCCGGCCGAACGGGCTCTCGCAGGAAGCGGCCGTAATACCGAGGCGCGGGGCCCCAACCTGTCGGCGCAGCGAGCGCCGACAGCGGCTCGAACGGCGGCAGTGACACGGGCAGCTTCGCGAGCGGCGAGGTCGCTGACGGCGGCGCGAAGAGGTCGCGCTCAAAGTCGGTGGCGCGCGAGGTATCAGCCAGCGCTAACCCCACGTCCGGTAGGTCTGCGTTGACATATTCCTTGCGCGTGGTCTTATTCCGCGAAGGCCGGTCCTGGTCGCTGAGCATGCCGCTGAACTTCCAGCCGATGAAGGCGGCGAAGACGAGGAAAACGATGGGTTCCTTACGCACAGATGAGCTCGCGGTTGACGGTCAATTCGGAGAGGGAGCCGCGGTTGCGGCAGGAATTCGTTGGATGACCCAGACTCATTCGTCGTCCTCGTCAGCTGATTCGATCTCGTGGATGCGGACCACGTTAAAGGTCACCCGAGCGCGCACGTTGTCGTTCTTCTTGGACTGAATGCTCTTGATGTCGATCGCGCTGATCGGCAGCGCCTGGGCGCGAATGGCCGCGACCGAGGCGTTCTCGGGCGACTCCGACACGAGGGGCGTCTCCGCGAGCGCCAGCCAGCGCGTGATGGCCATCGCTGGAGCCTCGCAGTCAATGCTGACCTCGGTGCGCTCGATGGCGCCGAGGCCGCGTCCGCGCTGGAAGGCCGGGTCCAGTTTGATCTCGACGGAACGGACCTGGCGCACGCCAGACTCAAGGGCAAGCACGATCGCTCGCTCCAGCATGTCGAGTGCGTGTAGGTGCCGCTCGATCGCGTCCACGTTGCGCGTCTTCAGGATCTCGAGGTCGAGGTCGTCCGGCAGGAAGGCTCGCTTGCGACTCGCAAGGTTCCCTACGCGATCCAGCACGAGGGCCTGGGCGGTCTGATGAGCCGCCTGCGGCGAATTCGATGAAGCCCCGTCGAGCATGAACTCAGGCCGCGGATAAAACTCGGCCGCCGATCGAGCCGTGTCATACAGCTTCTGCAGCGCCTCGTTCTCACCTTCGGCATCGGCGAGGTCCACCGCGCTGAACATCTCGCTGCTCAGCTCAGCCTGCGCCTTCCGCGTGGAGCCCTGGATCCGACGAATATCGCCGGCGTACATGCTGTCGATCACCATCGATCCGATGAGGTACACAATCAGGCCTGAGCCCACCGTGATGATGAACTTCTTGTTCTCTTGCCAGACTTCGCTCGCGTCCATCAGGCGTCTCCCTCGGTGGTGTTTTCGTCGTTCGTCTCTTCGACGGGCGCAAAAAGCGTCATGTCAATGCTGAAGGCTTGCCGGCCAATGCCCGGGTTCAGAGTGGCCTGCGGCATCTTCTCCTGGAGCTGACTGACCATGGTTTGGAACTGAGTGGTCGGCGACTCGACGCCTTCGCGAAGGCTTCCGCGAACGACCAGGATCGGGCGCTCTTCCCGACGCTCAACGCCGAGTTCTTCGTCCGATTCGAACGAGCTTTCGATGCGCGTGATCCAGAAGTCACGGGGCAGGCCTTCGTCGAAGAAAGCGAGTGCGCGAGCGATTTGTTCACCCGAACCCGCGATGCCCTGCAGCTTGAGGGTACGCGCCGCGAGCTCCTCGTTCGCGGCCACGAGATCCTCAGTGTTGTCGTGGATCGCTCGGGCACGCTTGACTTTGCTCGCCAAGCCGCGGCTGACGCCGTCCACCTTGTCGAGCTTCGCCGCCAGGTGCTTCACGCTGTAGCCGAGGAAGCCGAGGCCGATCACGCCCGCGGCGATCAACCAGAGCGTCCCCCCGAAGAACTCGCGCTTCTTCGCGATGCCGCCCGGCACGATCTCCAGCGAGTAAGCAGCGCTATCCGACGCCATCGTCGCAAGACCGAGCGCGACCACGGCCTCAAGCTCGTGGGCCTCGAGCAGGTCGCTCTCCTCCGCGGAGAGCGCGGAGGTGTCGACGACGTGGAACGCATCGAACAGGTGCACGGGCACGCCCATCCCCGCGGACAGGTACTCCGGCAGACCCGGCAGCGCCGCGCCTCCGCCGCAGATCAGCACGCGATCGATCTTGAGACCTGAGAGCTTGACCTGGGTCTTGCAGAACATCACGGCGCTCTGCAGGAGCGACGTGAGCTGGCCAGCGGCCCCCATCACAGCACGCGTGGCCTTCTCGGCCTCAGGCGTGCGCGGACGGGCGCCTGGGGTCAGATCGACGTGCTCGATCTTGACGGATTCGGCCTCGGACGCCCCCATGCCGAGACGCTGCATGAGCGCCTCGTCGAAGAGCTTCGAGCCGCCCGTCAGGTTTCGCGCGAAGAGCAGATCAGCCCCGCGCACGAGGACCACATCTGTCGTTTCGTGGCCCACGTTCGCCACCAGGACCGTGTCGTCCTGGACGACGCCGTAGCGAACGAACGCGTTGTAGAGAGCGATCGAGGCGGGCGAAAACGCATCGAGCGTTCCACCTGCAGCCGAGAGGCCGGCCTGGTGCTCATCGAGCAGCGTCTCGCGGCTCATGGCGAGCAGAACGACGTCTTCTCCGTCGATCTCCGGCGGCCGCGGCAGAAGGTTGAAGTCTGAGGCCACTTCCGCGCCGGACTGATCGCCGATCTCCTGGACTTCGAAGCGCATCAAATTGCGCAGCTGCCAGTCGGGTACGGCAGGGACGCGCGTGTACCGCACGTTGACCTCACGACCACTGATGCCGATCCGCGAGCGCCCCAGCTTGAACGTGGGCGCGAGCCCTGCCCATCCGGAGCCGAGGTCACCGACATGGTTCTCACCGACGGCGACGTTCACCACGTGGAATGTTCCGCCCTTCCAGGAGCCCTTGAGCGCGATGGCGGAGCGTGCGCCAACGTCGATACCGGTTGCTGTCTTTGCCATCACTGGCCTCCTGTGGGGTTCTGCGATGCACCAGGTGCGCTGCCGCTGGCTTGCTTCGATCGATAGGCGTCCAAGCGACTCGCGAGATCCGCCGCGCCGCGCCGACGCATGACGGTCTCGATCGCTTCGAGCCTCTGGAGTTCGTCGCGCTCAGAGTTGGAGTCCAGCGCTGCGAGCTCCAGCTGGATCACATCGCGAAGAGCGACCGCCTGGGTTTCGACGTCGGTGCCGCGGAAGCGGCGTCCAAGATCTTCCGCCCGCGCGAGCTTCTCGCGGAAGAGATCGGCCAGGCCGAAGAACCGAGCACGCTCGACCTCGGCCGCAAGGCCCTTCAGCTGAGTGCGGCCTTCGGTGAGCATTTCGGTCTGCGCGGTCGCCGCCTCGCCGATGAGACGAGTTTCGTAGGGCACCTCGGTCAGGAGAACGTTCCACGTCGCAAAGGCCGCGCCGTTGTCTCCTC
Organism: Paracoccaceae bacterium; assembly: GCA_047635895.1. Lineage (GTDB taxonomy): Bacteria > Planctomycetota > UBA1135 > UBA1135 > Saltatorellus. Next base: position 1,433 of record JBLIHL010000382.1, on the reverse strand, counting down.
CGCTGCGCTCTTCCTTGGCCCGGCGGGCCAGGCGCTGCGCTCGCGTGCGCTCTTCCATGAAGCTAGTTTTCAGCACCACGGGCACCGAGCCTGGCACCTTGGCGCGAATCGTTACGCCGCTTCCTGTGGCCCGTGCCACCAGGTCAACGGGCTCGTCAAAATCAATGGCGATCATGCGGGCATCGTCGCCGAGGATGAGGCCGGTGACGCCGCTGCGTTCGAAGGTCGATCCGTGTGACGCGTAGCCCGCGGCGCTCATCGTGGCAATCCCGCCCGAGGCCAGCGTCTCTTCCGCACGAAGATGGAGAGTCCCCGGACCGCCAGGCGTGATCTGCACGGCGCCGCCGTCCCCTTGAAGAGCCAGGGTTTGGCTGCCGAGGCCTGTCGAGTCTGAGTCGAGGCCCGCCTGTGCCACCCGCAGCAGGGAAATGAGGGACTGGTCGAGCGTGGTGATCGCCAAGGCCTTGGAGCCGGCGTTCGCCCCGAGCGACGTGACGTCGTAGGTATCGAGTGAGATCGTGGCCGGCGCGTCGCTCGCGGGGACGAGCTCTACGTCGTCGACGCTGACGCTCTTGACGTCCCCGAAGGACTCTTCGGAATCTGGCTCAGACTCGACGTCGACGGCCGGTGGAGCGTCGGTGCTATCGGCACGGACGAGGACCTGAACGGTGGTCATCCCGGACGGTGCCGTGCCGGCGAAGGTGAACTCCTCGAAGTCCTCCCCCGTCGCGCACGCTTCGGACCAGACCGTCGTCGTGAGGGCGTCGTCGCCGCTACCGCTGGAGTATCGCAGGCCAAGGCGCAGTTCGATCCCGCTGTCGACGCGCCCAAAGCCCCTTGCCATATATGAGGGCCGCTTCGAGCGTGAGCCCAGGGCGATGCGAACGGCATCGGACTCGATGATCGCGCTCTCGCCTCCGGCCAGGTCAGCCTGGATCCCGCGAGCGCCGGACCGGCGCGCGGACCGCACGGGCGTGAACTCGGCGGGCGCGTCCGAGTCGGACGTCCAGCCTTCAGATTTTTCGAAGGAGTAGCCCTTCGTCAGGAAGTTGCCCGTGCTCGCGGAGGGTTGCGTGACCGCCGCGCGGCTAGCCCCGTCCCCACCGTCTCCGCCAGAGCGCTGACCGACCCACCACCAGGCACCGCCGCCGACGGCAGCGAGCCCGACCAGCAGGATGGGGCCAAGCTTCGAAGACTTAGCGGATCGAGCGATGTCTTCCGCTGTGATCTCGAGGCCGTCCTCCTGTGGAAGGATATGGGTATTCCCAAGCCCCTCCGCCTGTGGCGCAGGCGCCGGGGCAGCCGCGGCCGCAGCCGCAGGACGACGCTGCGCAGGCGCCGCCGCCGGGGAGGCCGGAGCCTTGCGGGGCATGGAAGCAGCCGGCGCGACGTCGTCGGGATCCTCGAGGACGAGCTCGTCGAGGTCGTCGGAA
>JBLIHL010000381.1:0-6240 GCA_047635895.1 Paracoccaceae bacterium | reverse complement strand
TCTCCCGCGTGATCGCCAGCGCCGTAATGATGACCAGCGTCATGGTCAGCACGACTCCCATCAGGCCGGGAACGATGTTGTACTGGCTGATTCGCTCCGGGTTGTACGCCGCGTGGATGACCAGTTCAACCGCCGGAGGAGCACTCCTCAGCCATTCGTTGGGGCCGAAGAGCTCGCGCGCGAGCACGCCGTCCAAGAGCCGTTGGACCGATCCTAGCGCGTTGCTCGTCGCGGCCGGGTCCGTCGCGTCCGCCAGCACGAGGAGCTGCGGCTGATCTCCGCGCAGAAGGCTCCGTGAGAAGCCGACGGGGATCTGGACCAGGAACTGCACGGCCCCGCGCTGGAGCAGCTCTTGACCCTGCGCCTCCGACGAGATCACCTCGGTCACGTCGAAGTACGTGCTGTTCTTCATCGCCCGCGTGAGGCCGCGGGAGATTGGGCTGTGATCCTGGATCAAGAGCGCCGTCGGAAGATGGCGTGGATCCGAGTTGATCGCGAAGCCGAATAGAATGAGCTGCATCAGCGGGATGCCGAGCACCATCGCAAACGTCAGCCTGTCTCGGCGCATCTGGAGAAGCTCCTTCGAGGCGACGGCGGTGAAGCGCGCAAGGGAGAACCTCGTCACGGCCTGTGCTCCTGCTGCTCCGCACGACGCATGAGATCGATGAAGACGTCCTCTAGCACGGACGGAATGGGCTTCCACCGATGCTCTGCTCCGAGGAGCTGGCCAAGGACCGCTCGGATCTGAGCGTCGTCCGTGCCGCTCACGTGCAGGCTCTTGCCGAACGCGACCGCCTGGGTGATCGCGGAGGACGCCCGCAGCTTCGCCGCCAGCTCCGGCTGATTGCCACCCGAAATCTCATAGGTTACGAGGCGTGCGCCCGCGACGACCTCGTCCACCGTGCCCTCCGCCATCAGACGCCCCGCTGCGATGTACGCCAGGCGGTGACAACGCTCTGCCTCGTCCATGTAGTGCGTCGTGATCATGACCGTCAGGCCGTCGGCTGCGAGCCCGTGGATCTCCTCCCAGAACTCTCGACGCGCGCTCGGGTCGACGCCCGCCGTAGGTTCGTCGAGAAGCAGGAGCTGCGGCCGATGCAGCATGCACGCAGCCAGCGCCAGTCGCTGCTTCCAACCGCCCGAGAGCTGGCCGGCCAGCTGCTTCCGGCGGCCTGCCAGGTTCAGCCGCTCCAGCGCCTCATCCACCGTTTTTCGCCGGTTCGGGATCCCGTACATGCGAGCCACAAAGTCGAGGTTCTCCGCGATACTGAGGTCCTCGTAGTAGCTGAACCGCTGGGTCATGTAGCCAACGCGTCGCTTGATCTCCCGTGGCTGCCGCAGAATGTCGAAGCCGAGGCAGGTACCCGAGCCCTCGTCAGGCTTCAGGAGGCCGCACAGCATGCGCAAGAACGTCGTCTTCCCCGAACCGTTGGGCCCGAGGAAGCCGTAGATCTCACCTGGCTGAACGCGCATAGAGATCCCATGGACGACGGTTTTGTCACCAAAGGACTTCGTGATGCCTTGCACATCGATGCTCGGGCCAGCAGGGGGAAGTGTCGCGTCGGTCAATCGAGAAAAACCTCAAGCGGCTGTCCGGGGCGCAGGCTCTCCACCATGGGAGTGTCAGGGACGACCTCCACCATGAAGACGAGCTTGGCACGATTCGTCTTGGAGTAGATCACGGGCGGCGTGTACTCCGCAGTGGCCGAGATGTAGGTGATCCGAGCCGGAACGCGCGGTGCGAGGCCGTCCAGTTGGAGCTGAACGGTGTCTCCGATCGCAATCGTCGGCAGGAGCGGTTCAGGGATGAAGAAGCGCGCCTTGATGTTGGCCGGGGGCAGCATCGAAACCACCGGTCGACCGGCCACCACAAATTCGCCGACGCGGTAGAACGTGTCCTGGACCACCCCATCCGCGGGGGCGACGCCGCTCTTTTGCTCGACCTGCCAGTCGATTTCCTGGGCGACAATGCCGAGCGCACTGACCTCTTTTTCGGCAGCGGCCACGGCATCCGGGCGGCCACCGAGCTGCGCCGTTTCCAGCTCAGCCTCCAGCATCGACATGTCAGCCGCACGCACGTCGCGCGCCGTTCGGAAGCGGTCGAGCTCGGAGTCGGAAACCGCGTCGACGCGCCCCTCGTCCCGCAGCTTCTTCCGTCGGTTGTAGTCATGTACGGCCTGCTCGTGCGCGGACCTGGCGCTCGCCAGCCGTGCGTCAAGCGCCGCAATCTCCGATGGCCGACCTCCCTTCCTGATGTCCGCCAGCTTCGATTGAGCCTGCGCAAGGCGCTGCGCCGTTTCGGAGGCCTTCAGCGCCTCTGGATTTGGATCCAGGCGAAAGAGAATCTCCCCCGCGCTCACCGCCTTCCCACGCGCCGCGATGAGCTCCTCGAGCTTGCCCCCGATCGGCGCTGCCAGGTAGACATACTCGCCTTCGACATAGCCCTGGTAGTAGGTGACCTCTGGCTCAGCACATGCGGTCAACGCCAGGCACACCAACAGCCCACCCAAGGAGGATCTAAGTGACCTCCAAGGGAGCCGTGGCGATGGCAACCATGGGCTTGTGTATCCCTTCATCGGCTTGGGGTAGAAAGACTGTGATGCTGTGATAGGAACGGCCGTGGCATCGGCTCGGCACTCGCTGGAGCCGCGTTGGTTCTACCCCAGCGGACGCGGCCCGCGCTCCTCCGACGGGTTCAAGCATCAAAGCTACGCACAATGACGCGCGTACTTGCCCAGAATTAGACGAGGGGGCCATGATCGGCTCGGCCGGAGAGCTCGATGGGGCCATCGGTCCACCCCATCGACGTCGAGATCCGCGTCCCCAAAGAGGGCGTGGATGACTATCCGCTCGCGCTGGGCTGGGACGCTGCGGCTTCACCCAAGCCGCGGGCGGCCCCCCCCCAACTCAGCGCTCCTCAGCGCTACTAAGCCCCCTTGGGCCCCCTTGGGCCCCCTTGGGCCCCCTCGGGCCCCCTCGGGCGTCGCATGTGGGAACAGATTGGGCCCCCAGAGGGCCCCGGGCCCCATTCTCCAGGCTCTCTGGAACCGCAGGCCCGCCCCAGCCGTTTGAATAGAGGCCATCTCCGCGCGCAGGCCCCTCTCCCCTGCCTTTTATCCAACGATCCCGACGGATTTCCGTCCAGCACCCATGACCGCCCGCTTCGTTGTCGCTGCCGCAGCAGCCTCCCTTCTCGCTTCCACCGCCGCCGCGGACACCATTTACGCGGACGCCGGACTGGCCTCCGGTGCCGGCGACGGTACTTCGTGGACCAACGCTTTCCAGGGCGCGAGCGCCGTCCAGGACGCTCTCGCCGTCGCCGTGGCGGGCGACGATATCTACGTGGCCGGCGGCACCTACGTGACGGCCGCAGTCGGCATGCGCGCCCTGTCGTTCCGCCTGGCCAACAACGTGCGGATCTTCGGCGGCTTCGCCGGCGGCGAGTCCTCCCCCGACGCACGGCCGGCTTTCGGCGTCGCCGAGAGCATCCTTTCCGCTGACCTGGCGGGCGACGACGCCTCCGGCGGCTCCCGCGCAGAGAACGCCTTCCACGTGATTCGCACGAACGGCACCAACTCAACTGCCGTCATCGACGGCTTCACGGTATCGGGCGGCAACTCGAACGGGAGCGGCAGCAACGCCGACCGCGGCGGCGGCATCCTCTGCGTCAGCGGCGTCTCTCCGACGATCCGCGACTGTAAGTTCATCGACAACAGCTGCACCTTCGGCGGCGGAGCCGGCTACGTCAACGGCTCCGCTCCGCGCTTCGAAGGCTGCTCGTTCATCGACAACGTCGGCGGCGCCTTTGGCGGCGCGTTCGACATCGCGGGCGGTGGACCGATCGTCTTCGACGGCTGCTACTTCGAGGGCAACCGTGCCTCCCGTGCTGGCGCCCTTGAGATCTTCTCAACGTCGAACGCCACGGTCATGAACAGCGTCTTTGTCGGTAACACCGCCACGGGCAGCTCCGGCGGCGGTGCCTTCTGGGTCGGCTCCGGCGGCTCGACCCGCATCGTGAACTGCACGATCGTTGGGAACTCTTCGACCAACCAGAACCAGGGTGGCATCCGCGCCCAGGGCGCAACGGTCAACGCGAGCAACTGCATCCTCTGGGACAACGAAGGCCCGGGCGGCGCGCAGAGCGCGGCCAACCAGGTCAACGGCGCGGCGAACGTCAACTACTCGATCGTCGAGGGCGGCTTCACCGGCGGCACCGGTAACCTCGCCACGGACCCAAGCTTCGTGAACTTGGGCGGAGGCGACTTCCGCCTCGCGCTTCCCTCACCCGCCGTGGACGCGGGCAACGGCAACGCGCTTCTCGCCGGCTTCCCGGCCGACTTCGACGGGGCACGCCGCACGTTCGATGAAGCAGGCACCGCGAACACCGGAGCCGGCGCACCCGTCGACATGGGAGCCTTCGAGCTCACCACGAACATCGGAGCCGTGTTCTGCGACCCGGTGACCATCAACTCAACCGGCGGGACCGGGCGAATTGACGCTGTCGGCTCGACGAGCCTGGCCGCAAACGACGTCACCCTGGTGGCAAGCCAGCTTCCGATGAACGCCTTCGGCTTCTTCCTGGCGAGCCGTCAGCGCGGCTTCACGGCGAACCCAGCGGGCAGCGCCGGCAACCTGTGCCTGAGCGGCGCCATCGGCCGCTACGTGGGCCCGGGTCAGATCCAGGACACGGGCGCTACGAATAGCTTCAGCCTCACGATCGACGTCACTGCGATCCCCCAGCCGACCGGATCGGTTCCGGCCATGATCGGTAACTCCTGGTCGTTCCAGGCCTGGCACCGCGACTCGATCATCGGCATCCCGACGTCCAACTTCACCGACGGGGTGAGGATCACCTTCGGCGCGTGATCCCATCGTAAAAGGGGCCCCGTCGCAGCTTGCTGCGACGGGGCCCCTTTTCGTAGCTCGGCCAGCCAGTTGGAACAGCCAGCGAGTATCAGCCTGCAGTCTCAACTTGCAGTCTCAACTTGCTGGGCTGGCGTGATCACTTCCCGATCAGGAAGTGACACACATCCCCGGGACGCATCACGTAGTCGCGGCCCTCGGTCCGGAGCTTGCCCGCGGCGCGGATCGCCGCCTCCGACTCGTACTCCACCAGATCTGGCACCGAATAGACTTCGGCGCGGATGAAGGCCTTCTCGAAGTCCGTGTGGATCACGCCCGCGGCCTGGGGCGCCTTGAATCCTTCGTGGACCGTCCAGGCGCGGATTTCCTTTTCGCCCGCCGTGTAGTAGGTCTGCAGTCCGAGGACCTTATACGTCGCCTGAATCAGGCGGCTCAGGCCGAGCTCGGTGATCCCGAGGTCTTCCATGAACGCGTCGCGCTCCTCGTCTTCCATGTTGCGAAGCTCGGACTCGATGTCCCCGCAGATCGCGATCCACTCGGAACCGGTGTCGGCGGCGCGCTTGGCCACCGCCTGGGCGTAGTCAGAACTGCCGTCGAGATCATCGTCGGTCACGTTCGCGACGTAGAGCATGCGCTTGGTCGTCATCAGGCAGAGCGGCTTGAGCAGCATGGCTTCGCGCTCGCTCCAGGGCATGGCCCGCAAGAGGTCGCCGTTCTCGAGCATCCCCTTGGCGCGCTCATAGAGTTCCTTCATCTCGACGTTCTCCTTGTCACCGGAGCGCGCCTTCTTCGAGACCCGATCGATCGCCTTGTCGACCGTGTCGAGGTCGGCGAGCGCCAGCTCGAGCTCGATCACCTCGATGTCCTTGAGCGGATCGACCGGCTCCTCACGGACGACCGTTGAGCCTCCGAAGCAGCGCACCACGTGCATGATGGCGTCGGTCTCACGGATGTTGGACAGGAACTTGTTGCCCAGCCCCTCGCCCTTGGACGCGCCGGCGATCAGGCCCGCGATGTCCACGATCTTGACCGAGGCCGGCAGGACCTTGTCCGTCCGGATAAAACGGTGGATCGTGTCCAGATTCACATCCGGGACGGCGGCCACCGCCACGTTGGGCTCGATGGTGCAGAAGGGGAAGTTCCCCTCCTGGGCCCCAGCCGCGGTCAGGGCATTGAAGAGGGTACTTTTGCCGACATTGGGCAGACCGACGATTCCACAGGAGACGCTCATGCCGGAGAGGGTAGCGAGCGACCGCGCCGCTCGCCCCCCCCAGGGGCCTCAAACCAGGGCGATGCAGTCGATCTCGACTCGGACGTCCTTCGGGAGGCGGCTGACCTCGACCGTGGCGCGGGCGGGCGGCTCGACCCCCTCGAAGG
>JBLIHL010000380.1:0-6250 GCA_047635895.1 Paracoccaceae bacterium | reverse complement strand
CTGCCTGGCCGTGGACCATTTCCAGCACGCCCTCTTCGGGGCAGGCGGCCACGCAGGTCCCGCATCCGAGACAGCGAGAGAGATCGATGACCGGGTGCTGAAGCTCGGCCTTGGCGGCTCCCTGCTGTTCTGCGATATCGCGGCGCTCCAGCGTCTTGGCCATGGTTCGAATCTCGGAGCGCCGGTGAAGCGCGACGAGTACGGCGAGCGTGAGAAGCCCCGCCATCGCAGCTAGAATCGCCCAGGTCACCGCGGGCACCCCACGGGCAGGGTGACGCAGTCAAGGGTCCCGCAGTTGGGCGGGCCGAAGAACTCGTGGGCGAGGGAGACCATCGGAGCGACATCGACCAGAACAGCTGGGAGCTTGAGCTATCGATTTCCGGGCTATGGCCTGCCACGCGTGCCCGTTGTCGAGCGGGATGGCCCCATCGGCATCATTCGACCCCCGATCTCCTCGGACTGACGCTCCTGGAGGATTCTGGGGCGGTCCCCAGCCAGGCAAGAAACCATCACATCGTCGGTCCGGATAGACTGCGTGAATGATCCTGCCGTACCTCGCCAGCCTCGTTGCTGAGCCCGAGAGAGCCCCTCTCATCACCAACGACGCCGTCATTCTCGGCATCCTCATCGTATTGCTCGCGCTCGTCTTCGTTTCGGAGAGCAGCACGCACCCGGCCTGCCGGCGGTTCTACCGCTTCGTGCCAGGGCTTCTGCTCTGCTACTTCCTCCCGGGCCTTCTCGGGACGTTTGGCGTGATTGACGCAGAGGGCTCGAAACTCTACTTCGTGGCCTCGCGCTACCTCCTACCAGCCAGCCTCGTCCTTCTGACGCTGAGCCTGGATCTCAAAGCGATCTGGCGCCTCGGTCCCAAGATCCTGGTCATGTTCGCCACGGGCACGGTCGGCGTGATGATCGGTGGGCCGATCTCCCTCCTGCTCTGCAGCGTCTTCGCGCCGGAACTGCTCGGGGGAGCCGGACCTGACGCCGTTTGGCGCGGGATGACGACGGTAGCCGGCAGCTGGATCGGCGGAGGCGCGAACCAGGCCGCGATGAAGGAAGTCTTCGGCGCGGGCGACGCCGTCTTCTCCATCTGGATCGCCGTGGATGTGCTCGTGGCCAACCTGTGGCTTGCCGTGCTGCTCTATGGCGCAGGCGCCGCCAAGCGGATCGACGCCTACACGGGCGCTGATTCCTCGGCGATCGAGGACCTGAAGGAGCGCGTGGGCAGCTACCAGGCGGAAAACGCGCGTATCCCTAGCACGAGGGATATCTTCGCGATCCTGGGCGTCGGGATGGGGGCGATGGCCATCGCTCACCTGGGCGCTGACACGTTCGCCCCCTGGATCGCAGAGTCCTACCCAGGCCTCGCGAAGTTCAGCCTCACCAGCGGCTTCTTCTGGCTGATCGTGATCGCATCCGCGCTGGGCGTCGTCGCCTCGATGACGCCGCTCCGCCACCTGGAAGGCGCAGGCGCCTCGCGTATCGGAACCGTGTTTCTCTACGTCCTGGTGGCGACGATCGGCATGAAGATGGATCTATTGGCCGTCGTCGATAAGCCGGTGCTCTTCGTCATTGGCTTCATCTGGATCTGCGTTCACGCCACGCTCATGCTCGTGGTCGCCCGCCTCATTCGCGCGCCGTTCTTCTTCGTGGCGGTCGGCAGCCAGGCCAACATCGGCGGCGCGGCTTCCGCGCCCGTCGTAGCCTCCGCGTTCCACCCCGTGCTCGCGCCGGTTGGCGTGATGATGGCGGTGCTCGGCTACGTGGTCGGGACCTACGGCGCGTGGCTCTGCGGCCTCGTGCTCCAGGTCATTGCCGAGAAGTGATTCAGGCGCCCGTGGATTCCAGGGGAGTGAAGCATTGACGTGCTAGCTCCAGCTGGAAGCCAATTTCGTCTTGGTCGACGCAGCTCTCCAGGATCACGGTCGTCTCGGGCACGAGTGCGCAGAGCCCCTGGAACTCGTGGACGACGCCGTACATGAGCGGCTGGTGCCCGCACGAGTGATCGAGCTGGCTCAGGTGAATCTGCCCGACGCGGTCGCCGATGGCGCGCAGCATGCGCCGCGCCTCTATGAGGCTCGGGTCCACCTGGTACACGTGGGCGAGGTCGAGGCAGACGCGCGCGTCCGGTAGATCGGCGAGGATCGCCTCCATCTCGGCCGTGGTGCGCCCGGTGCGCTTGCGGCCGTCCGCGTTCTCGACGAAAACCTTGTCGCCCAAGGGTCGCCAGATCGACGGGTCGATGATGGCTTCAGAGTGAACGACGATACCCTCGACGAGATCGGCGATTCCGGCAATTCGCTCGGCGAGCGGGGCCTCCTCCGCTGCGGAGAACTTACTGGGTGCGTGCAGGCTAACGTGCCCTTCGTACTTCTTCAGATCGAGAGTCGGCAGCGCCTCGATCATCTCATCGAGCTCGTGCATGCGAAGCGCAGAGATCTCGACGCCTGTGACGTCGTGGGCCTCGAGCATGCGGAGGGCCGCGCGGAAGTCGCCCTTGGTGAGAGCGCCCGTTGAGTAGCCGTAACGCATCTTAGAAGACTCCGTAGCGCTGGATGGCGTCGGCGAAGAGGCTCTTCTCGTCGAAGAAGAAGGACTGCACGGCGCGGCCAAAGTCGCGGCCAATGCTGCGGGCGTCTTGCCAGACCGCGTCGCCGTCGGCGTCGCTGCGGCTCAGTTTTTCGAGCCGACCGCGCTGATCCGGATCGTCCACGAGCGCGAGGAAGCGGTTGTAGGCGTCGAACATCGGCGCAGCCAGAGCGTCCATGTCGCGCGACTCCGAAGTGACGCGGGCGAGGAGCTCGACCGGCGTAGCTTCCACATCGCGGACCAGCTCCTCGAGGAGCTCGGCGCGGGCCTCCGGCGAAGCGTCGTTCCTGGCATCCGCGGGGGTCGAGTGCACGCGCCGCAGGCAGAGAGAGAGTCCCGCCGCAAAGATCAGCTTGCGCGCCGTCCGCAGCTTGAGGTTACGGATGGCCCAGCCCCGATCGCCGCGTTCACGCGCCTTGGCGGCGAAGTCCACGGTCACCGTTCGCCAGTAGCGAACGACGTCGTTCAGGAGGACGTGGGGGATCCGGTCGTAGGTCACGGCGTCGCCTCCGAGGTAGGAGTCGAGCACGCTGTGGACGACACGGCGGTGGACTGCCGCGCTTGCGCTCGGTCCGATCGGCACCGATTCCAGGAGCAGCAGCACGCGCTGGGTCGTGATCTTGTTGGTGTCCGTATCGCCGCCGATCCGGTGAACCAGCTCGTGGCTGAACGCCATGGTTCCGAACGCGCCGCTCGGGTTGGGCGGTTTGGTGTCGGAGTCAGCGAGGGTTGTGCGGATCCGGTGGACGCTAGGCCAATGGTCCCGCTTGGCGGGGCCGTCGATCAGGAGGGTCCAGTCCAGGTCCGAGCCGCTAGTGACCTCCTCGCGGGCCAGCGAGCCGAACGCGACGATCGCCGCATCGGTCGTGCCGCAGCCCTGGAGGTTCGTGCGAAGTCGGCCGCGTTCCTCGCGGGCGGCCTCCTTGGCCCCCCGGATGGCAGCCCAGTCGGCACCGAGCCGCTCTTGAAGTTCATCGAGTGAAGCCATGGTTCGGGGATCATGCTGGGATGGGGGCAGCGGCGCAAGGCTACCGGAACTTCCCTTGGCTGATTCAGTCCCCGAGCGGCCTCGCCGTGTAGCTTGGGTTGCAGCATGCAAGACGGCAACCAACCACAGAGAGCGCTCACGACGGCGCTGGTCAAGCTCGTGCTCCTCGCGGCGGTGGTGACTGCGCCCGTGTTCCTCTTTGGTGAGGGGTTCGAGGCTAAGTACCTGTGGCGCGTCGCCGCTTCCAACGGAGCCTGCATCGTGCTTTGCCTCGCACTGCTCGCGCTCCTTCGGCGCGACCGGGTCCGTCTGGCGGCGGGCGCGCTCGTCTACGGGCTTCTCGCGCTCGTCGGCCTTCTCGCCTGGTCCAACGGCGAGCCGGTCCACGTCAACGTCATCAACTTCACGCTCGTGGCCGTGCTAGCGAGCGTGATCGCTACGCGGCGCGATCTCCTCGTCGTGGGCGCGCTTGCGGCGATCGAGATGGTCGGCATTGCCTGGCGCGAGCCCACCGTGGAACTCCTGGCGGGCGAGGAGCTGGCGGAGGCGCGCTTCGAGTCGATCGTGCAGTTTCTGCCGACCTTCTGCGTGGTGGTGGGGGTCCTGTGGATCGGTCGCGGTGCGCGCGGCTGACGGAGCGCGGAGCGGGGCCTATGAAGGGGCCCATGAACGACACGAAGAAAGCCGCGCACCCTGGTGGTGCGCGGCTTTCGATGACGGCTGGTCGCTCAGGCTGATGGCCTGGCTAGTAGCGCCGACTCACCAGCGAATCAGTTCGCGACGCTGGCGGTGAAGCGTGTTCCCTCGAACGCGGCCACGAGATCGGCCGCAGTCAGTTTCGTGTCCTCGATAGCGACCGAGCAGGTTTTCGCTGCGTAGTCAACGTCAACGTCGGACTCTTCAATTCCACTGAGCGTGGCAAGTGCTGACCGCACTGCCGGGGGGCAGCCCGAGCCTCATGTCATGCCGGCGATGTTGAGGCTGACCTTCTGCGCCTTGGGGGCGTCCGTGGTCATGGCGTTTTCGGTGGGCAGCTCCGTGGTGGACTGGTCCTTTTCGCTGGCGCACGCGAAGAGCGTGAGGGCTGCCAGCAGGCTGAGGGTAGTTTTCATGTCTTGGTTCTCGTGTGATTTCGTCGAGGGATGACGCTGCGCCCTGCATGGACGCGTAACCATCATTCGAAGAGGTTGGCCTGTTGAGACATGAATTCCGCGCGTTGTCTTGGAGAGGAGTAGGCGTGGGCGGCCCGGATTCCCGAGCCGTCCACGCCTATTTACGTGGCCTGTACCGCCGCCGCGGCCGCCGTAGACGCCGCCCCATGGCCGTCGCGCCTCGCTTCCTCGCCCTTGGCGACCCGGAAGATATCGATCAGGTCCTCGCGAACGAGGTACAGCGAAGGCACGAGCAGCAGGATGACCAGCGTGGAGAACAGCACCCCGAATCCCAGCGAGATCGCCATGGGGACGAGGAAGCGCGCCTGCGCGGAGGTCTCCAGCATCATGGGCAACAGGCCCAGGGACGTCGTGAGGGACGTCAGTATGATGGGGCGAAGGCGTCTGACCGAGGCCTTGTGCACGGCCTCGAAGGCGCCCATGCCGCGATCCCGGTAGAGGTTCGCCGTCACGATGAGCACCAGGCTGTCGTTCACCACGACGCCCGTCAGGGCAATGATGCCGAACATGGACATCATCGACAGGCTGTAGCCGAGCACCATGTGCCCCATGAGCGCGCCGATGACTCCGAACGGCGCGCCGGAGAGCACGATCAGCGGAAGCGTGTAGCTCTTCAGCGGGATCGCGAGCATCGCGAAGATGGAGAACAACGCCATCGCCATCCCGATGCCGAGGGCGGACAGCGAATCGCGGCGACTTTCCTGTTCACCCTCAAAGGAAAAACCTAGCCCTTCATAGCGCTTCATCAGGCCTGCGAGCTCGTTCTCCTGGACGCTGGTCAGGATGACATTGGCATCGGCCACCCCGGGATCGACCTCGCCGGTCACCGCGACAATACGCTGGCCATCGCGCCTGTTGATCGACGTGTAGGAGCGGCCTTCATCCGTGCGCGCGGCGACGCTCAGCGGAACTTCGCCGCCGCCCGGAGTTCGGAGCATGAGGTCTTCGACGGTGCTGAGCCGCTCGCGCTCCTCGCGCGGCAGTCGGACGAGGACCTTGATCTCGTTGCGGCCGCGCTGCTGCCGCAGGGCCTCGGCGCCGTAGAACGAGGCGCGCAGCTGGCTCGCCACGTTCTGGGCAGTGAGCCCAAGGCTCCGGCCTTCAGGCGTCAGGCTGATGCTCAGCTGTTGTTTGCCGGAAGCCGTGCCGTCGTCAAGGTCGCTAACGCCTTCGTATTGGGCGAGAGCCTCCGCCAGCTCACGGGCCGCCAACTCGACCTGGTCGAGGTCGGGCCCGGTCAACTGAACGTCGATCGCACTGCCCCCGGGGCCGCCCCCCGTGGAGGTGAACGTCAGGGACTCGACGCCGGTGACCTCACCCGTGGCGGTACGCCAGACGCGAGTGAACTCCGTGCCGCCCGAGCTTCGTTCTTCGACTGGCACCAGAGCCACCACGCTGGATAGTTCGTTCGCGGAGCCGCTCTTGCCTCCGATCGTCGTATACACGCCGGCGACGACGTCCTCACCGAGTGCGTCCATCGCGCCGGTAAGGCTCGACTCGA
>JBLIHL010000379.1:0-6262 GCA_047635895.1 Paracoccaceae bacterium | reverse complement strand
ATCTCCAGCGACGGCCCCGCGCTCGGACTGATGGACGACCTTGTGTATGAGACCGGCGATGACCTTCATTTGGAGGTTGGCGACGTGCTACTCGCCTTTTCCGACGGGCTCGTTGAAGCACGGCATCCAGACCACCCCGAGCGCTTCTTCGAGGAGCAGGGCGTTCGCGCGGTGCTGAGTGATCGTGGCCATGCGGGAGCTACGGCCCGTGAAATCGTCGAATCGGTGGCGCAGGCAGCGCTAGAGTTCGCAGAGGGCGCGCGCGAGGACGACGTCACGATCGTGGCGATCCGGCGCAAGTGAGCTCTGTGGATCTGGGCCCGGGCCAGAACTCGGGCCAGAAATCGGGCCAGAACGCCGGCTCGAGAGCGGCATCCCAGGACGTCTTCTTTAGCCACGAGCTGATCCGCAGGATCGGCGCCTTTGCCGGGCGGCTCGCCGCCGCGCGTGAGCGAGAGGACGTTGGATCGAAGCGCGCGCTGCAGGGGGAAGGTCAAGAGTTTGTGGGGCACCGGCCCTACCGAGCAGGGGAAGACCTTCGCCAGCTCGACTGGGAGCTCCTCGCGCGGTTGGATCGACCCTTCGTTCGGGTCCAGCGGTCGAATGCGTCTGAGGCATGGGTCGTCGTGATCGATACGAGCGCGTCCATGGGAATCGGATCTCCGGGCAAGCTCCAGTCTGCGGCTGAGACCGCAGCTGCCTCCATTTCGCTGGGGCTCCGGCTCGGCGCTGAAATCACGCTCGTCTGGTTCCAGCCGGGCGTTGGGCTTCAAGACGGCGGGCTTCGAACCCTCTCGGTCGGCCGCACGGCGGAGCTTCAAAAGCTCCTCATCGCCCTCTCGGGGCTTCGGGCCCACGACGTCAGCAGCGGGGCCGCAGTGGCGCCAGGGGGGCTCGAGTCCCACCTCGTTGGAGAACACGCCACCGTGCCCGCGCTCGTTCGACGACGCAGCGGTGCGGGGCGGGTCTTCCTCTTAGGTGATTTCCTCGATCTCGACCACGACGCGGTGCTCCGGCTCTTTGGTGGACGGCGCCGGGTCCACCTGGGCCAGGTGCTCGCGCCCGAGGAGTGGAACCCCGTCGCCGCTATGGGTTGGGTGGATCCAGAGACCGGCGAACGGCGGGCGGGTGCGTCCGCGGATCCGGCCAGGCTCAGCGGCTACCGGCGTCGTCTCGAGGGATTTGTGGAGGGTTGGGAGGCGCTGGCTCGGACCCACGGGATGGGGCACGCAGCGTGGAGTTCCAGCGATGCCTTCGAGCGCTTCCTGCCGGGGCTGCTGCGATGATGGGGCCCGGGTGGATCCTGGCTATGACTTTCCTGGAGCCGTGGGGGCTGCTTGCGCTGGCGGCGCCGGCCATTCTCCTGGTCCTTGGATGGAGTCGGGATCATTCCCAGGAAAGCTACCTGGGGACGGCTCGATTCTTCGAGGCGGACGTGCGGGGCGATGGAGGGCGGCGGCGTCGCGCCCTCCCCGGCTGGCTGATCTTGGCAGCAGCCTCCCTGGTTCTGGCCGCGCTCTCACTGGCTCGGCCGGGGGTCGCTCCCGTACCGCCTCGGGGCGTGGTGGTGGAGCTCGTGGTGGACCGCAGTCCATCAATGTTCCTGCCGGTCCGCGTGGGTGGTGATCCTCCGGAAGAGGTAGGCCGCCGGATCGATGTCGCGTTCGAGTCTTTTCGCGCCTGGGCAGCTGCGTACGAGGCGCGCGAGGGGATGCTGGTGCTGGTGCGGGCTTCGGACGGAGCCCTCACGCCATGGCGTGACGTGGACGTTCCCGAGCCGCCACGGCTGGCCGCTGCAGCGCCTACCTGGAGTGCCTTTGACGCGCCGGGCGTGATCTGGATCTCTGACGCTGAGCCCGCCGACGGCAAGCGTGTTCATGCCGGGGTCTTCTCCAGCGGCGGCGCCGCGGTCCCTGGTCCGATCTCCATCGGCCCTGCCGGCGCCGTGGTCTGGAAGGCTCCCGGGGTGACTGAGTTCCACCCCGAACTCGGGTCTAGCCGCCTGCTCGTGATGGAGCCGGCGGTGCCGGCGCTTCTCCAGGAAGTCGCGCGTCTGTGGGCAGCCGAGCGCGGCCTCCAGGTGGTGGAAGGGCACCGCGGCGACGTTTCACGCGAAGCGGAGCTTTGGCTTCTCGGACCTGCATCAGAGCCCACCCCTGGGGTGGCTGGCTCAGGCGCGGCTAGCCTGAGACCCACGGGCCGCGACGCCTGGCGCGCTATGGTCCAACGGGCGCCTGAGCCGTCCAGCGGCAGCGATGGTGTTGGGGGCGGACAGGCGCCCGGCCCTTGGCTCATTAGCGCCCATGGTGAGACCCTTCTCGCCTGGTCGCCCGGCGTGATCGAGTGCTACTTCTGGCGCTTTATCACGCCGCCAGATGATGAGGCTGCGTTCGCCGTTTCTTGGGTGGGACTCTTCGATCGAGCACGTCTGGCTCCGGCCGCCGTGCTGGCGCCGGCGGAGCGCGGGGCCGCGGGGTCGCCCGTCCAGGCACCTCCCGCCGAGCTCCCGGTCCTGTTGCCCCAGGCAGAAGATTCCACGGACGGGCAGGACCCGTCAGGCCGCCGGGCCGCCCTCTTCCGGGCGCTGCTCGCAGGAGGCTCCGCCGTGCTCGGGCTCTTGGCCTTCGTGCTCGTGAGCGGCGTTACTGACCGTCGTCGAGCACGCCGTCAATGACGTGTAGCACGCCGTTGCTTGCGAAAACATCGCGCACGGTCAGTCCGGCCGTGCCGTTTAGCGTCGTCTCACCGGTCGACTCGGTGACATCGATGATGTCACCGGACACGGCGGTGAGCATGGTGCCGGGCACGAGACGGCGATAGCTGAACGGAGCCTGCACCATGTGGGCGCGCACGAACATCCGAAGGCGGAGGACGTTGGCCGGGTCGACAAGCATGTCGATCACCCCAGGTTGCAGGCCCAGCTCCAGCGCGAGGTCGGTGGGCCCAAACGCTGTGAGCGGGGAAAGCGTATTGAGCTCGCCGGTGAGCCCGCCCGCGAAGGCGAGCGAACCCAGGGTCATGAGGCCCTGGGCATTGATCTGCTCGCCGACGGTGGGCAGCTCTGCGAACACCAGCTCGAGGCCGTGGATCACGCCGTCTACGCAGGGTAGGTTAGCGTAGTCGAGCGTGAGACCGTTGATGGTCGGCACGCCGTCACTGTCGCGTCCGAAGAACAGGAACGAGCCGTCGAGGTTCTGCGCGTACTCGTCGCTGTACAGGCCGCTGGCGGTGCGGGCACCGCCGAGGAGGTGGAGCTGGAGGCGGGCTCGCAGTTCGCCGAC
The DNA here is from genome assembly GCA_047635895.1 of Paracoccaceae bacterium. Lineage (GTDB taxonomy): Bacteria > Planctomycetota > UBA1135 > UBA1135 > Saltatorellus. The sequence continues at coordinate 2,981 of JBLIHL010000379.1, read as the reverse complement.
CAGAGCGGGATCGCGGAGGTCGTTGAGTTCGCCGGCAGGTAGCGCTGCGAAGGCCGCATCGCTGGGGCAGAACAGTGAAAGCTGACCGCCCTGGATGGAACCCTCAAGGCCGCTCAGCTGGATGAGCTCGACAAGGGTGCGATAGCCGCGGCGCTCCAGTGTCTCAAGCACCGTGCGCGGCAGCTCGAGCGGTCGATCCACACCGTGCAAGAGGCCGTTGTCGCCTCCTGAATAGGTATTAGCGATCGTGGCGTCGTTGATGATCACGGCCGAGCCGAAGGTGTCGACGAAGGCGTCATCCGTGCCAAGCATCGAGATCTGATCGAGGCCGGCGAGAGCCGTCTGGTCCAGCACGCCCGTCGTGATGTGATAGCCGACGAAGGCGTCCAGCGCGGCTTCGTTGCCGGGAACGAAGAAGGCCTGGACCTCCCCAGCCGGCAGCAGGGCGAAGGCCGCGTTGGTCGGGGCGAAGACGGTGACCTGGGTGTTGCCTTCCAGGAGCGCGCGGTGGCTGGACGCCTTGGCGAGCGCGACAAACTGGCCGAAACCAAGCTCCTCTGCGCGGTCGAGCACGGAATCCGGCTCGGGCATGACGCCGGGCAGATTCTGGTCGATGACGTCCTCGCCGTTGGTGCAGGACGCACCGACGAGGACGACGGAGGCTAGAGCCAGTGCGCAGGCGAGCCGGCGGGAGAGGGAACGGGGCCGCTTGAGTGATAGGGAGTCCTTCATGACGGAGACGAGCATGACGACCGGCCGTGAGCGAGGGGTCATTCGAACCCAGGATCACCTGAATAATGTGTTAGACGGCGGATTAGATCGTCACTGCACCAGGCCAGGTGACGGCCCCGGTTCGGCACACTCCGCTGCGCTCTGGGCCAATGGGGCCCAACCCGGGCTCCATGAGGCCCAGAGTTGCGCCCAGAGTTGCGCTGTGCACCTGGAATACGCCCTAAGGCTCAAAGTGCGAGGGACTCCTGGCGTGGCCCGTTGATCGTGTTTGGAAGAGCTCTATTTTCGCTGGAGTCGGCGGTGCAGCTGGAGGGCGATCAGCCCGACGCCCATCGCGAACCAGAGCGTGCACAGGCGGGTGACCAGCGTGACCGCGAGGGCCTTGGACCGTGCCGCACCCACCGCGACGCCTGCGGTTCGGTATCCACCCTCGAGCAGGCTGGCGAGCAGGCCTTCCGTCACTCCGAGTCCGCCCGGCGCGATCACAACGATGGCGCCGGCAACCGCGGCGACTGCGAACGCGTAGGTGACGGCCATGAGGCTGAGTTCCGGGATAGCGGGGGCCCCCGCGGCGGTGGCGATGGCGGGGAGCACGGAACGGGCGATCAGCCAGCAGCCGACGCATTCGAGGAACCAGCCGCAGGCGGCGAGGGCGGTGGCGAAAGGCAGTTCGCGGGGGGCCAGCAGCTTGCGCGATGCCTCGAGCGTCTCTTCGATGCGTTCCGCCCGGTGGGCGATCGCGGGAGGGAAGCGGCGAGCGGTGCGGACGATGAGCTCGCCGGCACGTCGCGACGCCACGATGACGAGGACCGCCAGGCTCAGGCCCACGGTCGCGAGCGTGATCCAGAGGTGCTCGGTCCCCGATGACGAGATCGCGATGAGCACCAGGAACCCGAGGAGGTCGGTGACGCGCTCCGCGAGCACGATAGGAGCGCTGCGCGCGATGGGGGTTCCATCGGCATCACGGAGGAGCCACGACTTCATCGCTTCGCCGACCTTGCCGGGCGACACCGTCAGGCTCAGGCCTGCCAGGTAGATCCGGGCGGAGGCCCAGCCTCGCACGCTCGACCCTGTGATGGTGAGATACCTCTGCCAGCGCGGAAACCGGACCGCATAGTTCAGCAGCGAAAGGCTGCAGGCCGCGGCGGGAGCCCAAAGCGGAACCTCAGCGATGGCCGCGCCGATCCCGCTGATGTCCGTCCATAGGGCCATCGCGATGTAGACACCGAGTCCCAGGAGAACGGCCAGGGCGATGCGCCGTCCCAGCCTTGAATCAGGGGCGGCTTCTTCCGGGGGAATGGACGGGTCAGGCGACATCGACGCGCTTGCCCTTCAGCATGAGGAAACCCCAGAGGACGGCGCTTCCGGCGATGATGCAGGCCCAGGCGGGCACCTGGAAGAACGTCACAGGAAGGTATCCAACCCCAACTGCCACCAACATGGTGAGGATGGCGTAGGGCGCCTGGGTGCGGACGTGATCGACGTGATCAGAGGCGCATGCGATCGAGGACATGATGGTCGTATCTGAGATGGGCGAGCAGTGGTCGCCGAAGATGGCGCCTTCGAGGACGGCGCCGATACTGATCACCATCAGAGAGAGCCCGAAGGCCCTCGGGTCCATGCCCTCGGGCGCGCCCGAGAAGCCTACGTCGTAGGACAGCCCGATCACGAGCGGAAGAAGGATGGTCATCGTGCTCCACGATGAACCGGTCGAGAACGCGATGAGGCCCGCCAGAAGGAAGAGAATCAGCGGCATGACCATGTAGGGGATGGCCTCCGTGAGCGTCGCGGAAAGGTACGCGGCTGTACTCAGGTCTCTACAGGTCTCGCCGACCATCCAGGCCAAGTACAGAATGACGACGGCGATGCCCATGGCCTTGAGGCTATTGAGGGCGGCGAGGGCAATCTCCCTCATGCTCAGGCCGCGCAGCAGTGCCAAGATGGCTGCCACGACGAAGCCAGCGATGGCGCCGTACATCAGCGGCTTCTCGCCGCTTCCTTCGTAGAGGATCCCGGTGGCGAACTGGAGCGGAGAGAGCAGATCGAGCTTGGCGGCCGCCTGGCTCCCCTTATCGGCGAAGACGCCCAGCCCCTTGCAGCCGGTGAAGATGATGGATCCGAGCGCAGTGAAGATGAACACGGCAAGCGGGACGAGTGCGGTGGAAGCGCGTGGTTCGACGCCATCGCGCGCTTCGAGCTCGGTCGCTGCCTTGCCGACGAGCGGGGTGGCACCATCGCGGAGGAGTTTG
>JBLIHL010000378.1:0-6262 GCA_047635895.1 Paracoccaceae bacterium | reverse complement strand
CTGCGGCGACAAGGCGGCCACGAGCCTTGCGCTCGGCGCCAGCGGCACGCCTACGCCCCGCACCCTCGTGGCGTTCACGGTCGAGTCAGCCCTGGAGGCCTGCGAGACCCTCGGTTTCCCGTGCGTACTGAAGCCCGTGGTCGGCTCCTGGGGCCGACTGGTCGCGCGACTAGATTCCCGATCGGCCGCGGAAGCCGTTCTTGAGGATCGAGCGGTCCTGGGATCGTGGCAGCACAGCATCTTCTACCTCCAGGAGTACATCGAGAAGCCGGGGCGCGACGCCCGCGCGTTCGTCGTGGGCGATGAGTGCATCGCGGCGATCTGGCGCTACTCCGACCACTGGATCACCAATACGGCCCGTGGCGGCCGCGTGGAGGCGGCACCGGCGGACGGGCCCATCGGCGAGCTCAGCCTCCGGGCCGCACGCGCGGTAGGAGGCGGTCTTCTCGCTGTAGACCTCATCGAAACGCCGGACGGCCTCTCCGTCCTCGAGGTGAATCACTCCGGCGAGTTCCGCAACTCGATTGCGCCCACGGGCGTCGACATCCCTGGAGCGATGGCCGACTGGGTCCTTCGTCAGGCCAGCGAGAGATCCGAAGAAGATGCAGCCGAGACGCCCGTGACAGCCAAGGAGGTGCTCGCATGACCGCTCTACGCGTATCTATCGTCGGCGCCTCGGGCTACGTCGGTGGCGAGCTGCTGCGCTATCTCGTGCCGCATCCCCACGTTGACGTAGCGCAGGTCACGTCCGAGACCAACGCGGGCCGCCCGGTGCGGACGCTGCATCCGCAGCTTCGCGGTTGGTCCGACCTGCGATTCTCGGCCATGGCCGAGCTGGAGCCCTGCGACCTCCTGATCCTGGCGCTGCCCCACGGGGAGGCTTCCGCGCGCATCGACGGCCTCAGCGCGCTCGCGCCGAGGATCATCGACTGCTCGGCGGACTTCCGCCTGCGGGACCCGGACGACTACGAGCGAACCTACGGCGAGGCTCACCCAGCACCGGAATGGCTACCGCGCTTCGTGTACGGGCTCCCTGAAGCCCACCGCGGCGCTATTCAGGCCGCCACCCACGTCAGCGGCGTGGGCTGCAATGCGACAGCGTCGAACCTCGCGCTCTTGCCCCTGGCGCGCGCCGGCGTGATCGACCCGGCGCTCCCGGTCATCGTCGACCTGAAAGTCGGCTCCTCGGAGGCCGGGAGGCGAGCTTCGTCGGGTTCCCACCACCCGGAGCGAGCCGGCGTGGCCCGCAGCTTCGCCCCCACCGGGCATCGGCACGTCGCCGAGGTTCGCCAGGTGACGGGTCTCCACCAGGTCGACCTGTCGGTGACGAGCGTCGAAATGGTGCGCGGCGTGCTCGCCACGGCGCACGTCTGGCTGAAGGAGCCAATGGACGATCGCGCTCTGTGGTCGCTCTTCCGCGAGTCCTACGGCTCGGATCCGTTCGTCCGCATCGTGCATGACCGCGGCGGCGCCTACCGGCACCCCGAGCCGCGACTCGTCGCGGGCACGAACCATGGCGACGTCGGGTGGGAGCTCGGCGCCGATGGCCGACGGCTCGTGGCACTCAGCGCGATCGACAACCTCGGCAAGGGCGCGGCGGGCACCGCCGTTCAGTGCCTCAACCTCATGGCCGGCTTCGAAGAAGACGCGGGCCTCCACTCCATCAGCCTCCACCCCGCCTGAGCCATGAACTCCCCCACAAACAGGCGACTCATCGTCATTAAGCTCGGCGGCGCCGCCGATGTCAGTCACGCAGAAGCGCTACGCGACTGCGTCCGCATCCGCAATGGCGGCACGTCCGTCATCCTCGTGCACGGCGGCTCGGCGGAGACCAACCGGCTGGGCCACGATGTCGGTCACCCACCGCGCATGATCACCTCACCGAGCGGCCATGAGAGCCGACATACGGACCGGCGAACGCTCGATCTCTTCACCATGGCGACGGCCCTGGTGAACCGGCGCATCGTAGGCGAGCTCCACGTCCTCGGATGTCGGGCCATGGGTCTCTCCGGCCTGGATGGCGGCCTGATGCGGGGCGAGCGCAAGCCCGCCATCCGCAGCGCTCAGAACGGCCGCGTGCGGGTCATCCGCGACGACTGGAGCGGCCGCATCACGTCGGTCAACGGCGCGCTGTGCCGCGATCTGCTGGCCCTCGGTCTGCTGCCTGTGATCGCGCCACTCGCCATGACCGATGGCGGGATCCCGCTCAATGTGGACGGCGACCGCGCGGCGGCGGCCATCGCCTGCGCGGTTCAGGCCGATGCGCTCGTCCTGCTGACGGGTGCCAACGGTCTGTACCGAGCCTTCCCTGACGCGGAGACGCGCATTGTCGAGGCCACGCTCTCCGATTACGACGAGCTGGAGCGCTGCGCCGAGGGGCGTATGAAGCGCAAGGTCCTCAGCGCCCGAGATGCCATCCAGGGCGGTGTGCCCGAAGTCATGATCGGCGCAGCGTCCGTGGACCGGCCCGTGTATGCCGCGCTCGAGGGCGCCGGCACGACCCTGCGGGCGGACCGCGCGGCGGAGGCGGTTCAATGAGCCCTACCACCGCACGACCCATGCCGACCAGCGCGAGCGACTGGGTCGACTCGGAACGCAACCATGGCGCCGGCTGCGTCCGCCCGCTCCCCATCGCCTTCGTACGCGGTGAAGGCGCGCGGCTATTCACCGAGACCGGCGAGGCCTACCTCGACGCCAGCGCGAGCTACGGCGTCGCGTCCCTCGGCCATGCGCACCCGGAGCTGACGGAAGCCATCGCCCACCAGGCGAGCCAGCTCGTTGCCCTGACGCCTACCTTCGCGAACGACGTCCGCGCGAGCTACCTGGGGGAGCTCCAGGAGGTCCTGCCGGATTCCCTGGACCGGGCGTTCCTCTGCAACTCCGGAACGGAGGCCATCGAGGCAGCGCTCAAGATTGCGCGCCTCGTGACAGGCAGACCCGGCGTGATCGCGGCCCAGCGCGGGTTCCACGGGCGCACGCTGGGCAGCCTGAGCGCCACCGCCGAGCCCAAGTACCGCGAGCCGTTCGCGCCGCTGGTGCCGGGCTTTGGGCACGTCCGCTACGGAGACGCCGATGAGCTGGCCGCGGCGCTGAAGAGCGATACGGCGGGCGTGGTACTGGAAGTCATCCAAGGCGAAGGCGGCGTCCGGCCGGCCCCTGACGGCTATCTCGAGCGCGCGCGGGAGCTGTGTGATGCGAACGGGACGCTGCTTCTCTTCGACGAGGTCCAGACGGGCTTTTGCCGGACGGGCAGGATGTTCGGCTTCCAGGCCAGCGGCGTCGTGCCGGACATCCTCGCGCTCGGCAAGGGCATCGCGGGCGGCGTCGCCATGGGCGCGACCGTCTTTGGCCCGCGCGTCGGAGCCATGCCGGCGGGCTCCCACGGCTCGACGTTCGGAGGCAATCCCCTCGCCTGCGCGGCCGCACGCACGGCGCTTCGAATCATGCGCCGGGACGGCCTGGCCGAGCGGGCGGCTGAGCTGGGCGCCATCGCGAAGGCGCGCCTCCAGCCGCTGGTGGCGCAGGGACGGGTGCGCGAGGTGCGCGGCCGAGGCCTGATGCTCGGCATCGAAACCCGCGGGCGGGTCGCGCCGATTCGCCAGGCCCTCCTGGAGCGACGCGTGATCACGCTCGGCGCGGGCATCAACGTTCTCCGCCTCTTACCGCCCCTCACCATCCGCGTGACGGAATGGAGCGAGGTGCTCGACCACGTGACCGAGGTACTCTCATGACAAGCCCCTTCGACGACGAGGATCTAATCAGCCTCGCCCACGAGATCGTCTCGATCCCCAGCGTCTCAGGCTCCGAAGCCCAGGCGTCTGAGCGACTGGTTCAACGCCTCGCCGCCCGGGGCTTCGAATCCCACGTCGACGAAGCCGGCAACGCCGTCGGCGTCATCGGCGAGGGACCGGAGACCATTGCGCTGGTCGGGCACATCGACACGGTCCCGGGCCAGCCCCGGGTACGGATCGAGGACGGCGTCCTCCACGGCCGCGGCAGCGTCGATGCAAAAGGCCCCCTGGTGACGCTCGCCGCGGGCGCCGCACGCGCGGTCCAGAACGGAGCCCAGGCCCGCTTCGTGGTGGTCGGCTGCGTGGAAGAAGAGGCGCCATCCTCCAAGGGCGCGCGCCATCTAGCCGCGACCTGGGCCGAGCGATTCGGCGCTCCGCCGAGTGCGCTGGTGATCGGTGAACCGAGCGCATCCGACGGGGTGACCCTGGGCTACAAGGGCTACCTACGCGGTAGCCTGACCCTCGAAACCCCGAGCGCCCATGGGGCCCACGAAGCGGCCTCCGCGCCTGAGCTCGCCTCCGATGTATGGCAGCGGATCCGAGACGCCGCCCACGCCTTCGCAGGGCCGGACGCGACGCTCTTTGATTCCCTCCTCCCCAGGCTCATGGCCCTTCACTCGGAACACGACGGCCTCGTCGACCGGGCCACGCTAGAGCTCGCCCTGCGGCTCCCCGAGGAGCTATCCCCCGAAGAGGCGGAGGCCTGGCTCGAAGCCCTGGCGCCGGACGGAACGCTTGAAATTACGGGCCGCGCAAGAGCATGGCGCGGCCCAAGAACGTCGACGATCGCGCGCGCCCTCGGCCGGTCCATCCTGTCCAAGGGCCAGAAGCCCCGCTTCCAAGTCAAGACTGGCACGGCCGACCTCAACCTCCTGGCGCCGGCCTGGGGCTGCCCCTCCGTGGCCTACGGCCCGGGCGACGCAGCCCTCGACCACACGCCGGACGAACGAGTGCCGCTGCACGAGCTAACCACCGCGGCGGATGTCCTCGCAGGGGCCCTGTGTGCACTCACAGGAGCACCCCCCCTCGTGCATCGCTAGCGCTCGCCGCATCCTTCCCGTAGACGATGTCCATGATCTCGCGCTCTCGGCGCGTCAGGGACTCTTCGTTGCTGGGGCTCATGGATCTTCTCCGCGGTCAGGACAGGGGCTGTAAGTGTTGCTTCTCTAGCACCGCACCCCATCACTTTGTCCTGCGGCCCCCTTAGTTCTAAATATTTAGCACTAGAGGCTCCCCACCGTTACTCAAGCCGAACGCCAAGCGCGTCCGCGATCCGATTTGCGTAGGCGTAGTAGGCCACGCACTCCACGAGGCCGAGGATGTCCGCATCCGCCAGCCCGGCGGTGCGGAGGCTTTCCACGTCGGCGCGCTGCATGGCCGCAGGCGTCAGCGTTAACTTCTCCGCGTAGGCGAGAATGACCTGCCGCCTTTCGTCGAGCCCTGCGGTGTGCCAGTCCTGTTCACTGCGCTCAAGAAGCGCATCGTCCTTCAAGAGCCGCCGCAGACCGCGACGGTGATGAGTCAGTCAGTACTCGCAGCCGTTGAGCTTCGAGACAACCATGGCGACCAGCTCGCGATCGACCTTGCGAAGCCCGGGCGTCCCCGCCATCGCCGCCCGGTACACGCCAAGGTGCCCGGCGAGTCCAGAGGGATGCAGCGAGTGCACGAGCAGGATGTTGTCGACCTCTCCGGTCTCCTGGTCACGCGAGGCGTCCTTCATCGGGGCGAGGTCATCCCCCCACGCGTCGGCGGGGATCGTCTCGATCCAGGCGGGTGGTTCTTCGTCTGACATGATGCAGGACAGAGGAGCAAAGCTGCCCCCAGCGCGCAGCCCTCAACTGCCACTTCTCTCGTTTCGCGCCGCGATGCCGACCACCGTGACGTTCCTGGAGCTGGCGAAGCTCGTTCGGGGCTAACTTGGTGACTAGCGTGCCATCAGAGACGATTTCAATAGCACTGGAAGGTCGAGGCGCTGGAGTCTTGAAGCGTGCCAGCCAGCCGTCCCCTGCGCGGCCTCGAGCCGGCCTGTCAGATGGTCAAACCATCGGCGCGCTGCCGTGCGGGCATGGTCGCGCACCATCAAATCGCGGGGCTCGATGCGCATCTTCTTCATGGCTGCCTTTGCCCGCGCCGTCATCGCTCCCCATAGACGATCCGCCTCACGTCGCTCGCTTCCACTATCACTGGACCGGTCCCTGGAACCCTCCCTGGGATCCAGCAGTACCCTAAAATCCTGCAGCAAGTTCACACCCGCAGCCGTCGGAGGAATGAAGGTCATGCGAGGTCTCGCAGAAGGGTCTGGGTACCGGTCCAAACGGCTTTTGAGAATCGGGATCCACTCGGCGGCGAACGCGAGTTCTACCTCCGCCGTGATTCGACCGCGGTCCATCTCGGCGAGCTTTCGAGCCAGCGCCAGCCGGTAGTCCGTATCCCCCGCCGCCAAGGTGCTCAGCTTGCCTGCTGCACCGACC
>JBLIHL010000377.1:0-6262 GCA_047635895.1 Paracoccaceae bacterium | reverse complement strand
GGGATCCCGGTCACCGGCGTGGAGACGACCGGGAGCCCGACGGCCAGCGCTTCAAGGAGGACGGTCGGAAGCGCATCGCGGTTGCCATCTTCGCCGATGCGGCAAGGCAAGGCGAAGACCGTGGCGGCGTTCATGGCCCGGCGCACCTCATCTTGGTCGACGGCGCCTGGCATCTGCACCTCGGCATGGAGTCCCAGTCGATCACGCTCTGCCTCCAGCGCCTCACGCTCCTCTCCATCCCCTAGGAGGAGCGCACGGAATGACCGGCCTTCACCCTTGAGGATCTGGAGGGCGCGCAGCAGCACGTCGAAGCCCTTCTTCTCGACGAGACGCCCGACCCCGAGGATCAGATTCTCCTCACGGGGTTCCACGGCGAGCGCGAAATCCTCCAGGTCGATCCCGTTGTAGAGCCGTCGCACACGCTCGCGAGCCCAGGGCTCGACCGCGTCCATCAGGTAGCGGACGTTGGCGTCGCAAACGGTGACGGTGAACTGACTGTCCCCGACGAGCTTCGAGAGGAGCTCCCGGCGCACGGTCGAGCGATAGATATCCTTGGCGTGCGCGGTGATGGAATAGCCCGGCCCGCCAAGCTGAGAGACGATCCAGGCGACGATCGCGGACTCGGTCGCGAAGTGCACGTGAACGTGGTCCACGCCGAGCTCGCGGGTGCGGCGCAGGACCCAGAGCGCCTCGGCGACGAGCTTCGGCAGGCGATCCACTTCGGCTGCGAGAAGCGCTCTCACGGTCGGCCCCAGTCGGTCCCAGGTCGCCGCACTCATCTCCTCGTGCTCGAAGAGTTCGCGCCAGGGGTTGAGCCCCTCCTCTCCGACGCGATGGATGTCAGCACGGAGGTTCGAGAAGGCCTGATGCCGCGGTTCATCGTCCGGAGCGCGCCGCGCAAGCACGACCACGTCAGTCCCACGCTGCTCCTGTCGGAGCACCTCTCCGAGCACAAAGGTCTCCGACAGCCGGGGGAACTTCTTGACGAGGTAGGCGATCTTCATGAGGCAAGCTCCGTGGGCGTGACGTGAGCGGGCTGAACATCGAGGGCGGAGCCGCCGGTGACGATGGCACCGCGCAGAAGCACGGCAGCCGCCTTCTGGGCGCCAAGCATGGATGGAAGCGGCCGCGTGATGCGGCGGTCTTCGAGGGCAGCATGGATTTCTTTCAGGAGCTCGTCAGGCTTTGCGCCATCGGCGTTCCGTACCAGCCCGCGGGCGCTGAGTCTCGTGGCGCGCAGAAGCTGCTCACGCCGCGGGGTGACCCTGGGGAGCAGCACCGAAGGGATGCGCGCCTGGAGGATCTCGGCGCAGCTGTTGTAGCCAGCCATCGAGACAACGGTGGAAGCATCACGGAAGAGCGACGGCAGGTCGTCGTGGGAGCGGTGGACGGTGACGCCGCGCACGGTCGCTGCGCGACGCTTGACCTCCTTGCCCGAGTCACTGCCAAAAAGTGGCCCCAGGACGATCGTCGTGCTCCAGAACGGCTCATCGAGCTCGGCCGCATCGAGGTACGCGCTCACCCGATCGGCCCCGTCCTCTCCGCCGCCCACGGTCACCACGACGTGGGGCTGAAGCAGAGCCAGGGGCCGGATCGGCGGGCGGACACGAGGTCGCACCACATATCCCGTGAAGATCAGCCTGTCCTTCACGGCCGCGAGTTGGGGGTACTCGACCGAAGCGTCGAAGATCTCGCGATCCCCGTAGACCATGATCTGGTCGTAACCGTTCTCAATCGCCGCTCGGACATCTGCCGAGCCCCACTCGCTCTCCATCGCATCGGGGTGATCCACGATGTCTCGGAGTCCGAGCACGCAGCGCGCCCCGAGGCTACGCGCGGTCTTGAGCGCAGTTTCCAGCTCGCCGAGGAGCCCCGTGGGCTTGTGATCCACAAGCAGCACGTGAGGCTTGAAGCCCTCTATCGCGCTCACGAGGAGACGCGCCCGAAACTCGAGCAGGTCTTCCAGCCCCATGGACCACTCGCGGGATATGTAGCTTCCGCCTCGATCCTTGGTGACCGACGGGAGCTTCAGAATGTCGACTCCCCGCGGCAATCGGAAGCTCGTGGCCACCGGCGACCCGGTCGCGATCAGCACCGACGCGCCCGGGCACTGCTCTAGCAGTCGCCCGGCGATCGTCACGGAGCGACGAAGGTGGCCGAGTCCGTAGGAATCGTGGCTGTAGAGCAGGAACCGCATGGTCTTGGGGATGATGAGCAACGGGGACGCGGATAATGGGGAAGGATCGTCCGCTCGCCCAGCTCAAAGGCAACAAGCGTGCCATCGCGCACGATACTTCAAATGCGGCACGAGGTGGCTGTGCAGACCCTCGCGGCCCAGGGCGGCCGCGGACATGTCCACAATCTGGACAACCGTCCAGGATCTATCGCCTATTCAAGACATCGCGGGGCCTAGCCCTTGCTAGCGGTATGGCACGGCGCTTGCAATTGGAGGACCCTCCGTCACCCTCGTGGCCTCTCTCCCATGCTTCTCTCCCGCACTCCGACGGTGCGCCCCACCATGGCTTCTCTCCGCTATCTACTGGTTGCGTTTGCGCTCTCGGCTCCGCTGACCCAAGCCGACATCCTCTTTGGACGAGTCACGGACTCCGTGGGGACCCCGGTGCCCCAGACCAACCTGGATGTCTATGACTCCGCCACGGGTGTGGAGCTGACGCTGACCGGCGACTTCACCGCAGCCGACGGCACGTTCGCCCTTGTCGTCCCTGCGGGCACCTACGACGTGGTCGCGCTCCCCCCCACCCCCCCCGTCACGACCCTGGTGGGCCAGCAGCTCGAGAACGTAGTCGCGGCAGGCACGGTCGACCTGGGGACCATGGTGCTCCAGGCTGGCACGGTCGTCACCGGGCGCGTCCTTCGACCGGGCGGCACGCCGGCCGTCGGCGCCGACCTTGAGGGCCGCGACCTGGCCCGCAACGAGAACGTGGTCCTGAGCGTCCTGAAGACCGACACCACGGGCTCCTTCATCACGACCGCCCCGACGGGCCCGTTCCGGCTCTCGATCGATCCCGGCATCGACCTTCCGTTGGCCGCCCCCACAATGCTCGAGCTCAGCCTCGGTGCCTCGAACAACCTCGGGGACATTCAGCTCGACGTCGGCTACTACCTCAGCGTCACCGCCATGCGCTCCGACGGGACCCCGATCGAGGGCGCCGACATCGACGCGGTCGACTCCGCCACGGGCACCGAGCTCCTCACTTCCGACGACGACACCAATGCGGCAGGCGTCGCTAGCTTTGTCGTCCCCGCCGGAACGTTCGACCTGGAGGTGTGCGCACAGACCGCGACTCGCCTCGTGCCCCAGATCATCAACAGCGTCGTCGTTACCGGCACAACGAACGCTGGTTCCGTCACGCTTCCGGCTGGCGCCCACCTCTTTGGGTCCGTGCGCAACGCCGCGGGTACGCTCGTTCCGGACATCGACCTCGACCTCTTCCTGCCCGGCACGGTGACGAAGGTCATCACATGTGACGACGACACGGACCTCATGGGCCAGTACCGGACGACCGTCCCATTCGGTACGTACGACGTGCTCTTCGAGGATGTCCGCAGCGATTGCCCCGAATCCGTCCTGGTCTCCAACGTCACGATATCGGCGGACACGAGCCTGAACGCCAACATGACAGGACCCGGACTCGGATGTCGTTATTGCATGCCGGGCGTCGCGAACGGCGCGGGTCGCGCCGCACTGATGGATGCCAGCGGCAGCGCCTCCGTCGCGCAGAACGACGTCACCCTCATCGCACGTGATCTCCCCGCCAACGTCTTTGGATTCTTCCTGCTCTCCAGGAATCAGGGCAGCGTCGCTCAACCCGGCAACAGCTCAGGGATCCTGTGCCTCAGCGGAAGCGTCGGCCGCTACAACGGCCCCAATCAGATCGGCCAGAGCGGCAGCGCGGGCATCATCTCGGTGCCGATCGACCTGACGAATACACCCACGCCACTCGGGTTCATCTCGATCCTTCCGGGCGAGACGTGGAATTTCCAGGCCTGGTATCGCGACTTCACAGCCGCCGGCAGCTCCAACTTCACCACTGGCCTCACGATTGCGTTCCAGTAGGTTCATCGTCTGCGCGAGCCTGACGCTCTTCGCTGCTGCCTGCGGAGGTACGAGCGGTGGGCCTCCACCGCTCGTGCCGCCTTCCGGAGACGTCCCCATGATCGGTGGTGCCGGGAACCACCCGGCACTCGGCTTGGTGACGGTCGCGCCTGGTGAGTTGATGCTCCGGGCAGCGTGGCGATCCGTCGATCTTCCGGCAGGCGCCCCCGGTGCTGCGCTCTTCGTAGGCACCGACCCGGGCGCGCTGCTCGCGGCCACTCCGATCCCGCTGAGTTCCGGCGACCGCTGGGCCACCGTGCTCGGATTGGCACCGGACACCACCTACTTCGCCACGCTGGGGTTCGAAGATGGCATGGGCGGCTGGAACGGATCCGGGCCCACGCTACGAGCGCGCACGGGACGTCCGATCCTGGTGTCCTCTGACGCGGATCCGAGCGTAGCGGATGGGCTGACCGCTGCGACCGCCTGGGCGACCATAGAGGACGGCATCGCAGCCGCGGCCCAGGCAGGCGGCGGCAACGTTTGGGCCAGCGGCACCTTCCTCGCCGCCGAGATCACGGTGCCTGCGGACGTCGACTTGTACGGCGGCTTCGACGCCACCTTCGACCTCGCGACCCGGGACCCGGAGGCGAACCCCGCGACGATCCAAGGGACGTCGACCTCCTCGGTGATCACGCTGGCGAGGGCCGACCTGAGCGTCGCGGTCCTCGACGGCTTCCGCGTGGACGGGTCAGGGATCAGCGACGCGTGCTTCGAGGTCGACCAGCGTTTCTGCGAACTGAGGAGCCTCGCAGGAGGTCGTTCGGGCCGCGGGTTCAAGCTTCGCTCCGTCGACAACAACAACCCAGTGGAGGTCACCATGGTGCGGTGCGCGGCGTCCGTGTGCATCGCCGGCGGCACCTCCATCTCCGGTGCGTTCGACCTCTTTATGGAAGACTGCGCCATGATCGGGAACGGCCAGGAGGGGCTGACGGCTGATAACCTCACGGGGAACGTAGGTGAAGTGTCGAGGCTCCTCGCGCGGGACTGCGTCTTCTCGCACAACGGCTCCGAGGGCTTCGACGTTGACCTGGCGACGTCCGGCGAACCGGGCACCGGCCGCTGGGTTCTGCGGCTTGAGGACTGCGAGTTCTCGAACAACGTCCGCGACGGGTGCCTGATCGACTGCGACTACGAAGGTCAGGCCGGCTGGTTCGCGCGCTTCGAGATCGAGGGCTGCGAGGCACGCGGGAACCGCGAGGCCGGGTTCCACCTGGACGTCGATGCCCAGGCGACGTCCCACTTTCACCGCACCATTGCCGCGGCCAACGGGACCGAGGGGGTTCTCATCAGCTCCGAGTCGGCTCCCGGAACGGTGGTGATTGACACGAGCGCGATCACCGGCAACCGCGCCTTTGGTGTACGTACCGAGATGGGGAACGTGGGGATGCTCCTCACCCACTGCGTGCTGAGCGGCAACCGCATGGGATCCGTCTTCCGTGGCGTCGCGCCAACCCTCGCCACCTCGTCGATCGGGTACCTCGAGGCGGGTCCGTGGGGCGCGACGGAGAGCCACCTATCCGTCGTCACGAACCTGACCCAGCCCCTGCCTTTCGGTGAGGCACCAAGCGCCTGGTACACGGTGACCGCCTACGCCGGCGGCGTGGCCACGCTCGGGACGCAGCCGCTCTTTGGGATCGGCGCGACGGTCGAGCTCAATGACGACGGGACCCCGCTAGCTGTGGAGGCCGTGACGGGCCCGAACGTAAGGCTGCTCAACGGCCCCGATACCCTGGCCACGCCGGGCGTGCTCGGCTGGTTCGAGTCAGGTGACATCACCGAGGACTGGACCCTCTCTGGTTCGTCGCCAGCCATCGGCGCGGGCATGCCGCTACCGGGCGGCCCCCTCCGCGACGCCGGCCCCTTCGGCGCCGCCGTCACCGGAGCGCCAGGCCGCCTGGATCTCCTGCCCACCAGCACCTTCTGGTTCGCAGAGACGTCGCCCACGTGGTCCCAGCCCGTCGGAGCGACCGAATCACTGGTCCTTAGATTCGAAGGAGGGAGCCTCGACAGCTCGACGGCGATGGCGTCGGTCGACGCCGTCGACGCAACCGGAACCCCAGTGCCCATCGGACTGCTCACGGCTGGCAGCGTCGTGATCGTGTCCCCCCCCGGATCTGGCTGGACGACTGGGACAAAGATCCA
>JBLIHL010000376.1:0-6267 GCA_047635895.1 Paracoccaceae bacterium | reverse complement strand
ATGCACCTTGCTGAACGTGTCGGTTTGGGCAGCAGGATCCATCACCGCCCGACGCAGCTTTCGGGGGGCCAGCAGCAGCGCGTGGCCATTGCCCGCTCGCTGATCAACGACCCAGCTCTTCTGCTTGCGGACGAGGCCACCGGTAACCTCGACAGTAAGACTGCCGACGAGATTCTTCACCTCTTCGACGAGCTGCACGATGAGGGCACCACTATCTTGCTCGTGACCCACGAGAAAGAGGTGGGTGAGCGCGCGGAGAACATCCTTCGGCTCAAGGACGGCCTGATCGAGTCCGTGCACCGCGGGCAGCGCGGCCACAGCGGCGCGACCCAGGCCTTCGAAGCCTCCACTGACTACGCTTCCGTGAAATCCACACCCACCGCCGCCGAGAGCGGAGCCGAAGCCTGATGGCGAAGCGTCAAAGTTCCTTCTTCCGAGCAGTACGTCTCGGTGTCTCCAGTCTCCTGCTGCACAAGCTGCGTAGTTTCCTTACGACGCTGGGCGTGCTGTTCGGCGTGGCCTCCGTGATCGCGATGCTCGCGGTCGGCGAGGGCGCCAGCGCCGAGGCCCAGGAGCAGATCCGCAAGCTGGGCAGCCGCAACGTGATCCTGAGGAGCGTCAAGCCCCAGCAGCAGGGCGATTCGGACGCCGAGATGCGCGTGCTTTCCTACGGGCTGACGCGCGACGACTTCGACCGGATCGAAGGCACGTTCCCCGGTGTCAAGCGAGCGGTTCCGATGCTCCAGACGCCGGCCGAGGTGCGCTACAGCGACAGCGTCTGTCGGCCGCGCGTGCTGTGTACACCGCCCAGCTACAAGGAGGTGACCAAGCGAGAGCTGTTCTCCGGGCGTTTTCTTTCGTCCCAGGACGAAGCCTCGCGGGGTCTTGTTTGCGTGCTTAGCTACGAGGTCGCGCGTTTCCTGTTCCCCTTCGAGAACGCGCTGGAGAAGCGCATCAAGGTGGGCGAGCACTACATGGAGTGCGTCGGAGTTCTTGGCTCGCGAACGCCTGTCGGCAGCGTGATGCTCGATCCGAACAGCGAGGCGGGCGGAGAGGTCTTCATGCCCATCTCCACCGGTCGCGCGTTCTTCGGCGAACGCCAGACTCAGATCCGATCGGGCTCGATGGACATCCAGGAGGTCCAGCTGCACGAGATCGTGGTCGAGGCTGAGCGTGATATCGACGTGTTGCCCGTCGCCCAGGCGTGCCGCGCGATGCTGGCCCGGGACCACAGCGAGAAGGACTACGAGGTGATCGTGCCCCAGGAGCTCCTGGAGCAGGCGAGGGAGACCAAGCGGATCTTCAACATCGTGCTGGGCAGCATCGCCGGTATTTCCCTCCTCGTTGGGGGCATCGGCATCATGAACGTGATGCTGGCCACGGTGACGGAGCGGACCCGGGAGATCGGTATTCGCCGAGCGCTCGGTGCCAAGCGCAAGCACATCGTCACCCAGTTCCTCGTCGAAACCATGGTGCTCTCGGGCGCCGGCGGGGTCCTCGGGGTCGCCATCGGCCTCCTGATCCCCTGGATCGTCGAGCAAACGGCCGACCTGGAGACCATCGTGACCCCAGCAGCGCCCATTCTGGCCTTCGGGATCAGCGTGATGGTAGGCATCATCTTCGGGCTCTATCCGGCCTGGCGAGCGGCGAATATGGACCCGGTCGAAGCGCTCCGCCACGAGTAGTGTCGAACTGGCGGGCCCGTCCGGTTAGAGTCGTGCCCGCCATGTCAGACGAACCAGAAGAGGAGCCCGTAGAGCTCCCGCCCTACGTAATCGAGAACGCCCGTTCAGGCCGTTCTAAGTGCAAGACCTGCCAGCGCAAGATCGATGCGGACATCCTCCGCATCGGCGTCCTAGTGGACGGACGCTTCGGCCAAGGCTACATGTGGCACCACCTAACTTGTGGTGCCAAGCGCTTGCTCGAGCAGGTCGAGGAGGCCTACGAGCAGGAAGCCTGGCTGAACGCCAAGGTCCCGCCTGACCCAGAGGACCTCCCGTCGCTGGAGAAACTCCGCAGCCTGGCGGAGAAAGCCGGCGAAGAGCGCGAGAAGAAGGAGAAGGCCAAGAAGACGATTCCCTACGCGGAAATCGCGCCTTCCAACCGCTCCAAGTGCAAGCAGTCCGGCGAGGCGATTGACAAGGGCGCCGTCCGGATCATCCTCGGCATGGAAGCCAACTTCGGCAACCAGACCCGAGTTGCGCCCTACGCGGTGCTGCCCCAGCACCTCGAGCAGGCGCTGATGGAGCCTGACATGGGAACGGAAGAGGAAGGCCTCGCCGACGCCCTGCGCGAGAATAGCCGGGACATTGATCCTGAGCTGCTTGAGCAAACGATCGCGGAAGCGGGCCTCTGATTGCTGGCCATTTGGCCAGCCACTTGGTGCTCGCCCGTATGGGCGAGTCCTGGGCCTTCGGTCCTCGGTCCTCGGTCGTGTCGGCGGGTCCAAAATCGTCCAGCGCGTCCGTAGGACGCCCGGGCCATAGCGCGGTGCCCGCAGGGCTCCGTGCGGCCCGCGCGAGGCCACGCCCTCGCGGCCCCTCCGGCGAGGAGGCCCGTGCGGCAGCACGCCCGTCCGGCGAGGACGCCTGCGCGGCGAGCGCCGTGGACATAATCGCTATTTCCCCGTCAGGGGAAATGCCATAAATACAGCGCGGTGTCTCAGCGATCGGGCGGTTCGGCATTCACTGCCTTGGTAGCAGTCGTGACGGCTACCGACCTGTCCGGTATCGGCTTCCCGGTAGCGACCTGCTGCCGTCGGCGCGCCAGCGCTCGACGCGTGGGCGGCGTTGATGCCGGTAGCGACCAGGCTGGTACCGACCTGTTGCCGTCGGCGCGCAGCGCTCGACGCGTGGACGGCGTCACGGCAGGTAGCGACTAGGCTGGTAGTGCGGGTCGCTACCGGCCGAGACACCGCCCACGCGTCGGGCGCTGGCGCGCCGACGGCAGCAGGTCGGTACCGGGAAGTCGGTACCGGCCAGGTCGCTACCGGCCGAGACACCGCCCACGCGTCGAGCGCTGGCGCGCCGACGGCAGCAGGTCGGTACCGGGAAGTCGGTACCGGCCAGGTCGCTACGGGCCGAGACACCGCCCACGCGTCGAGCGCTGGCGCGCCGACGGCAGTAGGTCGCTACCGGGAAGTCGGTACCGGCCAGGTCGGTACCCGTCACGACTGCTACCAAGGCACTGAATGCCGAACCGCCCGATCGCTGAGACACCGCGCTGTATTTATGCGCCCATCGCCTGACGGCGCTGGAGCGATTATGTCGCTGTGCGCTCGCCGCGCAGGCGTCCTCGCCGGACGGGCGTGCTGCCGCACGGGCCTCCTCGCCGGAGGGGCCGCGAGGGCGAGCCTCGCGCCGGGCCGCACGAGCCCTACGGGCACGCGCTATGGCCCGGGCGCCCTGCGGACGCGCGGAACGATGCCGTGCGAGGCGAACCGGCAAAAGCCACAAGACTCGCCCATGAGGGCGAGCAACACTCGTGCTAGTCACATTGGCCCGGCCCGGCCCAACCCCCAAAGAGCTCTACCCGCTCATCCCGCAGGACTGGAACCGCCCGGCGAAGGTCACGGGCCTGTTCCAGGTCGATGTCATGCACCGACAAACGGGTACCACCCGGCCCCAACGTCTCCACGTGCACATCCGGCACGTCAACACCATTCGGTCCCACCACCGCCGCATGCCCCTGGAACTCTAGCCTCATGCGACGTCGACCGATCTCGTCCACACCAATGCGGTTGGAAGCGACGACGAAGCCCTCCATCTCGGCGGCGCGCCCACGCAGGAGCGCTTTCCAGTGCGCGGCTCGCGTCTCGGGCCATTGAGCGACCACCACCAGGACCTCGGCCCCGGCTCGAAATGCTGCCCGCGCGACCTCGGGGAACCTCAGGTCGTAGCAGACGATAGGCGCGACCAGGACGTCCATACCCGGCAGCCGTACCACGGGAGGCGGCATGTCGCCCGCTCGGAACGCCAGGTGTTCGGCGGTTGGCGAGAAGAGATGAACCTTGTCGTGAAAGGCAAGCGTCTCGCCCTGACCCAGCACATGCGCACGATTACTCGGGAGCCCCTGGGGCCCGGCCGTTGGACCAAAGGCTGACCCCACCACCACGATGCCGAGCTCACCGGCTAGCTTCGCGATCTCCGCGACCGCCTCGTCGCTGGCTCGGAACAGACCCTCTGTCGCACTCGCGATGAACGACGTGGGCCACATCTCAGGGACCGCCACGAGCTGGGCCCCCGCCGTGGCGGCGGCCCTCACTCCGGCCTCCACCGCCCTGAGGTTGGTGTCCGTGGCTCCGGTCCGAAGATCGATCTCGAGAGTGGCGACGCGCATGACGCACATGCTGGCGGGGAAGGCTCGTCCCGTAAAGACCTTCGTCAAGTGCGCCTCGCCCTTTGACACCCAGTAGCCCATCATGCGCACGTGTCCAGCACCGATTCAGCGCCTCCCCACGCCCCATCAGGAGCTTCCACTAGCACCTGGGAATCCGGTCCAGATGGCCCGTCGGCCGAACTTGTGGCTGGACTGGAGAAACTGCACGCCCTCGCGGGCGAGCTTTCCTTCAAAACACGCCTCGAGATTCTCGTCTACGAGCTCCCCGCCGACCAGGCCGACTCCGCCATGATGCTGCTCAAGGAGAGTCGGGGCGCGTGGGGATTGCTCCTCGAGGCCGCCAGCGGCAACGCACTCTTCCTCGGGGACGCCATGTCCGGCACCCCCATCGCCCTTGCGACCCTCGGCTTCAAAGTGACGGTCATGGATCGATCCTTCGCGCGCACGAGGTTCGCAGTGGATCGCGGAGAGGCCATGGTGCCCGGCTCGACGCGCGGAGTCGCGGCCGGCGATGGACAGCACCTGCCGTTTGCGGACCAGGCCTACGACGTGGTCGTACTTGAAGGTGGCCTCCCGACGCCGGAGACGGGCTGGGCCTTCAGCATGAAAGAACTAAGGCGAGTGGCCAAGTGCGAGCTCATCGTGACCGCCGACAACCGCCTCGGCTACAAGCGCTCTACCGGTCGCCGCGGCGATTTCCGGCGCGACCCACGCGTGCTATTGCGCGAGATGATCGCGCCCTCGCGCAGCGAAGCCACGCTGCCCACTACGCGCCGCCTGGTGATGGGCGAAGGAACGGGCGCTTGGCCCGTCGCGCGGGCCTTCTCCCTCTACCCCCACGCGCGGGAATTCAGCCACGTCGTGGCGCTTGACGAAGGGCAACCCCAGCTGACAATCGGGCCACGCGAGCGCAAGAACCGACTCAAGATGGTCGGGCACCGCCTCGGCCTCTTCAAGTGGCTCACCCCCTCGTTCGCCGTCCACGCCCGGAAGAAACCCGCGCAGGCGAGCGACAGGCTGACGCGCATTCTTCAGCAGCTTGGCCGGATCATTGGCGAAGACGTACCCGTGGCCGACATCATGGTTGCCACGCGCAGCAACGATGCGCTCATTCACACCGCGCCCGCGGACGGACGCGAACCCGAGGGCCTCACCGGTCCGGGTCGCTGGACGCTGCACTTTCCGCTGCAGCCGGCCAAGCGCAAGATGGTCGCCGTTCACCACGAATGGCTGACGCGGCTACGGCGCGACCTGCCCGACATCCCCGTGCCGGAGCCGCTCTTCCAGGGTGAGCTGGAGGGGACGGTGGTCGCCGTCGAGCGCCGACTGGGCGGACTGAGCGGCACGGATGTGACCGGGGACCGAAAACTCACGCGGCGGATGTTCCTGGACGCGGCCAAGCACATGGCCCTCTGCTTGGATGACGCTCCGACGACGCTGGACGAGCGCTTCCGCGAGTCGCTCCTGACGCCGCGCTTCGACCGTGTAGAGCGGCTGATTCGGAGTGACTCCACGGCGAAAGAGATCCGCGCGCTGCGCTCGCGCATTGAAGAACGGCTGATCGGCTCCAGCACCAGGCTCGGCATTTACCACGCAGACCTCCGGGGCAAGCATGTCCAGGTCGACCCAACGGGCGCGGTCATCGGCTACCTCGATTGGGGCGCCAGCGAGCCGAGCTTCCTTCCGTTCATCGACCTGCTTCACCTCGTCATTCACCAGCGCAAGCAGGAAGTGGGCGGAGCCTTCGGCGATGCATGGCGAGCTCTGATCAAGCCCGAGAACCGGCGTGACTACGAGCAAGAGGCGCTGGAGTGCTACCTGGATCACGCGGGGCTGGGGAGCGAAGAGCTCGCGTTCTACCTCGAGGCCTACCCCCTATTCGTCGCGGGCATGGCAGAGCGCAACTGGGACTACTCGCGCCCCGACTGG
>JBLIHL010000375.1:0-6272 GCA_047635895.1 Paracoccaceae bacterium | reverse complement strand
CGAGCACGAGCGGGCGGCCCATGCGCTCCTTCGCCATGCTGTTGACCCAGGCGCCGAACTTGGCGAAGCCGTCTTTGTTGGCTCCCTTGGCACCCGGCTCGATGAAGAGCTCTTGCGGGAGCTCGTTAAGCCAGCTGAGATCCTCGGCCATGTTCGGCTCGGGGGTCAGCTTGAAGTTCGCGGGCTTGGCCGGAATGGAATCGCCCAGACCAATGAGCGTGTCCGCTACGTACTCAGCAAGGCCTTCAGTGTCGCGGAGGACGCTGAAGACGGTGTTGAACCAGCCCTTCGACTGTTCGCGACAGGCTTCCTCGCCCGGGTCGTTCGTGTCGCCATGGCCTTCGAACGTGACGTCGTACTTCGTCGCGAACTCCTCGCGGCACTTCCAGAACATCTCAGAGTTCCGTCCGTGCGACTTGCCGTGGGACGCCGCGTCGAAGACGCCGTAGCCGCGACCCTTGCGCGTCTTGAACCAGATGCAGCCGGGCTTGCCCTGGGTGTCGTCGGTGTGGACGATCTCGAGCAGCGCCGTCGTGATCTGCTCGTAGTCGTGCCCGTCCTCGGCGCCGGCCACGCGCCAGCCGTAGGACTCGAACCACTCCTTCGGCGTGCCGTAGGCCACCTCGGAGTTAGCGAACCCGTCAATGCCGTGGTCGTTCCAATCCATGAGGTAGATCAGGTTGTCCAGGCCGAGCCCGTACGCTGAGTTCTTGACCTCGTGGTGACAGCCAGCGGTGTGGCCGCCTTCGCCTTCAACGGCGAAGACCTTTGTGTCCGTCCCCGCGTGCTTGAGTGCCATGGCCTCGCCGAGCGCGGCGGGCGCACCGTGGCCGCTCGGCCCGGTGTTGAACTTGAAGAAGAGCGTCTTGCCCTCCATCTCGGCGTGGCCCGGAAGCTCGCCGTGGTGACGGAGGCGCAGAAGGTCTTCCCAGACCAGCTGGCGCTTCTCGGCGTTCGGCACGAGGTACTTCGCATCGCCGGTCCGCTCGTGGCAGATGCGCAGCGCTTCGTTGTACACCGCGAGCATCGCGTAGGTGCCCGGGTTGCAGTGACCGGCTACGAGGACGTAGCGGTCGCCGAACGGGTGGTCCGCCTTGCGAATGTCCCAGCGCATGCCCGCGCCGAGGGTGTTCGCGACCATGAACGGAACCTTCGAGCGCGAGCCGCCCGGGTGGCCGCTCTGGCGAATGTTCAGCATGAGGTCGATCGATTGATCGATCAGATCCCCAACAATCTCCCATTGGCCGAAGTGGGGGCGGAGTTCGTCGAGGGAGGGGCGTTGGCTTGCAGTCGTCGTGGTCATGGGTGGGCTTCGCCGTTTGGAGGTGGGCGACAGGGCCCGCGTGTCGGGCCGATTCGAGGCCGGGGATGATAGCCGTTCCGGCCGCCGCGGCACGAAGAAGGGCCCGGACCCGCGCAAGCTGCGCAGGTCTGGGCCCCAGGGGGACGGTCAGGCTTGATTCTGGCCGTTTCCGGGCGGTCTGCTAGCGGCGCGGAGCCCCGAGGACCTCGGCACGGAGCTCGTCGAGCTCCGTGCGCATGGCCTGGACGTCAGCCTGGATCTGGCGGGCCAGCTCGAGGAGCTGCTGCTCGGCGGTGGGGGCGGCCGGAGCTGTGCCCGGGAAGGTCCCCAGCGGGCTGTTCTGACTGGCCAGGACGAAGCCAGCCCGGGCCGGCAAAGCTTGGATCGGGCGAATAAAGTCCACGGTGTGGGGAGCGGACAGGCCTTTGACGAAGCGCTTGTCGTGGGTCTCGTGGACTTCGTGGACCTCGTGGGCTTCTTCTTCCTCGACTTCTTCCTCGACGAAGTCCTCGTCGAGTTTCACGCGGAAGGTGAAGGCGCCGAGCTCGGACTTCAGCTCGTCAAGGTCTTCCATGTTGAAGTCCATGTCGATGGCGATGTTGCCACCCAGCGCCTCAAGGCCTTCGAGAGCTCCGAGTGCTTCCAGCGCCTCGAGACCCTTGATGTTCTCCAGGTCCTTCAGGTTCATCAGGCTCTTGAGCTCGACGAGGCCACCCAGTTCTCCCAGCGCCTCCACGGCGATCGCCATGGGGAACTCTGCGTCACCGGTGCCGATGCCCGCGAGGATCTCGGACAGATCGATCTCCGTCCCGTTGATGTTGACTTCGAACTTATGCTTCTCGCCGTTCTCCGCGTCCATGTGGGTGAACAAGTGAACCTGATGTTCGTCGGCCTCGTGGGGGCCGGGCGAGGCCTCGCCGAAGAAGAGGTTCTTCTTGGCGTTCGTGTTCAGACCCTTCACCACGCCCGGGTGCAGCTGCCCCTTCGAGGTCGTGATGCTGGAGCCGCCATGGGTGTGGATGTGGACGTCACCGTCCTCCACGTGGATGTTGAAGGAGTTAGGTCCGCCAGCATCGATGTGTCCGCCTGAGCGGAACGAGCCGGTGACGACGGGTGCGGGTACGTCATGGCCGGACTTGGAGCCAGGTGCCATGTGGAAGACGTGGGCGCCCGTGGGCTCGCCGTGGACGGCGAACACCTTCCCTTTGATGCCCTCCTTGGTGATCCACTTGGGGGTGGGGCCACCTTCCGTGATCCACTTCACTTTGGCGCCATCCTTGGCGTGGCCGACCATGACCCTGTGGAGTTCAACCTTCTGCTCGTGGAGCTCCTCCGCCACCTCAAGCTTCCGCTCCATGGCCTCCTCGATCATCTCGAGCTCTCTCTCCATGGCTTCCTCGCGAATTTCGTGCGCGTGCTCCATGGCCTCCTCGCGGATCTCGTGTGCGTGCTCCATGGCCTCCTCGCGCCGCTCCTCGGCGTGCTCACGCATCTCTTCGGCGCGCTCGCGCATTTCCTCGGCGCGCTCACGCAGCTCGCCTTGGCGGACGAATCGCCCTTTGAAGGCTCCGCGCAGCTCGTTCGCACGCGCGCGCCGTCCCTCGGCGACTTCGCGCAGTTCCACGATCTGGGTGCGGGCCCCCTCCACCGTGCGCTTGACGTTGGCGCGTTGCTCGTTGACGCGCTCCACGCTGGGCTCTGCTCCAGTGAAGTCAATGACCACCCGCCGTGACTCCTTCCCCTCGCGGGACTTGCCCTCGGGCTTCTTTCCCTTCTTCACTTTGGCGGGCTTCTTCGCCTTAGCCGCCTTCTTACGCTCCGCGCGCTTGGCGCCGTTCAGCTCCTGCTGCATGGCGGAGAGTTCTGCACGAAGTCGGTCGATCTCGCTTTTCAGCTTCGCGGCGTCGCGCTCGATGTTGCGTCGGCTGTCCTGGCGCAGAAGCGCGACGTAGGGCTCGGCGGGCGCGGCCGGAGCGAGCGGCGTGCTCGCGAGAGCCTGGGCGAGTGCCGGCAAGACAACCGGTGCTGCCGGCGCGACGGCGGGAACCGCGGGCACCTGGGGAAGGGGAGCGACAGGATCACCGAGGGCTCCGTGGAGGGCGGGGGTCAGTCCGAGTGCGCCAAGGGCGCAGGTGGCAAGGGTGAGTTTCATGGGATAAGGGCGCCAGGCAGCGCCGTTCAGGGAACGGTGGGTTGGTGTGAGAAAAGTGTGGAGAGAGGCTCAGCGCACTAGGCGGCCGGCTTTCTCCTGGAGGACTTGCGCGAACATGAGGACGCGCTGGGCTCGACTCTGAAGTGAGCGAAGCCGCTGGATGGTGGTGCCGTGAACCTCACGCTCGCTTGCGACGACGATGAGTTCCTCGATCTCCCCGACGAGCTGAACCACCGAGAACTCGAGTGCTTCGAGGGGCGACGAGTGGACGAGGACACCCATCGAGGTGGGCTCCTCGATCAGGACAGGGGTCATGAGGGGGAGACTGCGCGCAGCGAATCCCGGCGCAGCCAGCGCGGTGGCGAGCACGGCGGCACCGCCCATCCAGCGCAGGGGACCCAGCGGGCCGGCGGGCAAGCCGTCGGTCGCGAGGATGCGGTTGACTCGGCTCGCCAGCGGCGAATTGCGGTGCGCCATGGGGCATGCCGCGCGGACGCTGGTGCTGCCACCGACGATCCACTCCGCCACGGTCGCGAGACAGCGCGCCAGAGCGACTTCGTTGCCCGTCACATCGACGGCGAATTCGTCGCAGCAGTACTCGGCGCTCTCGTCGAGGCGCTTCACCATCAGCCAGTTCAGGGGCTGAAAGAAGAAGAGTGCGGCAACTGATCGGGCGGCCGCGGTCCAGAGCGGATCGAAGCGCGCGACGTGTCCGATCTCGTGGGCGAGCATCGCCTGCATCGAAGCTGCGTCGAGCTCAGTGAGCGCACGCTGGGGCACGACAATGCGCGGAAAGAAAACCCCGGTCGCGAAGGGGGACGAGCCCGAAGGCGTGACCTCCACGCGAATGCTGCGTCGGATGCTGGCGCGTCGTGCGAGCGATTGGACCGTGTCGACTACGGGGCCGCTCATCAGGCGCGCTCTTTCGCCGAGGCGATGGATGCGGATAGCCTCGAGGAGGGCGCCTAGCATCAGCGCGGCGATGCCCGCCGTCACGGCGACGATCGCGAGTAGCGAGCCGAGTCCCATGCCCTTGCGCACGGGGAGCGGGGCCGCCAGAGCGGGTTCCGGCTCGTCGACGCGTTTCGGCATTTCCGGAGAAGCACCCGTGACCACGGCGAGCTGATCGCCGAGCAGGCTCAGGCGAGCGAGGATCGCGGCCTCGCGCAGCTGCAGGGCGTCGAGCTCGTTCTCGATCACCGGGGCCTCGACCTCGGCCACCAGCGCGTCGCGGCCTGGCAGCTCCCAGTGGCCCAGTGCGGGCTGGAGCCCGGCGCCAAGCTGCAGGCTAGCGGTCACAAGCGGCCCGAACAGGGCGGCGCGCCAGAGCTGTTCCCCGCAGCGTGCGCTCTTGATGAAGCGAACGGCTACGGCGGCGAGCAGGAACAGGCACACCCCGTGGACGAGGTAGGTCGCGAGCCAGGCGCTGATCTGGCCGGGGACGTCGCCGTCCAGGAAGGCGGTCAGCGCGGACTGGAGCGCCATACCAGATTCGATGGTTTGGGCGCTCATCGCTTCCCACCAGTCCGCTTCTTGGCGGAGCGAGTGGCGTGCAGCTCGATCAGCTCCTTGATAGCGTCCAGCTCGCCGCGGTCGATCTGCTGCTCTGTCAGGAGGTGGCTGACGAGCGCCGCCGCGTCGCCCCGGAAAAGCTGGGCAGTCAGGTCGGAGACCATCGAACGGTTGATCTCGTCCTCGCTGACGGCGGCGGCGTACACGAAGCCGCGGCCTTCCATGCGGCGGGTGACGACGCCCTTCTTCTCCATCTTCGACAGCATGGTCGCGATGGTGGTGAGGGCGAGGCCGCGCTCCCCCAGGAGCGTCTGGTGGACGTCGGCGACGGGCGATTCGCCGGCGATCCAGAGGACTCGCATGATGGCGTGCTGGAGATCGCCGAGGCTGTGTTCCTTTGGCATGGTTCGGGTGGAGAAGTCGGGAGAGGAGCAGGTGGGTCGAGCCGCGGAGTCCTTACGTTTGGACTACCGAGGTCGTTGGACTCTACTACCGAGGTAGTCGGCTGGGGAGCCCACATCTTTCACTCCAGCTTCGAAAAACCCGTAAGGGGTCTGTATTTGACCGCTAGAGCCAATTTGGCGCGCTCTTGAACTTCGTGTGAAAGCCGGTCCGCCATGTTGGTAACCTTTGACTCGATGTTAGGTTTGCTTGACACCGGATTCCGTCATCACAGACCGGAGAACCACCCATGTCACGCAGAGAAAGAGTCGCCTGGCTATCGCTGATCGCGATGGCCCTCACCTTCGGCCCGTACTTCATCCTGACGGCGATCGATCCGCCGATGGAGGCCCTGCCGGACCTGTCGGCGCTCGCGAGGCTGGCTATCACGACCGTGAGCCAGGCCGCCCTCCTCGGGGCAGGCTATCTCTTCCTGCGTTACCGCTTCCCCGAGGACGCCGCAGCCCCCGCGGACGAGCGCGACCGAGCGATCGGGCATCGCTCACTCCACACCGCCTACATCGTCCTGATCGTGGGGATGATCCTGGTCGGGTGCGTGATGCCCTTCCACTCCAGCGGTTGGGAGCTCATCAACGCAGCGGTCTTCATGATCGTGGTCGCCGAAGTCGTCCACAACGGAGCGGCCGTTTGGGGCTACCGGCGAGGGTTGAGTGCCTGAATCCCCGGGAATCACGAACGAGATCCGCACCCTGCGCTTCCTCCAGGGAGAGATGACCCAGTCGGAGCTAGGCCGCCGCATCGGCGTCACTCGCCAGACGGTCGCCGCGATCGAGGCGGGCAAGTACTCACCGTCGCTAGAGGCGGCGTTCCGGATCGCCGAGGTCTTCGGCAAGCAGCTGGAGG
>JBLIHL010000374.1:0-6280 GCA_047635895.1 Paracoccaceae bacterium | reverse complement strand
CAACGGGCTGTGGAGCTGCTACCCCAACTTACCGAGCGGCACCGTCATCGGCAGTGACCTCGAGCGCGGCCTGTTCGTATGGACCATCGATCCGCTCCGCGTGGACGTGCCGACGGCACAGCTCGATGCGATCGATTCCAGCGGGGAAGCCTTCACCGCGCAAGTCGATGAGTTTACGGCGGGGAGCCTCGACCCATCCAGCGTCAAACTGGTCGTCGACGGCGGCGCCGGCGTGATGGATATCGCGCTGATTCCCACCGGCAATACGGGTGAATTCACGGGCGTCGTACCCGGCTTCCCGTGCGGCACGGAGATCACTTGGCACGTCTCCGCGCTGACCATGGCAGGCATCGAGTCCACCTATCCGCAGGCCGCGCCCACCACGCCGCGCACCTCCTTCGCAGGTGACTCCATCGTCACGGTTCGCGAGGACGATATGCAGGACGCGGCCGGCTGGGTCGGCGGCCTGCCCGGCGACACGGCGGCGCGGGGGGCATGGGTCCGCGAGGCTCCCTTGGGCACGGACGCTGAGCCGTACACGGACCACTCAGCGGACGGACGGCTCTGCTGGTTCACGGGGCTGGGCACGCTCCAGAACAACACCGAATCCGACGTCGACTTCGGCTATACGACCCTGCTCACACCGATCCTCGACATGTCCCAGCTCGAGCTCCCGACGGTCGAGTACTACCGGTGGTTCTCGAACGTCCTGGGCAACAACGATCCGGACGATGCCTTCCTCATCGAGATCTCGAATGACGGCGGCACGACCTGGACCGTCATGGAGGAGATAGGGCCTCTCGGCCCGGGCACCGAGGGCGGCTGGATTCGCTCGGCGATCCTGGTCCCCGAGGTGATCGTCCCCACGGCGACGATGCAGCTGCGCTTCATCGCCTCCGACACGGGTGCGACCAACATCGTCGAGGCCGCCATCGACGACTTCCGCGTCATCGATGCCGCCTGCAGCGACCCGGTGGGCACGGCCTACTGCTTGGCCGAGCCGAACTCCGCCGGAACCGCCGGCGTGATCACGGGGGAAGGCACGAGCTTCCTGACGCGCAACGATCTCGAGCTCGTGGCCTCCGGCCTCCCCGCTTCCCAGACCGGGTTCTTCGCAGTGGCGAGCACCCAGTCGTTTGTCCCAGGCATCGGCGGTAGCCAGGGCAACCTTTGCGTCGGCGCCAGCACGGGCCGCTATCTCGGCCAGGTCGGGAATTCGGGCGCGGCCGGTGAACTGCGGCTCGTCGTGGACGCCGGGGCGATTCCCCAGCCTATGGGGACGATCTCGACCCTTCCGGGCGACACTTGGAACTTCCAGTGCTGGCACCGCGACGCCAACCCTGGGCCGACCTCTAACTTCACGCGCGGGTACTCGGTCCTATTCCGCTAACGGCCGTTCGGCAGGGGGACGAATCACCTGGAATCCAGTGGCCCGCCGCCACATTTCCAGACCTTCCCTCGGTCGTGGGCTGATCGCCCACCTACGCAACATGTAGGGGCAATAAGCCACCGGCGACACAAGGGAGCGGGGAGCAGCCACAAGAACTTCCTTGGAGCCGTTCCCCGGCGCTGGTATCTCCAGGGCACGGCGCGCCCAGGGGGGGAACGCCACTTGTCTGCCAAAAGGAACCTCGCACGGGTTCCGATAGAACCATGGGCCGCACACCCTTCCGCGACGCACCGCGGAGCACCTTCGTCGCCGCATTTTCGGCGCTTCTCGTCCTCAACGCCACCGGCTGGATCTTCTACGGTCAATGGCCAGGGACAGCCCTGGCCGCGGAAACGTCCTCCACCGAACCGTCGGCCTCAAGCGGCGCTGAGGCGCACGGCGGATCCTCACGGGTCACGCTCCGCGCGGCGCTGCCAACCCTGAACGTGGGCCAGACCGATCGACTGATCGTCGCGATGGAGGGCCTCGACGTCGCCCCGGATCGGGCCGCCTTGACCGAGATGGAAGCTGGCTCTGTCGCTGGTTCTACTGCTGGGCCTGCTGCTGGTTCAGCTCGCGAGCCGATCCTCGACGCCCCCTTCCTCATCGAGCCAGCGCTGGAAGGAACCTGGACGTGGGACGGACCCGACCGCCTGGCCTTCCTACTCGAGGAACCGCTCGGCGACTGCAGAACCGTTCGGATGAGGCCAACGGCCGCGCTTGAGAGCCTCCTCGGTCGCGCCGTGGACGCTGATTTCGAGGCCATCTGGACCTCGGCGCCCCTCCAGGTGAAGTCGTTCCACGCAGTCAGCATGGGCGTGGAGACGGTGACCGTACAGTTCGAGCTCAACGCTGAGCTCGAACCGAAAGAGCTGCTCGCCGCTCTAACCGTTCGCGCACCGGGAAGTCCCGACGCGCTGACTCTGACGCCGGTGGCTCTGCCCGCACTGGCGCACGTAAGGTCGTCCGGCGCGTCGGCACATCGCTTCCGATTCCGGCGCCCTGCGGACGACGCCACCCACGTGGAGGTCACCCTGGACCACCCCCTGCGGGACCTCGGCGGCAAGCGCTTGACCAAGGACAGGGGCCCCATGCTCCTGGAGGTGCCGCGGCGCTTCGCATTGATCCGCAAGACGCCGTCCCTGGCGAGCGACTCCACCACGGGGCGCATCGAGGTCCACTTCAACCGCGCCCTCGATCCCGAAGCGCGCACGCCGGAGGTCACGGTGCAGCCGAGTGTCCCCCACTTTTCAGTGCGACCCTCGGGCGGCCAGCTCGTCCTCGAGGGCGAGTTTGAGCCCGAGATGACCTACACCGTCACCCTGCCAGAGAACGTCTTGGCCTCCAACGGAGAGACGCTGCGCGCGACCGCGCCGTTCGCGGTTCAGATGCCCCGTCGGAAGCCGGATCTAAAAATCCCCGCCTGGCGTGGCACGCTGAGCCCGCTGGGGAACCTGAGCCTCGAGCTCCACACGACCGCCGTTTCGGCGGTCAAGGTCACCGCCCAAAAAGTGCTGCCTGGCAACCTCGTCGAACACGTGCGCGGCACGTCGCGACGCTACACGTCCACCGAGGTGCTCGCGAAGACCTACGTCCTCCCGTCCACTTCGCAGAACGCGCCACGATCCACCCACGTCCTTGATCTAGCAGAGCTCCTCAAGCGTGACGGAGAGTCCCTCGCGGGCGTTTACGACATCCACGTGGCCGCAACGGACAGCCGCTGGACCCGCGACTACGCGACGGTCAGGATCTCCGACCTCGGCACGACGGCGAAGCGCACGGACGCAGGCCTGCACCTTTGGGTCCACTCGATCGCGACGGGGCAACCCGTGACAGGCGCCACCGTCACGGCCCTCTCCGTCAAGGACCAGACGCTCGGCCAGGCGACCACCGATCAACGCGGCCACGCCTTCATCGAATGCCCGCGCCGCGCGAGCGACGGAGCGGAAAGCGACGACCTCTCGCCGTACCTGGCGATCATTGAATCGGAAGCAGACACGGCGTACCTCGAGCTGCAGAGCTCCGCCTGGGACGTCCCCCGCGCCGTCGCCAGCGGGCGCAGCGTCCCCGCCGTCGCAGACGTCTTCGCCTATACGGAGCGCAGCCTCTATCGCCCCGGCGACACGATCTACCTGACGGGGATCGCCCGCACGGTCGACGGCATCGTGCACGCACGCCCGATCGACGTACGGCTGACGCGCCCCGATGGCGCGGTGATGCTGGAGCAACCCGTCCAGCCCGATCCTGCCCAGGGCGTCTTCCACCTCTCCTACGAACCGCCTTCCAGCGCACGCACCGGGACCTGGGAATTCACGTTCACGGACGCGGCAACCGGGGAGCCCATCGGCAGAACACGTTTCGGCGTGGAGGCCTTCCTCCCCGCCCGCATGAGCCTGACGGCCACCTCCTCGCATAGCAAAGCGGAGGCAGGGCAGCTCCCCCGCTCAACGGTGTCCGCCCGCTCCCTGGCGGGAACGTCGACCGAAGGGTTCGAAGCCGAAGTCTCCACCCGCTGGTCACCGCTGCGCTTCTCCTCGACGCGCTACCCACTCTTCTCGTTCCAGCCAGAGAGCGACGAACGATCCACGCACTCCGCGCGCACGTCCGCCCGTCTCGCCTCAGATGGTTCCGCAACCGTGGACCTCCCGGGCTTCGAGAAGCTTGCCGCCGGACTCTGGCGCGCGTCAAGTTCCTGGTCCGTTACGGAGCCTGGCAGCCGCTCTGCCACCGCGGCCACTTCGGTCAACGTGGACACAGCCTCCCGTCACCGAGGCCTTCGGATCGACCGCTTCCCGGGCCTTTCCGTCGACGCTAGCGGCGCGGAAGAAGGTGCGGGCGCGGGCGTGGTGCGGCAGGGCGTACCCTTCCACGTCCTCGCGCTCGCCGTCGCACCCAGCGACTCGATGGTGGCAGCGGATGGCGGCCGTGAGCTCTTCGTCTCCCTCGACCGTATCGATACCAGCTACGAACTAGGGACGTCGGGGAACGGGCTCCGATGGGCACGCAAAGTGACGGTCACGGCCGTTTCCACCCACGCGCTAGCAGCCGACGACCAAGGCGTCTTCCACGCGGAAGCATCCTGCCCATCGTCGGGCGAGTACCGCCTGACGCTGCGCGGAAAGGACGACCCGTACGCAACGGTCCTCGAGTTCCACGCGGCCGAGGACCCCGATCGATTCCGCCCGACCAGCCCAGCGGAATCCGTTGTCGTTACGCCCGAGACGGCCTCCGCCTCTCCGGGCACGCACCTCGCCTTCCAGATTGAGAGCCCGTTCGACGGAAGCGCTCTCGTGACGGCGGAGGACCACCGCCTTCGCTGGCAGGGGCGCGTCGAGGTCGTGAACGGCCGGGCCGAAGTCGAGCTTCCGATCCCAAGCGATGTGCGTGGTGGACTCGTCATCTCCTGCCAGGTCACGCGGCCCCTCGAAGCGGCTGCGAAAACGTGGCGCCCCCACCGCGCCTACGGATGGACTCGCGTGCCGACGGATCATCGCGTGCACGAACTCGCCGTGACGCTGAGTGCACCCGCGCGTGTCCGTCCAGGCGAGCTCGCCACGGTGACCGTGGAGATGGCCTCGAACGACGCCAGGCCCCGATCCGGCGCCCGGAGACCCGCGGTGCACCTATGGGCCGTTGACGAGGGCCTGCGCCTCGCGGGTGGCCATCGAACTCCCCGCCCTCTTCGCCACTTCCTGGGCGCGCGCGCGTTCCGCGGCAGGACCACGGACACCTGGTCCACGCTGCTCCCTGACCTCGACCTGCCCGGCGCCATCTCACGCATCGGCGGAGACTCAGACCTGGCTCGAAGCGCCCGACGCCGGGCTCCGGAGGAGGTACACCTGGTCCCCGCCATCGTTTGGAACGAAGCGGTGCCCATGGGCGAGGACGGCCGAATGACGACCACGTTGCGCGTACCGGACTTCACTGGGACGCTGACCTGGATGGCCGTCGTCGTGGACCAGGACCGATATGGCTCGGGCGAGGCCGCCACCACGGTCGCGGGCGAAATCCCGCTGACCCTCGGGCTGCCGCGGTTCGCGGCCCCGGGTGACGAGCTCCAGCTCCACGTCGCGTTCGAAAACACGACAGATGCTGTGGCCACGGTTCAGCCCCGCTTGGAGCTCAGTGGCGCAGGCATGGTCGCCGGCTCGGAGAACGCGGACGCCGTACGTCTTGGCCCGGGCGAGCGCCATGTCGCGCGGTTCAATGTCACAGCCGTCCGCGAGGGTCGCATCGAAGGCCGGGCGTGGCTGGACGGGACCTTCGACGACGGACGAGCGGTCGCTGAGCGAGTCGCTATCGACCTCCCCGTACGAAGCGGTCGCCCGAGGATCACGGCCTCGCGCACGTTCAGCGTCGACGCCAGCGAGGGGATCAGTCCATCGCTCGATCTCAGTGAGCTGCTCGGTATCGATCTCGCCGAGCGCGAGCACTGCGAGCTGCGCGTCTCCGCGTCGCCCGGCCTCGAGCTCCTCGCCGCGGGCGCCTACCTCACGGACTACCCCCACGGCTGCGCTGAGCAGACGGCCAGCCGGATCTTCGCGGCGCTCTCTACCCATGCCCTCCGCGCAAGAACGGATGACTCGGCCACCGCGCTGGCCGAAGTGGCGGACCGCGTGACCCGCGGTTTCCTGCGCCTCGCCTCGATGCAAACCGAGGACGGCGGCATCGGCTATTGGCCGGGGCACACGTCCTCGTCGCCATGGGCCAGTCTTTACGTGGCCGAGGTGGTCGCAGCGTCCACTGACCTCGGTTTCAAGGTCCCCGGCAGGCTGCGAGAACGGCTCGCCCAGCACGTCGACGCACGACTCCGAGCGGCGCGCAGCCTGGACGAGCGCGCCCGACTCGTGC
>JBLIHL010000373.1:0-6325 GCA_047635895.1 Paracoccaceae bacterium | reverse complement strand
CGCCCGATCGCTGAGACACCGTGCTGTATTTATGGCATTTCCCCTGACGGGGAAATAGCGATTATGCCTCTGGCGCTCGCCGCGCAGGCGTCCTCGCCGGACGGGCGTGCTGCCGCACGAGCCTCCTCGCCGGAGGGGCCGCGAGGGCGAGCCTCGCGCCGGGCCGCACGGAGCCCTGCGGGCACCGCGCTGTGGCCCGGGCGTCCTGCGGACGCACGGGACGGCTTCGGGCTAGGGACCTGGGCACAGGACGCACACCACGTAGATCACGCCAAGACACCCGCCCTACAAGGAACAACGGACGCGCGTTTACGATGCCGTCCCGTACCGCTACGCTCCCACCATGCGACTCGCCGCGGTGGTTACCCTGAGCTTGTGCTGCGGCTTTCTAGCCGCAGGTGTCTCGGCGTGGAGCGCCCACCGCCTACACAAGCCGATCGCAGCCGAAGAAATCCGAGGATTTCGGCCGTCCAGCGACTGGGACAAAGCGGTCGAGGTCGCGCGTGAACGCGGAGTTCCTGTCCTTGTGTACGTGACCCTCGCGCACCTGCACTCAACGGATCAACTCCAGGGACTGATCGAAGACGCTAGCCTTCAGCGGGCGATGGCAGCCTTTGTACCCATCCGTGTCACGCTCAACGGGAACACGGCTGACCGCGCACTCGCGTCACGGCTCGGCATCCATGCTGCGCCACTGTTTCTGATCGTAGACCCCTCCGGGCCCGAACCCGAGATCGTCGATGCACTCGAGCCCGTTTGTGACACGGCGTTCGAACGCCGCGGGTTGACCTCTGAACTCGTCCGCACTTCAGGCGGCACTTCGCAGCTGCGCGAGCTTGCGGCCCGGTACCTTGCGGGCAACCTCCAAGACGGTCCAACCGACGAGCCACTCGCCCTGGCCTACGCCCTACGCCTCGAGGCCAGCGGCCGCTGGGACGAAGCCCGTCGCGTTCGGGCCCGATCCCTCGAGGAGTCTCCCGCGGCGCAGGGGACACTGACGCGCTATGGACGCATGCGTGACGCGCTCCTGGAACCCGGTCCTTCCACCCCAGCGGACCAGGAGACAGCCCTTGAGATCCACCTCCTCCGGGAGGACGACGCGACGCTGCTGTTCATGGGATGGACCAGCGCCGCGGGACGCCTCGAGCGGCTCGCCGCAGCGGCGGACGGCGAGCACCTTGGTGTGCCCTCTATCCGCTGGGAGCGGCGCCTCCGCGAAACGACGCGCAAGGCCTGGATTTCATGCCCAGACGACCTTGTGCTGCCCTTCGGAGCCATCGTCGTCGAACGCTTCGCCCGAGCTCCTGCGGATCTAGACTCCCTCGACCGTGCCTTCATGGGCGCAGTGATCCGGACGATGGCGAAAGCGCTGAAGAAGGCGAGTGAAGCCGAACGCGCGTGCGGTCAGGCCTGGCTGGACGAAGCCCGAGCGGCTCTGCCCCAGCGGTAGACCCAGCGGTAGACCCAGCGGTAGACCCAGCGCTAGCCACCACGCGTACCCAACGACGCGGGCACCGCCAACCGGCCAGATAGACTCCCCCCCCACATAATTATGGTCCGGCTCCGCAACCGCGACCCTTCACCGCGCGAACTCCGCCGACGATGCACGCTCCCAGCTCAAGACTCCAGACCGTCCAATCCGCTCCGATCCGCGAGAACGGCCGCTACGTCGTCTACTGGATGATCGCCCAGCGGCGAACGCGCTACCACTTCGCCCTCCAGCACGCGCTGCAGATGGCCCGTGACCTCGACGTCCCCCTCGTGGTGGTCGAAGCGCTCTCCTGCAGCTATCGCTGGGCGAGCGACCGGATGCACGCGTTCGCGATCGAGGGCATGCGCGACCAACGCGACGCCTTCGCCGGCACCGCGATCGAGTACTACCCCTACGTTGAGCCCGCAGCAGACGCGGGCAAGGGCTTCCACGAGGCTCTCGCGAAGGAAGCGTGCCTCTACGTCACCGACCACTGGCCTTGCTTCCACATGCCGAAGTGGGTGGATATGGTCGCTTCCGCCATCGACGTCCAGATGGTCACCGTCGACTCCTGCGGCATCCTTCCCGTTCGGTCGATCGAAAAGCCATTCGCGCGCGCCCACGACTTCCGGCGGCAGATGCACCGCGATGTGTACGACGCGCTCCAGGAGATGCCGCTCGCCTACCCGCTCAAGGGTGCGCCCACCGCGGAGTTCACCGGGTTCCCCAAGGGCTTTGAGTCCAAGTACCCGCGCACCGACCTCGACGCGATCGACCTGGCCGCACTCCCCATCGACCACGAAGTCACCCCCGTCACGAGCGCCCCCGGCGGACAGAAGGAAGCGCTGCGCCTGCTCGACCGCTTCATCGACGAGAGGCTCCCGAACTACCTCGCGCGAAACAAGCCCGAGGTGAAAGCAGCCAGCGGCCTTTCCCCCTGGCTCCACTGGGGTCACATCTCTCCCCACGAAGTGTTCCAGCGCGTGGCGGATCACGAGGGCTGGGACCCGAGCACGATCGAAGGCCAGAAGGCTACCGGCAAGCGCGAGGGCTGGTGGGGCATGAGTCCGGAAGCCGAGGGCTTCATGGACGAGCTCATCACGTGGCGCGAGGTCTGCTTCAACACCTGCCAGAACCGCCCGAAGGACTACGGCAAGTACGACGCCCTGCCCGACTTTGCCAAGAAGACGCTCGCGGAGCATGCGGCCGACAAGAGGCCCCAGATCTACTCGCTGGAAGAGTTCGAAGCGGCGAAGACCCACGATGACCTCTGGAACGCAGCGCAGAACCAGCTGCGCCGCGACGGCATCATCCACAACTACCTGCGCATGCTCTGGGGCAAGAAGATCCTGCACTGGTCGGAGAGCCCGCAGGAAGCCCACCGCATCATGGTCGAGCTCAACAACAAGTACGGGCTCGACGGGCGCGACCCCAATTCCTGGGGAGGCATCATGTGGACGCTCGGCCGGTACGATCGCGCATGGGGTCCGGAGCGCGAGATCTTCGGCAAGGTTCGCTACATGACCAGCGAGAACACCGCGAGGAAGGTCAAGGTGAAGAACTATGTCGCGGAGTACACGGACACCGGCTCACTGTTCTAAACGCGGTGGGCCTTCCGGGCGCCCGCCCGCGAGTCACTCAATCCGCGCAGCGCGCTGACCGAGTCACTGCGCTGCGATGCGGGTCTCCGCCTACTTACGCTTCCCGAGGCCGTGCATGAGGGCATCCTCAAGCCGGGGGTAAGCGAAGCGGAAACCCGCCTTCTCCAGGGCCGCAGGGGCCACTCGGACACTGGCCAGGAGCATCTCCTCGGCCTGCTCCTTCCCGATCGCAGCCTGCAGTCCGAACTTCGGCACGGGAAGGATCGTGGGCCGCCCAAGGACCTTCCCTAGCGTCTTGGTGAACTCGACGTTTCTCACCTCGCCCGGGGCGACCAGGTTCGCGGGACCCTTGACGGACGGATCGAATAACGCACGGTGGAAGCCGCCAATGACGTCATCGAGGGCCACCCACGGGAACCACTGCTGGCCGCTCGCCAGCTTGCCGCCGACGCCCGCCTTGAAGGCTGGGAGCATCGTGGCAAGCGCTCCCCCACCCGGGTCAAGAACGACGCCGAGGCGCATCCTTGCGCCGCGAACATCGTCCCGCAGCTGATCCACCTCGGCCTCCCAGGCGGCGCACGTTTCACTCAAGAAGCCCGACCCGAGCGGGGACTCCTCGGTCAGCTTTTCCTCGCCGCGGTCTCCGTACCACCCGATCGCCGATGCGCAAACTAGAACCGCCGGTGGCTGCTCCATGGCCGCGATCGCGTTCACAATCGCGCGCGTCCCTTTCACTCGACTGTCGACGATTCGGCGCTTCTTCTCCTCCGTCCAGCGCAGGCCAAAGATCGACTCACCCGCGAGGTGAACCAGGCCGTCAATGCCCTCAAGCCGCGCGTGATCGACGGTGCCGGCGGCCGGGTCCCAGCGCACCTCATGGGGCGCCCTCGGCTCCCTCCGCACGAGCTCGAGCACGCGGTGCCCGCCCGTACGAAGGAACGCCGCAAGGGAGCCGCCGACGAGGCCGCTCGCGCCCGTGATCGCGATCGTCTTGGCGGTGAACCCATGCTCCCTGGCCTCGGCGTGGAGCCGGAGATCGTTCAGGAGGATGCGATGCCGCCAGGCGAACATGCGCTCGAGCTTGGAACGCGTGAAGCCGCCGCCGAAGAGCCGGCCTAGCGGCCCCATGGGGAGCTCATAGTCGATGTGGTCCGTGAGGGTCGAGGTCCCCCCGTCCGCTGCCTCGACTGCGTGCCTGTGTACCCAGGTTTTGAACGGGCCCGAGAGAGATCGATCCACGAAGTAGCGAGCCTCCGCGTCTAGCTCGGCGATCTCCGCGACCCAGTCGATGCCCACGGGACCGATCCCCAGTCGAATGGTCGTTCGCGCTCCCTTTTCCAGGCGCTCTTCGGGTCCGCTGCCCGACTTCACGCGGGCATTATCCCATGGCGGGAGCAGACGCCGTAGCGCCCCCGGCCGGACATGCCATTCGAAGGTCTCCTCGGTAGAGGCGGGACAGGCAACGGTTCGCTCGAAGACTTGGGGGCTCATGGGCACGAATGTTCGCCCAGGAAGCGTCCGCAGCCTCAGGAATGGATGAAAATCTATGCCCCAAGTCGCCCTCAGAGGGCGACTTGGGTGGATCGGCCCTCCCGAGCGGGTTCCAGAGGCACCAGAAACGCCCAAGATCCGCCCGCCATGAAGAAGATTCGCCGAAGCGCCGATCGAGGCCACGCTGACCACGGCTGGCTCGACACCCACCACACGTTTTCCTTTGCTAGCTACCACGACTCCGAGCACCTGGGATTCCGTGCGCTCCGCGTCCTGAACGAGGACCGGGTCGCCGCGGGCCGCGGCTTCGGGGAGCACCCCCACCGCGACATGGAGATCGTCTCGATCGTCCTGGATGGAGCGCTCGAACACCGGGACAGCATGGGCACCGGCTCCGTGCTCCGGCCTGGCCACGCGCAGGCCATGTCCGCTGGCACCGGCGTCGTACACTCAGAGTTCAACGGTTCGAAGACGGACCCCGTTCACTTCCTGCAGATCTGGATCCAGCCAGAAACGAGCGGAACCAAGCCCCGCTACGACGAACGCTACTTCGAACCTGCTTCGATGGAGAACCAGTTCGCCCTCGTCGCCTCCCACGACGGCGCGGATGGCTCCATTGTCATCGGGCGTGACGTTCGCATGTGGCGGGGTCAGTGGACGTCAAAGGCTGACGCTGATCTTGCGCTGAAGTCAGCGGGCCGACACGCCTGGGTCCATGTGATCCGCGGGTCCGCCACGGTCGACGGCGAAGAGCTCTTTGCCGGTGACGCGGTCGGGTTGAACAACGTCGACTCCGTCAAGGTGGGCCCGGGAGACCAGGGCGCAGACGTCCTGGTGATCGACCTCGACTAGTGCTCCTGATCAGCGAAGGGCGCGAACGAGCTGCTCTACGTAGTGGAGCACCGCGCCCGCCATCCAACGGGACTCGATCCCGTCAAGCTCCGAAGCCGGCCCCACGCCGATGATTCCGCCGTCGGCCGGCTTGGTGAGGTAGCCGAGATGTCCGCCGCGCGGCTCGATGTGGACGAAAGCATCGGTACGGCCAGCGGCGGACGTGATGTCCTCCGGCGTGATGAATGGATCGTCGGCGCTGGAGAGAATCACGGCCGGAACGCGCAGCGTGCCGAGCCTCGTACCGGAGGAGCAATCCGCGTAGTACTCATCCGCGCTTCCGTAGCCAGCGAGCGGTGCCGTCACCGCCTCGTCAGCACCGCGCACGGAGGCGCCCCGCGGAATCGAGACGCTCTCCGGCAGCCAACCGCGCGCCTTGCGCATCTCTACCGATGCGCGCATCCCGCGCACGAAGTTCCTGTCGTAGAGCTTGTTGATGCCTGTCTCGATGCGAATGGCGCACGAGCGCAGGTCCACCGGTGGATTCACCGCGAGGACACCGTCCGGCCGGGCTGCATCAGAGACGTGATCTCCTTTGTCGGTGATCCCAAGAAGCGCGGTGTTGGCGGACAGCGAGAAGCCGACCGCGATCTGCGCGAGGCCCGGATGATCGACTCGCCCGGCCCCCACGGCAGCCCAGAGATCCAGGAAGCTCCCCGAGTGATAGAGCCGCTTCGCCAGCCCGGCGCCGGGGCCCTGGCCTCGGTGATTGAATCCGATGACGCGCGCCCCGTGGCGGCGCAGGACCGCTGCGCACATCCGCACGTAGTTCGATTCGGTGGACCCCGTGAGCCCATGCATCAGGTGAACCGCGACGCCGTCCAATCGCCCGGACTCCAGCGGTGCAGCATCCACCACAACGATCCGGTCT
>JBLIHL010000372.1:0-6325 GCA_047635895.1 Paracoccaceae bacterium | reverse complement strand
GTCGGGCACTACGACATCCTGGCACTGCGCGCCCCCGTCTAACCGCTGGCTTGTCCGCTGGCTTGTCCGCTGGGTAGACGGCTGAGGTCGAGGTCAAACAGGACGTCGCTGCCCAGACGATGAACCCGGGCCGGCGGCCGCAGCGCATCGGCCAGCTCATCCACGGGCACAACCTGCACACCCGGGCGCCCTTGGCCGATCAGCAGCGGCGCGACCACCACGTGCAAGCGGTCGAGCACGCTGGCCTGGACGAACGCAGAAACCAGAGCGCCGCCGCCTTCGATGAGCAGGCGCGCTAGCCCCTGTTCACGCAGCATCCGCAGCAGCACACTCGGCTCCACGCGGCCGTCCCGTCGCGGTACCAAAACCCGCTCGACGTGGCTCGCCAGGGCGGCGCCGTCAGGTCGATCGTCGCCGACGACGTGGAGCACGCGCGCTCCCGGCCGAAACGCCCGGAGCTCCGGCCCGAGCCGCTCGTCCAGATCGACGATCACCCGGGCAGGATCTTCACCTTCCACGAGCCGGACCGTGAGCTGCGGGTCGTCAGCGAGAGCCGTCCGCCAGCCCACCACGACGCCGTCCACGAGAGCGCGCATGCGATGGAGATGCACGAGGCTCTCCTGGCCGGTCACGTAGTGCGAGGCCCCCGTACGGGTCGCGATGAAGCCGTCCAGGCTTTGTCCCATCTGACCAACCGCGAAGGGCTGGCCGGGTGGAACTCTCAGGCTCGCGCAGGGATCTCCAGCCAGATATCCAGCGAGACCTTCAGCGTGATGGTCAGGGCTGCTCGACGTCACAGCGGCGGTTCCTCCAGGCGCTCGAGCCCGAACGCGCGAACGTCATGAAGCAGCGTCGCGACTTCCGCGGCGAGGTAAGCGAGCAGTTGTCGCCCCCGCTCAGCATCCGCGAGCGCGGCATTCCCTGTGGCCCCGGACGGATGAAGATCCTGCGCCGCCCACGCGAAACCAATCGGCTCCTCTGCGCCCAAGAGGTCGAACGTCTCGTCCATCTCCGCCGCGGCGCTCGAGAAGTCGCCCGCCGCCTCCATCCTCACAAGGTCTGGCCTCAGGGCGAGCATCATCGACGTCTCGACCTCGCCCCCATGCATCCCATAGCGAAGCTCGTCAGAGTCGAAGAGCCGGTCCGGCACGCCGAATGCGAACGTCTGAGCGCGCACGACGAGCATGCCGCACTCCTGCCGAAGCCGCTGCCCCACCAGGTCGACCACCTGCACCTGGCCTCCGTGGCTGTTGAGAATGACCAGCTTGCGGATCCCCGCGCGCCGAACGGCGCGGCCTAGATTCGTCCAGTGGGCGAGCAACGTTTCAGGCTCCTGGTGAAGCGTTCCGGGAAAGCCCGTGTGCTCTGGGCTGTGCCCAATTTGCTGAAGTGGTAGCACCAGGACCCGTAGGTCGTCCGGGTCCACGCGAACGCGCTCGAGAATGCCCTCAAGGATCATGGCGTCCGTCCCCACCGGCAGGTGAGGACCATGCTGCTCCACCGCGGCCACGGGGAGGATTGCCACGGTTGCCTCGGGATCCAGGTGAGCAAACTCGT
Source organism: Paracoccaceae bacterium (assembly GCA_047635895.1). Lineage (GTDB taxonomy): Bacteria > Planctomycetota > UBA1135 > UBA1135 > Saltatorellus. Next base: position 4,768 of record JBLIHL010000372.1, on the reverse strand, counting down.
CAGTACGAAGGTCCGTCCAAGAAATCATCAGGTACAGAATAGCTGTGACGTAGAGTGAAGGCATGAGTGAAACGCCCTCAGGCCTAGAGGACAATGTGGAACACCTCTCCGCCCAGGAGACCGCGGCAGCAGCCAGCTACTGGCGCGCGAACATCCGCCTTCTCCTAATCCTCCTCGCCATCTGGTTCACGGTGTCCTTCGGCTGCGGCATCCTTCTGGCGCCAACGCTGAATGCCTACATGCTTCCAGGCACAGGCTTCCCCCTTGGCTTCTGGTTCGCCCAGCAGGGGGCGATCTACGCCTTCGTGATCCTAATTTTCGTCTACGTGGTTCTGATGAACCGCATGGAACGGCGCTTCGGCGTCCAGGAGGACTGATGGACGTCAAGACCTGGACCTTCCTCATCGTCGGCGTCACGTTCGCGCTCTATATCGCGATCGCGATCAAGACCCGGGCGGGCAGCACCAAGGATTTCTACGTGGCGGGCGGAGGCGTGCCGCCGCTCGCGAACGGCATGGCCACCGCGGCGGACTGGATGTCCGCGGCCTCGTTCATCTCGATGGCGGGCATTATCTCGTTCAAGGGCTACGACGGCTCCGTGTACCTGATGGGCTGGACGGGCGGCTACGTGCTGCTCGCCCTGCTGCTGGCGCCCTACCTGCGAAAATTCGGCCGCTTCACGGTGCCTGACTTCGTGGGCGACCGCTACGACTCGACCACGGCACGGCTCGTGGCCGTGGTCTGCGCGATCTTCGTTTCCTTCACCTACGTCGCGGGTCAAATGCGCGGCGTCGGCGTGGTCTTCGGGCGCTTCCTCGAGGTGTCGGTCGAAACCGGCGTGTTCATCGGGATGGGTGTCGTGCTGGTGTACGCCGTCCTCGGCGGCATGAAGGGGATCACCTACACCCAGGTGGCGCAGTACTGCGTCCTGATGTTCGCCTTCATGGTGCCCGCAGTCTTCATCGCTCTGATGATGACCGGCACGCCGATTCCCCAGCTCGGGTTCGGTGGCATGCTCCAGGGAAGCCTCGGTGAAGGCATCGCGAACGGAGAGACGATCTCGCTGCTCGCCAAGCTCGATGGCCTACACGAGGAGCTAGGTTTCGCTCCGTACACGTCCGGCTCGAAAGCGATGATCGATGTGTTCTGCATCACGATGGCGCTGATGGTCGGAACGGCGGGACTCCCCCACGTGATCATCCGCTTCTACACCGTGCCCAAGGTCAAGGACGCGCGCCTCTCGGCGGGTTGGGCGCTGCTCTTCATCGCCATCCTTTACACCACCGCTCCGGCGGTTGCGGCGTTTGCCCGGACCAACCTGATCGGCGCGGTCGAGGGCGCCGCCTACGCCCCAGCCGAACCCGCTGGAGACGTCGCCGCCGGCGAGACTGACGCTAAGCCCGTTCCGGCATGGCTCAAGAACTGGGAGAACTCCGGGCTGATCGCCTGGCTCGACAAGGACGGGGACGGGGCCATCACCTACCGCAGCGGAGCGCCATTCAGCGGCAAGCCCGATTTCGTCGGTGAAGCGAGTGACGACACGGCGCGCGGAGCCTCAGGCCAGCGCCTCGTGGCGAACGCGCCCTCGGACAACAAGAACGAGCTGTACATCGACCGAGACATCATGGTTCTCGCGAACCCCGAGATCGCGGGGCTTCCGAACTGGGTCATCGCGCTGGTCGCGGCCGGCGGCCTCGCCGCCGCGCTCTCGACCGCGGCGGGCCTCCTGCTGGTCATCTCGACCTCTGTGAGTCACGACCTGCTGAAGCGCACGCTCGTGCCCAACATCAGCGACAAGAAGGAACTCCTCGCAGCACGCCTCTCAGCCGCGGTTGCCGTGGTCTGTGCGGGCTACCTCGGGATCCACCCGCCTGGCTTCGTGGCTGAGGTCGTAGCCTTCGCCTTCGGCCTGGCGGCCTCGTCGTTCTTCCCCGCCATTCTCATGGGGATCTTCTCCCGGCGGATGAACCGCGAGGGCGCCATCGCTGGCATGGTGATCGGCCTCGGCTTCACCACGGCCTACATCGTGTACTTCAAGTTCATGCACCAGGAGCTGAACACGCCAGAGCACTGGTTCATGGGCATCTCGCCCGAGGGCATCGGCTCCATCGGGATGGTCATCAACTTTGGCGTGGCTGCGCTGGTGGCCTCGTTCACGCCTCCGCCATCGGCTGAGGTCGACGAGCTCATCACGAGCATCCGAGTGCCTAAGGGCGCAGGTTCTGCTGCCGAGCACTGAGCGACCGATTTCCTTTGGAGGCCCATTGCCTGTCGAGACACTGCGTCTGAGGAGACGCAGTGTCTAAGGAGACGCAGTGTTTACAGAATAGTGCGGGTGCACCGCCGGTAGGGTTAGGGTCCACCCCCGCTTCCCCCCACCGACAGGTGCCTGCCCTTGACTCGTCCCGCCATCCAATTGAGCCATGTGACCAAGACCTTCGGGTCCCACACGGCCGTCCGAGATCTCAGCCTGGAGGTTCCCGAGGGGTCCCTATACGGCTTCATTGGCCCCAACGGATCGGGCAAGACGACCACGATCCGGATGCTCCTCCACATCCTCACGCCTGACACCGGCGAGGTCAGCGTCCTCGGCCAGTCAGGCACGCGCGCCGCGAACGACCGGATCGGGTACCTGCCCGAGGAGCGCGGGCTCTACAAGAAGATGACGGTCGGCAGACTGCTCGCCTACTACGGCTCCCTGAAGGGGATGCCCATGCGGAGCGCTCGGCATGAGGCCGACCGCTGGCTTGAGCGATTCGATCTCACCGAGTGGAAGGGCGCCAAGATTGAAGCTCTGTCCAAGGGCATGAGCCAGAAGATCCAGTTCATCTCGACCGTCATTTCAGGGCCAGACCTCATCATCCTCGACGAGCCGTTCTCAGGGCTCGACCCGGTGAACCACGATGTCCTGCGGAGTGCGATTCTCGACCTCGTCAAGGGTGGCACCACCGTCGTCCTGTCGACCCACGACATGACGGTCGCCGAGCAGCTCTGCGACAACGTCATCATGATCTTCAAGGGAGACAAAGTACTCGACGGCCCCATGAACGAGATCTACGCACAGTACGGCCAGGACACGATTCGCGTGCGCACGGACCAAGGCGTCAGCGCGCTGGATGGCATCCAGGGCATTGAGCACGTGGCCGACATGGGCTCGTTCCAGGACGTCCGCTTCCGCGGGGACTCCCAGAAGCTTCTCCAGGCGCTGGCGGCGCGAACGCGCCTGATGCACTTCGAGGAGACGAGACCCACGCTCCACGATATCTTCATTCGCATCGCGGGACCGGCCGCAGCGCAGGAGCACGGCGCCGCCGAGGGTGTCAACCCGGCTCCCCGCTCGGTGTTTGAGGGGGTGCAGGCGTGAATAAGGTTCTTGCCATCGCGCGCGCCGAGTTCGTCCAGGCGGTCATGTCCAAGGCGTTCATCATCGGGCTCTTTGCGATGCCGCTGCTCATGGGCGGCAGCCTCGTGTTCCAGAAGTTCGTGGGCGACCGCGTAGACCTGACGCCGCGGACGCTCGCCGTCTACGATCCGAGTGGCGTACTCTGGCCCACGCTGGAAGCCGCTGCGGCCGCGCGCAACGAGTACGCGATCTGGAAGCCCATTGAGAGTAGCGCTGAGGCCTCTGATGCCTCTGAGGCAACCGAAGCCGAGCGGAAGCAGATCCGACCGGAGTTCGTCCTGGAGCGCTACGAGCCAGCCGGCGAAGAACGCGCCGACGTCGTGCTTTCCGCGCGCGTCAAGGCGAAGGAGCTCCAGGGGTTCGTCCTCATCGATCCATCGATCGTCACCGAGGAGCCCAGCGAACGACCCTTTGCCTACCACACGAACGAGCCAACGTTCACCGAGCTGCCTGAGTGGGTCAATGAAGTCGTCAACGCGCAGCTAAGGGCAAAGCGCTTCGAAGCGGCGAACATGGACCAAGCGCTGGCGGCCAGCCTCTCGCGCAAGGTTAGCTTGACCACCTGGGGCCTGGCGGGTGCCGAGGCTGATGGCTCCGTCAAGGAAGCGGAAGAGGAGAGCAAACTGCGGACCTTCGCGATTCCATTCGCCGCTCTCATGCTGCTCTTCATGCTGGTGATGACCACGGCCCCTCAGCTCATGAACCAGGTGCTCGAAGAGAAGATGCAGCGCATCTCCGAGGTGCTAGTGTCGTCGGTTTCGCCGTTCCAACTGATGGTAGGCAAGCTCGTCGGCAGCGTGGCGGTCTCCTCCACGCTGGCGCTTGTTTACCTCGGCGGCGTGGTGTGGTCGACCCACCACTGGGGTGTGAGCCACTTCATTCCGCCGAGCAGCTACGCGTGGTTCCTCCTGATGATGGTCTTCGCGCTCCTGATGTACGGTTCCCTCTTCGGCGCCCTGGGATCCGCTTGCTCCGAGCTCCGCGATGCACAGAGTCTGATGGCGCCCGCCATGATCATGATCATGATCCCGATGTTCTCGCTTTCCGCGATCATCGAGAGCCCCAACGGCAGCGTCGCCACGGCGCTTACCTACTTCCCTACGGCGACGCCCATGATCTTCATGCTGCGGCTACTAGCACCCCCTGGGCCGCCAACCTGGGAGATCTTTGCGGCTCCGTTGATGTGCCTCGCCACGACTGTGGTGCTTCTCTGGGCCAGCAGCAAGATCTTCCGCATGGGTGTGCTCTCCCAGGGCCAGGCCCCCACGTTCCGACGGATGATCGGCTGGGTGCTGTCGAAGTAGCCCGCGGTCATCGCACCTGACACGCCGGCCGGCCGGTCGCCACCCACGAACGGCCGGCCCG
>JBLIHL010000371.1:0-6334 GCA_047635895.1 Paracoccaceae bacterium | reverse complement strand
GCCCTCCTGCAGATCCTCAACGATATCCTCGATCTCTCGCGCACCGAAGCGGGCATGGTGGAGCTTGAGTCTGTCCCTTTCAATCCGTCCGAATGCGCACAGAGCACGCTGGCACTTCTCCACCACGCCGCGGCTAGTAAGGATGACCTGTACCTCGAGATCCGCATCGAAGACGACGTGCCCAAAGAGATTCTCGGGGATCCGGGGCGCCTGAGGCAGGTGCTACTCAACCTCGTCGGCAATGCGGTCAAGTTCACCGACTCAGGTTCGGTTCAGGTAGCCGTCTCGACGCTTCATCAAGACAACGGAAACAAGCGCCTGCTGATCTTGGTGAGCGACACGGGCATCGGGATCCCGCGCGAGCAGGCAGCACGCCTCTTTGATGCTTTCACCCAGGCTGACTCGACCACCACCCGCAAGTTCGGCGGTACAGGCCTCGGCCTTTCGATCTCGCGCAAACTGATTCACCTCATGGGTGGCGTGATTGGCTGTCGGCCCAACCTCGATGGCGGCTCCGTCTTCTGGATCGAACTTCCCATGCATTTGCCGAGCACCGAGGACGTAACGAGCCCGTCCGCGACCAGCAGCGCGGGCCGGAAGCAGATCGCTTCGTCCGGCGAAGCGTCTCCCGATCCGCCCCTCGTTCTCGTGGTCGAGGACAACCCCGTCAACCAGCTAGTCGCCCGCCGAATGCTAGAAAGACTCGGCTGCACCGTAGTGACGGTGGCCAACGGCCAGGAGGCCGTGGACGCCTCCGCTCACAAGACGTTCGACGTCTTGTTCATGGACTGCCAAATGCCCGTCATGGACGGCTATGCGGCCACACGGGCCATTCGTGAGCGGGAATCCAGGCTTGGCGTGGCCCCTGTTCCTATTGTCGCGATGACGGCGAACGCCCTGCAGTCCGACCAGGCGAAGTGCCTCGCTGCGGGTATGAACGCCTACCTCACCAAGCCAGTCCTAACGGACGACTTAGCCGCCGCCCTCCAGCGCGCCTTGACCGCTCACCGCGCAGCCTAAGCCGCGAATAGCTTGGCGCCCCCCACCCCCGACTCTGCGTAGGGCGGAGGACACGGCTGGCTACACAGCTGAGTACACAGCTCGCCCGCAAGTACGGCGGGCTGCCCGGGATGACCCCGCGCAGCCCGTCCGCTACTCCATCAGATGCTATCGAGTCCCCAAACAAACGGGGATACCGGCAGGTTGGGCAGCGAGGCACCCACCTCCTGCTCGATCACGTCCACGACGCGGCGGTCGCCTCGGGGCGGGCAGAGCGCGAGCAGGATCTCATGGTCCGTCAGGCGCAGAGTGCCCTTCGGTCCGGTGATATCGATCGTTTGGTCCGACGTCGCCACTGCCGTCACGCCCGCGGGCAGCGCAGCGTTGAACGTCTGAGCCATCGCGCTCGTACAGCCGAGATGCGCCATCGCCAGCACCCCCTGGGCGCCCTCGCTTCGGACGAACTTGAAGTACGCGCGATAGTCCGCCTCGGTATCGGGGACCATCATGAAGATTCGATCGTGCTGGTTGCGCGACTTCGCCCAGAGCTGGCTGACGATGGGAAGCACGGCCGTGGGAGCACCGCCCCACTCGTGGATTACCTGGGCAAGGTCTTCACCGCGCCCCATGCAGGCGTAGCCCGTCACTTCACCGTCCTGCTCGCAGACGTAGATCTGCATGTTGGGGACACCGAGCAGCGCCTCCGTCTCTTCTTTCGTCCGAAGAGTGCGGGAAGCATGAGTGCAGTAGAGGTCGTGAATGGCGCCGTAGTCCGCGCGCGTCGCCAGCCGCACGCCCTTGGGCTCCGGGAGGAGGATGGCGTTGCCGTGCTCGATCACGAACACGTTCTCGGTGCCGAACGGGATCCAGCCGCGCGCTTGGTACCACTCGGGCTCGTCTGCCCAAAGGAGCGAAAGGGCGGCGCCTTCCGCGCGCGCCTTCTCAAGCGTGTCCTCGAGAAGCCGCGAGCCGTGCCCACGGCCGCGGATGCCCAGGTCCGTTGCCACGGACCCGATGAATGCTGCGGGGATGTCGGCGCTCGGAGTCGCGAGCGTCCGCGAGATCCATGCGCAAGCAGAGATGACCTCGTCTGATTCCTCGATGGTCTCCACGCGGCCGGCGCCGTCAGGTTCGAAGATCAGGGGGTATTCCTGGGCGAGTGGCCGACCGTCACGGAGAACTTTCTCCATCAGGGCCAGGGCAGCTTCTTTCTGTGTAGTGATATTCGTGGTCATCGGGCTTCTCCATGGCCTGTACGGGGCCTGTCGGTTTTGGTTTCAGTGAGTGTGGACGGGGACTCGGAAGATGACGCGCGCGCCTGGGCGGCCCGGTAGGCCTCCAGAAGGTCGCTGCCGGCCATGACGGCCTCTTCCACGGATTTTCGTGCGCTCTCCACCACCTGACCCAGCTGGCGCGGGTCATCGATAGCTTCGGATGCAGCATCTAAGTCTTGGGCGGTTTGCTCCAGACGCTCGAGGAGCGCGCGGAACGCGGCCCCTGAGTCCTGCGCCTGAGCACTCTGGTCCGGTCCGCCAAGTGGCGGTCCCGTAGGCTGCAGGGACGTCATGCCGGGAAGACCCGAGACGCCAGTCTTGTCAGAATTCATCATCGTGATTGTCATTCAGGCAGCTGCCGCTACAGGTAGTTAAGCAGCGTCTGCTGCATGAGTCTTGCGCCAGTCGCTTGGGCGAGCTGGAGAGTTTGTTCTGCGCGCTGAAGGTCCAGCGCGACCTGGGCGTAGTCGGCGTCCTCCACGTTCGAGACGAGACCCTCCACGGTCACACGAAGGTCCTGCAAACGGCTCTCCGCTACTTCGATCCGCTGCGAGGCAGCACCGAGCTTGCCGAGACCAACGAGGAGGTCGTCCTGGTTCCGATCCAGCTCGCCGAGCCGCGATTGCATACGGCCGATCAGTAGGTTTCGGTCCGTGCTCTCCGGCATGCGAAGGTCCGCGACAACGCCGCGAATCGAATCGAAGATGGTCGGCGTGCCCTCGAACGTGACGAGGTCGTTTCCTGAGCGTTTCAGGCCCGTCGTGTCGACGTGGATGAGCGCGCCCGTGTCCGCGTTGTCGAGTCGTAGATCGGTCTCCGTCAGGTTGACCGCGGTATAGCTACTTCCGTCCAGAGACACCGACGCAGCGCCGGTCAGGTTGGTACTGAAGTCGAGCCCTGTCCAGGCGCTCAGATCTACGTTGACTCGACCTCCGTTCTCATCCACCGCCACCATGGACGCGGGAGCGGGGTTCGGTATGCCGATCGGGTCGCCGGTTCCCAGCTGGAGAGTCCGTTCGGCTGCATTGACCGCTAACGGCTGGTCTCCCACCATCGTGTCGTTCCCGGCGTTCAGGAGCGCAAGGCCTTCTCCCATCGTCCCGGTCGTGCCGTCCTGTCTAACGAGGAGCTCCTCGTAGCCTGCGCCGGAGTCCGCTGTCAGACCTGATTTGATCCCCGTCAGGGAGCCGAACGACGTATCCGTGTACGCGTAGTTGCCGAAGACCTCTGCGCCTGTCACATTCAAGACGACGTCCGAACCGCGACTGGTCAACACTCGCTGCCGCTCGTCGTTTCCGTGATAGGTGATGACCTGTTTGCCGTCGATCGAGCTTTCCTGGAACGGCTGAATATTGGTGTCGGTGCCACCGAAGAGATAGCTGTCACCGCTCCGGGCGTTGGCCACGTCCAGTAGCTGGCCCTCAAGCAGCTCAATCTGACTGGCCACCGCCGACCGATCTCGTGCGTTCAGCGCGCCGTTCATGCCCTGGATCATCAGTGAGCGGAGCTCAGCAATGACGCCCGAGCCTTCCTGAAGTCGCGAGCTTGCCTGCTCCACCTCGGGACGAGCGCTTGACGTTGAAGCGACGAACGACTCAATAGAGCCGATCTGGCGGCGAAGTGATAGCGCGACCGATGTACCGACGGCGTCGTCCGACGCTCGAACGATGCGCTTGCCGCTGGACGCCTGCTCTTGGGCTCGAATAAGCTTGCCTGTGTTGGCCGTGATCCCGTCGCGCACGAGCGCGAAGATGCGGCCTTGGGTGGGTCTAATTGACATGAGTTATAGCGCGCTCAAACGAGCGCAAGCACCTCGTCGTTCATCTGCCTGACGACCTGTAGAAACTGCGCGGCTGCGCTATAGGCCTGTTCGAACTGGATCATCTTGACGAGCTCCTCATCAACGTTGACACCGGACACTTCCTCGCGCTGAGCTTCGAGACTGGTGAGTAGAAAAGACTCGATCTCTTGGGCGTTTGCCGCAGAGCTAATGTCGAAGCCAACGCCGCCGACCATAGTCCCGTAGAACTCGCCGAGCGTGCCTCCTACCTCCTCGACGTCGGATGTCTGCACTGCGATCATGTCGAGAAGCGCGCCGCCGTCCCCGACCGCACCCGTAGCGGACGCGGCGAGGAGCCTCGGGTCCTCACGGATATCCTCCCGCAGGTCGATCGTCGAAGCGTCTTCACCAATGAGATACGCATTCAGACCAAAGGCCACGAGGATGTCGCTGGTATCAGAGTCCGCAATCATCTCAGAGCTGAACGCATCGCCGCCCGTGGCGCTGAGTCCGCCGACCGTGAAGGCCACCTTGACACCGTCAGTGACGGTGATCGGGTTGCCGGGGGAGTAGCTCGCGCCGACGTCAAGCCGAGCCACGATCGATCCCGTGGAGTCTCGCACCGCGACCTCAAGGCCGGGGGTTGTGCCAATGACACCATCGCCGACCGGCTCGAAGGTCCAGCGCTCGTTGGCTGGGCCGGTGTACTGTCCGCTCAACGTCACGTCGACCGCCAGGTCCTGGCCTGTGTACGAACCAGCCTGAAGACCAAGAGCGTTGAGCGCCGTTCCACCCGTGATCTGGAAGGCTTCAGCGCTTCCCTCTCCTTGGGTCTGGATCGCGATCCGATCGCCCACCACGCTGGCACGCAGGTTGTTGGCTGCCATGTCCGCGCTGCCATTGAGGATGTTGGCGAGCTCTTCTGGCGACGCTTCGCCCACCTTCTCGAAGTCTGTCGGCTCGAGCGTGAGGCTGAACGTAGACGCTGGTCCTGCGATATTGATGGTGGACGCCGTCGAGATGCTGAAGGGCCCCGCGAAGGAACTCACCGTCGACGCGCTGCCGCCGCCGAAGGTCCCCGCCACGTCCGGCTTTTTATCGATAGGACGCCCGAAGTGAAAGCGAGAGCCGGACGTCGAGTTGATGGACACGCGTCCGAAGTTGTCGAGGCGGGCGGTGATCCCGCGCACGTCGGAGAGTGACTCGACGAAGTCCGAAACGGTCATCCGCGCTGGGTCGATCTCGATTCTCTTGGTGGTCAGATCGCCAGATGAGTCCTCGAGCACGTGGACGTAAAGCTCGCCCTCCGTCACGTCGAACGGAAGCCCCGAGTCGCGAAGCAGCGCGTCACCGAGCTCACCGTCACCATCATGATCCACCACCGACGTCGCCCCACGCAGCTGGGTGAAGCCGCCATCGAGCGTTACGCCAGTCGAGTGCGCGCGATTGATCTCGAGAACAATCGAGCGAGCGTACTGGTCGAGATCACCACCAATGGAGGTCGAGAAGTCCTCGGAGAACGCGATCAGACCGGCAATCGCGCCGCCGGTGGGCACGACCGGTCGAACGCCGCCTTCAAGCGACACCACGATCTTGCCGTCGATGGCCGTATCCACGGACATTTCGTGCACGGACCGCGACCCGACGAGCAGCTGGCCGCCTACCTGAACCTGGACGGCTCCCTCTGAGTTCTCTCGTGCCTGAACGTCGACCAGTGCCCCGAGATCGCGGAGCGCCAGGTCGCGCTTGTCGCGCAGGTCGTTGGCGATCGTGCCTCGAACCGCCTCCACCTGGGTGACCTGTTGGTTCAGCTGAACGATCCGGTCCGCCAGGACATTGACGCCCTCGGCGATCGACTTTGCCTTGCTCTGCGCGTCACGCTGGAGCTGGTCTAGTTCGCTGGCCACCTGACCAAAGCGATCGATCAGGTTATCGGTGGACTGAATCGCGCCGGTGCGGTTGACGATATCCTCGGTGTTCGCGGACAGGGCTGAGAGGCTGCCGAAAAGGCCGTCTAGGAGAGAGCCGAAGCCCTCGCCGCTTGGCTCGTTGAGGAGCGCCTCAACGCTCTGCATCTCATTCAGCTCTGCGTCGAGCTTGCCAAGCGTAGACGCCTGACCTGTCATACGAGAATTCAGAAGCTGATCGACCGATCTGACGACCCTGTCGGCCTGAACTCCGTGACCAAGTTGGAGGCCACGCAGGTTGAGTGGCCGCGAGCTGGAGATCATGATCTCCTGGCGGCTGTAGCCCTCCGTGTTCGCATTAGCGACGTTGTTTC
>JBLIHL010000370.1:0-6354 GCA_047635895.1 Paracoccaceae bacterium | reverse complement strand
TCATCGTTTTGACGCGTGTGGATACGGTCTCGGGAGAATCGCTGGACCGGTTAGAGTCGCAGCTTCGAACGGCGGCACCTGGGGTCCCTATCGTCCACAGCCAGCATCGCGCTACCTCCCTGCGCCGGGCGGATGGACCCCGGCACTTGAGTGAGCTGCGCGGCGTCGAGGTCGACTTGATCAGCGGCATCGGCAATCCCGGCGCCTTTGAGCGGACGGTGCGGGACCTTGGCGGCAAGGTGATCTCGCACCGTGCTTTCGCGGACCACCACGCCTTTAGCTCCGAGGATCTCGCAGGGCTTGGCGCGGAGCGGCCGGTGCTCACCACGGCCAAGGACGCAGCGCGGCTCAGCATTCTGGCGGATGTCCAGGCACCCGAGCCCCTTTGGATCCTTGACGTGGAGATCGCCATGGTTCAGAACGAGGAGGCGTTGCTCACCGTGCTTGACCATCTCCCTGAATTGGATGCTGCAATGGACGCCGGATCGGGCGCTGGATTAGATCCTAAATCCAACGCCGTTCGCGGGCGCGCGTCCCACCACGAAGGGCTTCACGGCTGAGCCTGGTGACAGAAACCACCGAGTCACTGCCCCGCGTCACGCGGTTCGACGATCAGCGGATCGAGCTTCCTCCCGAGGGGTGGCCCGTGGAGGTGCCGGCGTTCCGCGACGAGCGGTTCCGATCGCTCTGGCACCGGGTCCTTTACGTCGCGATGCGCGCAGCCCAGCGGACGGTCTACCTGCTGCCGGGTTTCCTGCGCGCAGCCGTCGTGAACAGCCTGGCCTTCGCCGGGCGGGTCTTCGATCGACGGCACACCGAGGCGGCGCGCGACTACATCTCCACTGCCATGCCGGGCGCCTCTTCGGCCGAGGTCGACCGGCAAATCAAGCTCGCGTGGCGGCACCTCCTCCGGATGGCCGTGGTCTCTGAAGGCGTCAGCGCCAAGCTGATGGGGAAGCGGCTCGGGGATCACTACGAGGTTTCGATGTGTCCTGAGGCCGAGGCCCTCGTCGCCGGCAAGGCCCCTGCGATCTATGTGACGGCCCACTGCGGCTACTGGGAGGCAAGCTGTCCCGGCGTGGTGGGGCTTGGTGCTCCTGCTCCGTACGCGATTGGAAAGGCGCCGCGGAATGACTTTGTCGCCCAGCACATCCAAGAGATGCGTGAGGGCCAGGGGATGCGCCTGATTCCCCGGAACGGCGCGATGTCGGCGGTGCCCGCCGCCCTGCGCGCGGGCTCGATCGTAGGGATGCTGATGGACCACAGGCCGCGCCAGAAACCGGTCTATGCACCGTTTTTCGGTCGCCCTGCCGCCTGCGATCGAAGCACAGGGGTCCTCCTGCGCCGGGTCAAGGTGCCGCTTGTGTTCTATGGCTGCTACAGCCTCGCGGGCACCGATCCCCTCAAAAACTGGCGTTTTGAACTGCGCTTTCCAAGGGTGATCCAGCCGGACGAACTCAGGGGCCTGGGCCCGGAGGAAATCGCCGCCAGGGTGAATTCTGAGCTGGAACGCCTGATTCTCCACCGACCCGATGAAGTCTTCTGGCTCCACGACCGATTCAAAGGTGCCCCCGCACCCTGACCCCCAGCTTGATTTGACCAGCGACGGCCCCGACCTTCATCCGTTTCCCGCCATGCGGGACGTCTCCCTGTACCCCCTCGATTCGCGCGAGAGCCTCGTCACGACGAAGGATTTCTGCTCAGTCCCGGACCCGGTGCCGGGCTTCGAGGGCTTTGTGGACGCGCTGCCTGACATCTACGCGGGCGCGCACTTCAAGGATCTCGTGAACCGGATTGTCGCGGCGCGCCTTGCGGGCAAGCCGGTCGCCTTCGCGATGGGTGCCCACGTGCTCAAGGTCGGTCTGGCGCCGCTGCTGATCGACCTGATGGAGCGCGGAGTGATCACCCACGTGGCGCTCAACTCGGCGGGCGCGATCCATGACTTCGAGATCGCGACGGCAGGGCATACCTCCGAGCGCGTCGACACCCAGCTGCCCGCGGGCAGGTTCGGGTTCGCGGACGAGACTGGCCTCGGGATCGCCGAGGGCGCGCGACGAGGGGCTCACCCAGAGCCGGGCGCCGAGCTCGGCTTCGGGCGGGGACTCGGGCGCAACCTTCTCGACCTGGCGCCCAAGAACGTTCACCTGTCCGTGCCTGCGAACGCGGTGCGTCTTGGCGTGGGCGTGACGTGTCACGTCTCCGTCGGCGCCGACATCGTTCACATGCACCCCGCGTGCAACGGGGCAGATCTCGGCGCGGCGGCGCTCGCCGACTTCCAGCACGTGTGCCGGACGGTGTCCGAGCTCGGATTCCCAAAGGGTGAGGATGCCAGTGGTGTGGGGGGCGTCTGGTTGAACGTCGGCTGCGCCGTGATTCTGCCGGAGATCTTCCTCAAGGCCGTCAGCGTGGCGATCAACCTCGGCTTCGACCTCGAGAACATCACGACGGGCAACCTCGACATGATCCGCCAGTACCGGGCCGAGACCAACGTGGTTCGCCGGCCGCCGGGCACCGGGATCACCCTGATCGGCCAGCACGAACTTCTCCTTCCGCTCCTTCGCATGGCCGTTCTCTCGAAGCTTCCGGGGGGCCGCGTCAGCGCCTGATCCATGTCCGATACTCAATCGCTTCTCGGCCTTCTCGAGGCCGCCGGGACTCCCCGCGTCGTCATCATCGGCGACCTTATTATCGACCGCTACGTCTCCGGTGACGTCAGCCGGATCTCGCCGGAGGCGCCGATTCCGGTGCTGGCGGCGAAGTCGTCCGAGCTGCGCCTGGGCGGAGCTGGCAACGTGGCCGCTAACCTCCGCGCCATGGATGCGGTCGTAGAGATCGTCGGCGTCGTCGGCGATGACGGTCACGGGCGTGCGATGATGGAGCTCTTCGACGATCTTCAGATCGCCCGCGGCGGCGTCACTGTCGACGCAACGCGACCGACGATCGAGAAGACGCGGATGCTCAGCGGAGTGCACCAGATGCTCCGCGTGGACTGGGAGGATGCGCGGCCGCTCGATGGCGACGCGCTAGCCAGCGTCTTGGGCTCTATCGACGCTTCGGTGGAAGGCGCTGATGCCGTCGTCCTATCGGACTATGGCAAGGGGATGTTGCCGCCGGTCGTGCTGGCCGCCGCTATCAAGGCGTGCCGCGCGCGCGGGATTCCCGTGCTCGTCGATCCCAAGGGGACCGACTACTCGCGCTACTTCGGTGCGACGCTGATCACGCCCAACCGCAAGGAGGCCGAGGAAGCGCTCGGCTACAAAATCGACCCCTTGACGAGGCTTCCTGAGGCGGCTGACGAGCTCATTCGCGTCGCGGGCCTCGACGAGGCGCTCATCACGCTCGGAGCGGATGGTATCTATTATCGGACCAAGGACGGCAGCCTCGAGGGCCGCGTGCCGACGCAGGCGCGCGCCGTGTTCGACGTGACGGGCGCGGGCGACACCGTGGTCGCGCACCTCGCGTTTCACCTCGGCTGCCGCGTCGATCTGCCCTCCGCGGTGACCCTCGCGAACCATGCCGCTGGGATCGTGGTGGCCAAGCTCGGTACCCACTCGGTTACGCGGGCCGAGATCACCGATCGTCTGAGTCAGCACTTGCCCCACGAGGGCAAGGTCGTGGCTCGGCCGAGCGTGGGCTCCGTGATCGATGCCTGGCGGACCGAGGGCAAGCGAGTCGTCTTCACCAACGGCTGCTTCGATGTCTTGCACGCGGGGCACGTGAAGTACCTGCGCTTCTCGCGCTCCAAGGGGGATGCGCTGATTGTGGGCGTCAACGACGATGCCAGCGTCGCTCGACTGAAGGGGCCCACGCGGCCGGTCAACACGCTGGAGGACAGGATGGAGGTTCTCGCAGCGCTGGAGTTTGTCGACGCCGTCGTGGCATTCGATGAGGACACGCCGAAGAAGCTCGTCGAGCAGGTCTCGCCGGACGTTCTGGTCAAGGGCGAAGACTATGCGAACAAGCTCGTCGTCGGCGCTGATTGGGTCGAGGCCCACGGGGGGCAGGTCGTGTTGGCGCCGCTCCTGGACGGGCGCTCGACGACAGGCATTCTCAATCGCGCCCAGGGTACGGCAGGCCCGTCGGCAGGCCGGTCCAAGGGCACCTCAGCTGGTACTTCAGCTGGGAATTCACCCGAGGGAGCCTCGTAATCGTTCGGGCCGCGCTTCTCTTTGGCCTGGCGCTCGCCATCGCTTTCGTCGGCGCGCTCTGCGGGATCGGCGGAGGGCTCTTCGCCGTGCCGCTGCTCCACTACGGGTTCAAGCTGCCGCTGCGCCAGGCCGTAGCGACGGCGCTGTGCCTCGTCGCGGCCACCGCCATTGCGTCCACGTCCTCGGAGATCCTGCACAAGGACAGTGCTCTCCTGTGGGACGTGGTCGGACCGCTCGTGGGAGGGGCCCTTGTGGGGGCGCAGTTCGGCTACATACTTTCCAGGCGGCTCGATGAGCAGCTGCTCAAGAGCGTGTTCAGCTTCGTGCTGCTAGGGATTGGCCTCAGGATGCTCCTGGCCATGTCGATCCAGGCGGAGCCCGGAGACTTCGAGGCGGGTTTTAGTTTTGCCCGCGCTTCCCTGGTGGCGGGGATCGGGATGCTGGCGGGCACGCTCTCGCCGCTGCTGGGGATCGGGGGCGGGATGGTCGTCGTGCCTGGGCTTCTCTTGACCATGCCGGAGGTCGGCGGCAACGGAGCGCGGGCGGCCTCCCTGGCCGTGGCCTGCGTCACATCGCTGCGGTCGATCCACCTTTACGCCAAGGAGAAGAGCGTCGATCCCAAAATCGCGATCTGGTTCACTCTTGGTGGTGTCGTCGGCGCGGCGGGAGGCGTTCAGCTGGCCCACCTGCCCGGCGTCTCGGCGATCGGCCAAAGGGCGCTCGGCTGCATCCTGGTGGTGACGGCGGTTCGTTTTGCGCGGGATGCTTTCGGGCCCGGGGCCAAGGTGGAGCGGGCGGGGCAGGGAGCCTCGAACTGACGCCGCATTTCGGAACCCGACCGGCCTGCGCGGCGTCTACCCTGGGTGCGCCCTTTCCGAGGATGGGCCCACTGTCTTGACGAAAACCCCTGAGCACATCGAACTGGAGGAGCGCTTGGCGTTCCAGGAGCATGCTTTCGAGCAGCTCAACCGCGTGGTCGCCGAGCAGCAGCTTGAGCTTGACTCCATTCAGCGAGAGGTCAAGGAGCTCCGCCGAACGGCCCGTTCTGGTGGCGACAGCAAGGACGGGGAGACGCGGACGCTCGAGGACGATCGTCCGCCCCACTACTAACCGGCGCCATGGCGAAGAATAAGATTGAGTCCTGCGGCGTATCAGCGTCCGCAGCGTCCAAAAGTGGGGCTGCGCCGCGCAAGTCGAAGGCGACGCGCTGGCGAGTTACCGTACTGATCGCGGTCCACGTCTTGGCGGCGATCCACATCGCCCACTGGATGTCGACTGGCCGTACGGTGTCGCCGCTCGAGCCCTCGGAAGCGATGGACTTCTCGAAGTACTCAGTCGTGAATGCGGGACTGATCTTCTTTGCGCTCACGATCATGTCGACCCTGATTCTGGGCCGCTGGTTCTGCGGCTGGGCGTGCCACGTCGTCGCGCTCCAGGACATGTCGCGGGCGCTTCTGATCAAGATCGGCATCCGTCCGCGGCCGCTGCGCTCGCGCTGGATGGCGGTGCTGCCGCTCTTCGCGGCGTTCTACATGTTCTTCTGGCCGCTCATCTACCGGATCTACATCGAAGACCCGCTCGCGATTCGAGCTGTGGCGATCGAGAAGGAAGGGTTCTGGGACACGTTCCCGACGTGGGGACCGGCGATCCTCACCTTCTTCGTGGCGGGCTTCCTCGCCGTGTACTTCCTGGGAGCCAAGGGGTTTTGTACCTACGCGTGCCCCTATGGCGCCGTCTTTGGCGTGATGGACCGCGTGGCGCCGGGCCGCATCCGCGTGACCGATGCCTGCAAGGAGTGCGGGCACTGCACGTTGACCTGCACGTCCAACGTCGATGTCGCCCGCGAGGTGCATGATTACGGCATGGTCGTGGACCCGGGCTGCATGAAGTGCATGGACTGCGTGTCGGTCTGTCCGGAGAACGCGCTCTACTTCGGGATGGGGAAACCCGCGATTTTGGCGAAGCCGCGCCAGGCCAAGCGGTCGGCTCGCAAGCCGATGCCCATGGTGGAAGAGGTCACGGGAACGGCGGCAGCGTTGTTCGGCTACTTTGCGGTGCGCGGCTACTACCAGGAGCGCGGCTTCTTGCTGTCGGTCGGGATCGCGGCCTGCTTCGCGTACCTGGTGCTTCTGGTGCTGCGCCTCATTCGGCGCAGCGACGTGGCCATGCCGGGTCTGGTGCTCAAGAAGGGCGGCAAGGCAAAGCC
>JBLIHL010000369.1:0-6374 GCA_047635895.1 Paracoccaceae bacterium | reverse complement strand
GAGGACCGCCGCGTGAGGCGCCACGCCTGCTTGAGCCTCGGCTCGAGTCGCCCCGAGGTCCGCCGCCCCGGGGACCTCCGCGCGGAGCTCCTCTGGCGCTGCCGCGCGGGCCGCCTCTTGCGCTACCGCGCGGGCCGCCACTTGATCCGCCGCGCGGACCACCCCGGGCGCTGCCGCGTGATCCGCCGCGTGATCCGCCGCGCGCACCACCGCGAGGGCGGAAACCGCCGCCAGACTCACTATCACCGCCGTACCCGCCGCGCTCTTGGGGATCAAAGTTCCGATCCTCGGTCGGAGCGAAACCACCGCCACGTGCACCGCCGCGTGATCCACCTCGCGGACCGCCCCGGGCGCCACCGCGTGATCCGCCACGCGCACCGCCACGGGGGCTGAAACCGCCGCCAGGCTGACGATCGTCGCCGTAGCCTCCGCGGTCCTGGGAATCGAAGTTCCGGTCCTCGGTCGGAGCAAAACTACGCCCGCGGGCGCCGCCGCGTGCACCGCCGCGACTTCCGCCGCGCCTGGACGAGCCACCGCGTCGGCTCCCGCCACCATAGCTGGAGCCCCCGTAGCTGGAGCCATACCCGCCCTCACGCGGCGAGCCGCCCGAGCTGCGATCCTCACCACGCTCTTCGCGATCCGCATGGGGAGACCGGAACGCAGCCGGTGGACGCTCATCCACGCCACCTACCGACTGACCGACCAGCCTCTGGATCACCATCGTCGCGTAGGAGCCGCGAGGCAGGCCAAACTGGACCTTCACCATGCGGCTGCCGCGGTGGAGGTTGTCCTCCTCGGCCGGGCGAACTCGCAGTCCGTGCGGCCGCACGATCGCCATCCGGGGCTCAGGCTTGAGCTGGAATCCGGCGAGGTTCGGCATGTCGAGCGCCTGAACCGAAAGGCCGAGTCGCTCGAGCGTCCGCTCATAAAGCTGCCTCTGCAGCGGATCCGTAACGCCGTCGAGCTGGCTGCCCGTCAGCATGAACTGACCGTCCCACTCCGGCGGAAGCTCGAATTCACCGCGGGGGAAACGCAGCATGCCTTCGATGCCACGGAGGCTGATCCTGTCCTCGCACTGATCCTGGACCCAGAGGCCCAGAGCCCGGTTCCAGAGGTGCGATTGAAAGGCGTAGAGGTGGATGAGCCGCTCACGAGTACCGACACGATCGAAGGCACCCTCGAAGTCGTCGGAATCGCGCTTGAGGTGCTCGAAGACCGAGTGATGGCGGCCGAGCTTACCTGCGATCGAACGGCATGCGGACCAATCGCCCCAGGTGCGGCCGAGCGCCTCCTTGAGACGACGACGCGCGGGCGGCTCGAACTGTGACGGGCTAGCGATGAGGCGCTTGAGTGCCCCGCTAACGTCGCCTTGGAGCAGGTCCAGCACGACCCAACCTTGTCCGTGACGAAGGTTGCCGAAGCGCTGGGAGTCGAAGTAGTTCGGCAGGCCTGCAGCGCGAACCGAGTCCAGAGCACCGCGAAGGTGGTTGACCTCCTCGTCGCGCAGGTCGCGGATCACGATCTGGAAGTCGTTGCCATCGGACGCCTCGGCGGAGATGGCCTCCTGAGCGTAGCCGACGTTCTGGATCCCGAGCTGTTGCCCCAGGGCTCCTGCCGACACGGAGACGCTGGGTCCCCGCGCAACGCTCATGAACTGGGTGGTGACGCCTTGGCGGTCCTTCAGACCGGCCATGCCGACGTCGCCGGAGGCTACGCCCGTGCGCGCAGCAAGCTCAGTCGCCGCTTCGAGCGACGTCAGCTTTTCCTTGATGACACGGTAGACGCGGTGTCCACCGGCCTCGCTGATGATGCCTTCGCGAAGGCGTTCGCTGACCTTGAAGTCAGACGGTCGTACTTTGAGTTTCACGTTTAATTATGCAATGAGACGGGGGTCGTGAATGGGTCGTGAATGTGACTACCTGGGTGGCCGCACCTTGCGGAGCTGCTTCAGGAGGCGCTCGAGATCCTTGGGGATCGGAGCCGTCACATGGAGGGCTTCGCCTTCTGGAAGCCCGAGGGCGGCGGAGAGCTCCGGCGCCAGAAGAATTTCGTGGGCGTGAAGCGTCAATCGCTCGATCAGCGGCTTCTCCGGACGCCCACGCTTGGGCCGGTAGCCGGCCTTGAACTCGGAGAGGTTGAACTCGTCCCGCCGGCCGTAGAACCCGTCGACGACGAGGGGGAAACCCTCATGAGCCATGTGCACGCGAATCTGGTGCGTGCGACCGGTGATCGGTTCGCAGCTGAGGAGCGTAAAGCCGTCGAAGCGCTCGGCGATCTTAAAGCGCGTCTGTGACGCTTTTCCGTCCGGCGCGATGCGCATCCGACCGCTCTTCTTGAGCACGGGGCCGATCGGTTGGTCGATGATCAGCTCCTCGTCGTCGTCGAGGTACGGCTCCCCTTCGACGAGGGCAAGGTACGTCTTCTTGATCGTGCCTGACGAGAACGCCTCGCGGAGAAGTCGCTCCGCCTCGATGTTCTTCGCGACGAGGACCGCGCCCGTCGTGTCCTTGTCGATGCGGTGTACGAGCCGCGGGCGGAAGGACAATCCTCCCTCGAGGTCGCCCTCTTCTTCTTCGGTGCGATCCTCCGCTAGCTGCAGCAGCGCCCCCGCGAGGGAGCCCAGCTCTCGCATCCAGCGCTCGGGCTCGACCGCCAGGCCCGCGGGCTTATCCACGACGAGCAGCGCGTCGGACTCGTAGAGCACGGGGACCTCGATGCCGGGACTCACCGGGCGCTGCGGCGCGCGCTCCCAGTCGATCGACGACATGACCACCTGGCTCGCGCGCAGCTTCTTGCCCGCCACCGCAGACACTCCGTCCACCAGGATGCGACCCGCACCGATCTCCTGGCGCAAGAACCCCTTGGAAAGGCCCGGGTACTGCAGGCACAGGAACTCGTCGAGCTCCAGTCCTGCGCGTTCGTCTGGAATGACGAACGTGTCCATCTCACTCATCGCTCAGACCTCCTCAGCCACGGGCGCTTTCGCCGCGTAGATCTCGGGCTTGAGCACGCCGACGTATGGCAGGTTGCGGTAGCGGCCGGCAAAGTCCAGGCCGTATCCGACCACGAACTTGTCCCCGACCTCGAGCACGCGGAAGTCCGCGTCCAGGTCCACCGAGCGTCGGCTCGGCTTGTCGAGGAACACGCAGGTCGCCACGTCCGCCGCGCCACGACTCAGGAACTCTTCCCTGAGCCGGCTCATCGTCTTCCCCGTATCGAGGATGTCATCCACAAGCAGGATGTTTCGCCCCTCGATCTCCCCCGTTGGGAAGAAATTGATCTCCAGGTCGCCCGATGTCGTCCGGTCGCCGTAGGAGGACGCCGAGACGAAGGCGAGCTCCAGCGGGATCGGGATCTGGCGGATTAGGTCGGCGGAAAAGATGCAGGATCCCTTGAGGATCGAGACCACCGTGAAGTCGCGGCCGCGAAAACGGTCGGTAACCGCGGCACCCACCCGTGTGAGGCCCTCGCGAATGACGTCTTCCGAGAAGAGGACGCTTTCAATGTCTGCGTGAACGTTTTGCATTTTGGAGCGGAAGATTCTACGCGAATAAGTGGTGTAAATGGATACCGACGCTCCGTAACCCGGGCAGAGCAGGAAAGGTCCCTGATAACGGTCGGCGAGTCCGTTTCCCGGCCATCGTGCCAGGCTCGCTCAGACCGTGTCCCTGATAGAAACCTCCATACACAGCCCTTGAACCGCGGATTTAGGGTGCTAGCCTTCCCTGAAGGGCGAAGACCAGCATGGAACCGGGAAGGACGCTTGCGATCCACCCAGCCAGCCGCGCTCTTAGGGCCCAGACCGTCCTGCGAGCTATTCCAGGACAGATCCTTCGCTCTCGACCGCCATTCGGCTCCAAAGAACGCCACCGCGTGGAGCCCAAATAGCCCGATCCCGAAGCCCTCCATTGGGCGACCCAGACTCTTCTCATAAGTATGACGACGAACGTTCACGAAGACCCGAAGGGCAGCAGCTCCATTCAGCGCCGCAGTGAGGATGAGCTCATCCAAGGCCTAGAGGCCAAGATCCGGGAGGTAGAGCAGCGGATGATGCGACGCGAGATCAAGGCATCTCCGCTCCACAAGGACTTCGAGCGCTTCAAGAAGCACGCGGCTAAATTCATCCAGGCGTGCGCCGATGAAGAGCGTCAGGACATCGCCAATACGCTGCTGGGCGCACTGACCGTGACCGAGAGGCAGGTCAACGCGCTCGACTAATTGGACCGTCTTCGGGCTCGGGGATGCTCCCAAGTCCCAGGGCTGCTGGGGCTACGCAGCTTCCGGAAGCTGCGGGCCCGCTACTCGGATTCAGCTACGCGCGACACGCACTTTGCGCCTGGCTTGAACGGCTCGCCTGCTGCCCTGCTCCCTTCCACGAGCCGGGTCAGGTGGGCGAAACCGCCCTGGCCGGGCCGGCGTGAGCCCGTTCGATCGAGCCGCAGCAGCGCGCCCCCGGCTGCAATCCAGACGCCGCCGCCCGCCCTGGTGCTGGCACCGCACAGAGCGTCCACGCCGTCGCCATCAAGCAGGTCGCGCTCGAATCTCAGCACCCCGGTATGTGCCCGGTGCTGGACCGTGCACTGACGCTCGGCTGCTACCCACACGCCGGACTCCTGACTCGCGAGAGCCCGGCTCCGCCAGGGAAGCCGGAAGCGAAACGCGCGCTGCCATCGCCACGGCGTCCCGGTTCGCACCCAGCGCTCCAAGAACTGCCCGCCTACACCGCCGCCTGGAGATGAACGCGGTTCGGGCTCCGTTTTGGACCGCACCAGCGCCCAAACGCCCGGACGTGCTCTCCCCCAGCCAGGATCGTCCGCCGCGTGCGCGACAAGCCTGTCACCCAGCAGGCCTGGCCAGGCCTCGATCCGCCAGCTAGGGGGCAGCACCGAGGCCGCCGCCGATAGCGAGCGCTCCTGCCCAGTGCCTCGTTCCCCGGGAGCCAATCGGCGCTCGACCACGATTCCATCGTGATCCAGGCCGAACACCGCGTGGGCCGCGCGATCCACAGCCCACACCTCGACCCCCACCGGCCCCCGATGGATCCAGGCCCAAGCGGCGCGGGCAAGCCCTGCGTGGCTGAAGGTGCCCACAAGCAGTGCCCCCACGAACGCCCACGCGAGGAGGCCGCCGCCAGGGCTGGCCGAAGCCTCCGCCGCCCGCGCCACCGCGGCATCTGCTGAATCTCGCTGCATCACCACAGGGCCGACCGAGCGAGCCAGGGTATGGTCACAGCCAATCGGCGATTCTTCGAGCGGAGAGGCCGGCAGCACATGACCGAAATTGACCCCACCTCCAAGGCCCCAGGCCCCCGGTCGGTCGCGCTCGCGCTGCTGCGCTACTTCCCCCATGGTGGTCTCCAGCGCATCGCGCTGGAGTGTGCAGAGGCACTCGCGCAGCGCGGTCACAAGGTGACCCTGTTCACACAGGAATGGTTGGGGCCGCGGCCCGAGACCGTCGAGGTCGAGATTCTGCCAGCGCGCGGCCTCTCCAATCACGCGCGGGCCGCTTCCTTCGGAGCCGAGCTCAAGAGCCGCCTGCTCGCGCAACCGGTGGACGTCACGCTGGGGTTCGACCGGCTCCCGGGACTCGACCTCTACTTTGCTGCGGACCCCTGCTACTCCGCCAGGCTACGCCGCGACAGAGGCCCCCTTCACCGCTGGACGCCGCGAGCACGCGCGTTTCTACGCCTCGAGCGCGACGTCTTCGGCACGGAGTCCCCCACCCGCGTGCTCCTCATGAGCGGCGCCGAACAGGCGGTCATCCAATCCGAGTACGGCACGCCGAGCTCGCGGTTCGCCGTTCTCCCTCCTGGTTTTTCCTCGTCGAGGCGCCGCGGCGACGACGCTCCATCGGTGCGGGCGCGGACCCGGGCCGAACTGGGTATCCAAGGATTGGGTCTCCAAGAGTTGGGTCTCCCCGAACGGGACGAGGACGCGCTACTCCTCCTGGCTCTCGGCTCAGACTTCCATCGAAAGGGCTTCGACCGCGCACTGAGGGCCATTCACCACCTCGCCGCTTCCGACCCTTCGCGTCAGGTATGGCTGGCCATAGCAGGCGACGACGACCCCGCGGGACTCCGCGCCCTCAGCGCTGGCCTCAGCGCCAACATCAGCACCGCGGAGCACGTCCTATTCCTCGGTGCCCGAGACGATGTCCCCGCTCTGCTCCAGGCCGCCGACCTCCTGATTCATCCCTGCCGCTCGGAGTTCGCAGGCATGGTCCTGCTGGAGGCCTTGAGCGCGGGAACGCCCGTCCTTACGGCTGCCTGCGCCGGCTATGCCGAGCATGTGCAAGGCTCGGGCGCAGGCACCGTGGTCCCGGAGCCCTTCCGCCAGGACGCCCTAAATTCGGCGTTGGAGCAACTCGCCCAGACG
>JBLIHL010000368.1:0-6394 GCA_047635895.1 Paracoccaceae bacterium | reverse complement strand
ACCAGCTACGCCAGTTCCCAGGATGGAGCTTGCTGCTGTACGGGTGCTTCGGCGCGGTGCCAATCCACGTATCCCAGTCGATGCCCTCGGGCATATCCTCGCCGCTGGGGTAGTCTTCGATCTTCCAGCCGTGCCAGCGCCGGCCCGAATTCATGAAGGCGGTGACCTTGGTCACCTCCTCGATGACCCCGGCCTCTTTCCAGGCCTTGAACTGATGGAAGTTGGCGCCGGAATGTCCCTGGTTGCCCATCTGGCAGGCGACCTTGTACTTCCGCTCGGCAGCGATGAGTCGTGTGATCTCGTCGTAGGTGTGCGCGAGCGGTTTCTCGACGTAAACACCCTTCCCCAATGACATCGCCAGGATGGCGATAGGGAAGTGCGCGTGGTCAGGAACACCGACGGTGCAGGCGTCGATGTCCTTCTCCATCTTGTCGAACATGACCCGGAAGTCCTTGAACTTAGGGACGCCTGGGAACTTCTCCTCGATGCCCGCGGTGTGCTTGGTACCCATCGCCACGTCGCAGAGCGCCACAACATTGACAAGACCCGTTCGGTGCACGGAGTTCCCGTCGGCCCCCCCCATGCCACCGCAGCCGATGATGGCCACGTTGACCTTCTCGTTCGCACTCACTGCGCGGCCGGTCGCGCGGCTGGGCAGGATGCCCATCGCCGCCGTGGTCGCCGCGAGCTGGCCGAACTGTCGTCTCGATATCGATGTCTTCATGGATTCGTACAGGTTGTCTTCGGGGTGGACCGAGGAGTCTGTGGCACAGACCCCCTGCCTTGCAGTACTTACAAGAGTGTGCCACTGCCGCGTTCAAACCGCGGTGTGGCAAGCCGAGTCTACTTGCCAGCTGCCGAACGAGCTACCGAACCAACCAACCAGATCACCAGAGCGGAGTAGGGCCCGAGGGCCCTACTCCGCTTCCTGCTAGAGCAACTTCAAGAGCGCGCGGGCGGCTTCCGCCGACGACGCCGGATTCTGGCCGGTCACGAGCTTCCCGTCGATCACGACGAAGGACGCCCAGTCGCCCCCCTTCTCGTACTTGCCGCCGTTGGTGGAAAGCATGTCCTCGACGAGGAACGGGACGACGTCGGTCAGACCGACAGCCTCCTCTTCGGAGTTAGAGAACCCGGTCACTCGCCGGCCCGCGACCAGCGGCTTGCCGTCCGCTCCCTTCGGCTCCCGGAAGACGGCCGGCGCGTGGCAGACGGCGCCGATGGGACGGTCGGTGCTCGCGAAGGCTTCGATGAGCCGGGTGCTATCGGCGTCGCCTGCGAGGTCCCACAGCGGACCATGGCCGCCGGGGTAAAAGATGGCGTCGAAGCCCTCGGCGTTGACGTCGGCGAGCACCCGCGTGGTGGCGAGGTGCTTCTGCGCGGCCTCGTCCCCCTCGAAGCGCCGTGTCGCGTCGGTGTGCGCGTCTTCCGTGTCGCTACTGGGGTCGAGCGGCGGCTGCCCGCCCTTGGGCGACGCCAGCGTGATGTCGGCGCCCGCATCCTTGAAGGCAAAATAGGGCGCGGCGAATTCTTCGAGCCAGAAGCCGGTCTTCTTGCCAGTGTCGCCGAGCTGGTCGTGCGACGTCAGGACCATCAAGATCTTCATGAGTGCGTGCGTTGGTGTTGTGGTGGAGGTGAGTTGCCGTGGAGAATCAGTCGCTGAGGTGCACAACGCGCTTGCCAAACGCCTCGCCGCGCAGCAGGCCCAGGAAGGCCGCGGGCGCCTCTTCTAGACCCGAGATCACCTCCTCGCGATACACGATTTTGCCTTCTCCCACCCAGGTCGTCATCTGACGGGCGAACTCCGGGTAGAGGTGGCCGAAGTCGTCAAAGACGATGAAGCCCCGCATCGTGATCCTGCGACGAAGCATCTGCCCCATGAGGTAGTTCATCCGGTCAGGCCCATCAGGCAGCGAGGTGGCGTTGTACTGCGAGATGAGGCCACAGAGCGGGATGCGAGCGGACGGGTTGAGGAGTGGCAGAACCGCGTCAAACACGGCCCCCCCGACGTTCTCGAAATAGATGTCAATGCCGTCGGGCACCGCGGCTTCGAGCGCAGCGGGGAAGCCATCGGCCTTGTAGTCGATGCAGGCGTCGAAGCCGAGCGTGTCGACCACGTGGGAACACTTCTTGCCCCCACCCGCGATGCCCACGACGCGGCAGCCCAGGATCTTGGCGACCTGGCCGACGGTCGAGCCGACCGGTCCGCTGGCCCCCGCGACGACGAGCGTCTCACCCTCCTTGGGCTGCCCGATCTGGGTGAGCCCTGCCCAGGCGGTCAGGCCGGGCATGCCGAGAACGCCCAAGGACCAGGACGGATGCTCCGGGTCCTTGCCGAGGTGGATGACCCCCTTGCCGTCCGACAGCGCGTAGTCCTGCCAGCCGCCGAAAGCGACGACCCAGTCGCCTTCCGCGAACCCATTGACGCGGCTGCTGACGACCTGCGAGACCGTTCCTCCGACCATGACGTCGCCGATCGCAACCGGCTCGGCGTAGGAGGGCGCATCACTCATACGCCCACGCATGTAGGGGTCGAGCGATAGGTACTCGTTGCGCAGGAGCATCTGCCCCTCGCCAGGGACTGGAAGATCGCCGCTTTCCAGTCGCAGGGTGCCATCGTCGGGCTCGCCTTTGGGGCGCTGCGCCAACACGATCCTTCGATTGACGGTGTGGGATTGGGTCATGGGGCGGTGATGCGCTTGGGACTCACGAACGATCATCGGGGGACTCGCCGTACGCACCCTTGCAGTACATAGGCTCGTAGCTTTGTGCGAGTCGCACCTCGAAGATGGGCCCGAATGGACCCTTCCTGTGGCGCATTCTATATGGCTTGTCGCCGGGGAAGCACTCACGGATCGGCATCCCCTGACCGCCGCTGTGCGTCACGATTTCCTACACGAGCGCCTTCACATCCGTCCCCCAACCCGGTGGCTCACGTCCATGCGCCCTTTGGCGAGCCAATGGGGGCGCCAGGGCGTATGGGCAGCGCGGACCGACGCCCCCATCATCTACGCACTGGGGAACAAAGCGACTGGTGATTGATCGTCTACTAATATGAACTCGAAGCTCGGAGACGAATGGAAGGGAACCCTGCGTGATCCCTGGCTGGTCGCCGTCTGGCCCGGCATGGGTGGGATCGCTCAGATCGCTGGCGCAACCCTGCTGCAGGCTCCCGAGATCAAGCGAATGACGGACCCTCTGCCGAACGGCCACTTCGAAACCGAGGTGGTCGAGGTGCGAGGGGGACTCATCCAGCGCCCATCGCTGCCTGCGGACTCACTGTTTGTTTTGCGCCGTCCGGATGACGGTCCGGACCTCATCGTCTTCGTCGCCAGGCAGCAGCCGCTTGCGGGGGGCCACCGATTCTGTGAAGCGCTCATCGACCTCGCCCAGGAGTGGGGCGTGACCCGGGTGGTGACCTTCGCCGCGATGGCCGCGCCGACACGTCCGGAGTCCGATGCCCGGGTCTTTGGCGCCGCTACGGACCCCGAGATTCTGAAGGAGCTGAAGGCTGTCGGCGTGAAAGCCCTCACGGAAGGGAAGATCAAAGGCATGAACGGTCTCCTCCTGAGCGTGGCGGCGGAGCGCTCTATCGGCGGCTTCTGCCTGCTGGGAGAGTTTCCGTTCTTCGCTCGCGCCGTGGTGAACCCTAAGGCGTCGGCGGCGGTCCTCCGCGTGTTTGCCAGGCTCGCCCGTTTGGAATTGAACCTGACCGCCCTCGACACCGATGCGATCGAGGTGGAGAGGGTGCTCTCGGACCATCTCTCGGTACTGGAGGACGAAGCAGAGCGCGCTTCAAAGTCCGCCAACGGCGATCACGATGAGGCGCCGCCGGAGGTACCCGATGTCACCCGCAAGATCGATGCTCTCCCGGGTCGAGTCAGCGCGCGCATCGAGGAGCTCTTCGAACGCGCGCGAGGAGATCGCACCAAGGCCTACGAGCTGAAGGCCGAGCTCGATCGTCACGCCGTATTTGACGACTACGAAGATCGATTCCTCGATCTCTTCAAAGAGGCTGAGTGAGGCCTTCGACTCACAGGAAACCCATGACGAAAACTAATAGCGGCAAATCCCCTCTCTGGCTGATGACGGCTGACCGAAGGAGCGCGAGGCTCCTCCCTGCGACCTGGACCGAGCATGGACGACTCCATGTCGAGGAGTCTGTGACGCTTCACGAACAGTGGGTTGAGTCAGAGCATGGTCGGCCATCGTCCCGTTCGGTTCGCGACATCCATGGCACCGCGTCCGAGGGGAACGAGACAGAGGAGCGAACGCACCGGTTCGCGAAGGAGATCGCACGCTGGCTTGAGCAGGAGATGGAGACTCGAGGCATCGACCGCATCGAGTGCTTCTGCTCCCGCAAGCTGCTTGGAGTGCTTCGCGGCCTGCTGTCAGATCGTCTACGCCAGCGCGTGTTCGATCACGCGACGGACCTGGCGAAGTTAACCCCAGGCGAGCTCGCAAAGCACCGCGCGGTGCTGGCGGCCGTTGGCGCCGCAACAGAGTCCAGCTGAGTAGGTCAGCACCCCCTTTGGACGGACCTGGGTCTCCGCCTGGCCATCGCGCCTCTGAAACCGGACGCGTTCGGGCGGCCGGCTATGCACGACACGCTCCGAGGAGCGTGTCGCGCATAGGGAATGCCCGCGAACCTGGTTTTATGGTTCTAGCGGCCCGATCGGAACCGTGCAAACCAGCGTTCGCGCTCACTCGCGCCTGCTATCTTGCCTCGATGGAGCAAGCGAACACTGGCACTTGGGAGATCCGCGGAAAGACCGTGCTCCTCACGGGCGGGAATTCCGGGATAGGCAAAGCGACCGTCATCGAGCTCGTGCGCCGGGGTGCGCACGTGATATTCACGTCGCGCGACTCCGCGAAGGGAGAGGCTGCGCTGCGCGCTATTCGAGCTTCCACGGCGGATTCTGGCTCGGGCAGTGTGCAGGTGCGGAGCCTCGACCTCGCAAGCTTCGAGTCCATCGAAGCCCTCGCCCGGGACCTGGTGGCTCAGGCGTCAGCTCTGCACGTGATCGTGCACAACGCTGGCCTTATTCAGGCCGAGCGACAGGAAACCGAGGACGGGTTCGAGCTCACTTTCGGCACGAATCATCTCGGGCCCTTCTACCTCAATCGACTTCTCGAGCCGCTGCTGCGTGCGAGTGCGCCCGCGCGCATCGTGGTAGTGGCTTCCAATGCCCACCAGCGGCTTGAGCAAGGCCTAGACTTCGATGATCTACAGGCTGAGAAGAGCTACGAGGCGGTTCGCGTCTACTCCGCCTCTAAGCTGGCGAATATTCTCTTCACGCGGCAGCTGGCCAAGCGCTTGGAGGGCAGCGGCATCACCTGCAACTGCCTTCATCCAGGCGTCGTTGCCAGCAGCTTCAACCAGGAGGGCGGAGTCGGCGGAATGTGGGGCTTCACGTTCAAGTGGCTACGGATGCTCTTGATCACGCCGGAGAAGGGCGCACGCACCTCGGTGTTCTTGTGCTGCGAGCCGGGAGTGGCCACGGTAAATGGGGCCTATTTCGACAGCTCCCGGGAGGCGCAACCCTCCGCCGCAGCGCGTGATGACGAAGCGGCCTCGCGGTTATGGGAGGCCACCACGGCCATGTGCCCGTCCATCGAGAGTCGCTAACGCGGACCCTGGCCCTGCGGGACTCACCCGTTCGGTACTGTGTCCACCCCACCATCTTCACTAGCGCCGCTTGGGCGGTGAAAGACTCGGCGTAGGTCGAGAGTGATGGCAGGGACAGAGGGCCATTCAATGAAGACCACCCAGGGAACCAGGATTCACCGTGCGCGCCATTAAGAAGCTGCAGAGACTCTATCCCATGCGTCAGAGACCGAAGGTTTTTTGCATTGGATACAATAAGACAGGGACCACCACGCTGGAAACCGTGCTGAACAACCTTGGCTACAGGACGCCCAACCAGCAAGAGCAGGAGGCACTTGTCGTCGAGGAGACCTTTCGGGGGAACTTCAAGCCGCTTGAGTCCTTGTGCAAAACGTCAGATGCATTTCAAGACATGCCTTTCTCGCAGGGTGCGACCTACGCCGTCGCAGACACGCTTTTCCCCGGAAGCAAGTTCATCCTCACGGTCAGGGAGTCAGGTGAATGGTTTGAGAGCCTTGCGAGGTTTCACCTCAACGGGATCCTGAAAAAGGCCGGCGTTGAGCGCTTGGGGGACTTCGGCGAGATGACCTTCAAGAACAAGGCCATCTACCTGAAGAATAACTACCTGCAGAACATCTTCAAGCGGCATGCCTTCAAGTCAGTCGGCCATGAAGCTCACTATGACTGGTCGTTGGTCTATAACAGGGACCATAGGATAAGCGCATACGAACGTCGAAATCGGGCGATCGTCGAACACTTCCAGGAGAGGCCTCGGGACCTACTGGT
>JBLIHL010000367.1:0-6398 GCA_047635895.1 Paracoccaceae bacterium | reverse complement strand
ATAGCGATTATGTCCACGGCGCTCGCCGCGCAGGCGTCCTCGCCGGACGGGCGTGCTGCCGCACGGGCCTCCTCGCCGGAGGGGCCGCGAGGGCGAGCCTCGCGCGGGCCGCACGCGCCCTACGGGCACGCGCTATGGCCCGGCGTCCTATGGACGCGAGGGGCGATCTCGAGATAGACACAGCGGCACAAGCCCCACGGCTCACAACTCACAGCGGCGGTACCGAACCGGCCGCACCCAACCGTAACCGACTCCGCCACTCTATCGGTGCCAGACCAGTTGCAATGAAGTCGATGCAAAGTACCGACCCGAGGTACTGCTGGTCCACCAACCCACCGCCGACTAGACGCGCAGGAAAATCTTCCGCCGATACAAAACCTCAAGCACCAGGTACCAACCCAGGATCCATATCAGCGCGTACCCCAGAGATGCATTCAGTTCGCTCAGCCCGAACGATTGCAGCCCGTCGTAGAAGGCCTTTTGTGCGCTACGTCCATCCTCTAACTTCCACAATCGGCCAACGACCCTCCCCAGCAGGCCGCTTCCGACAAAGACCAGCAGCGCGTTCACCCCGTAGACCCGGAACGGCCGCGCGGCCGCGGTCATCAGCGGGCCGCGAGTACCGTCAAACAACGCGCTGCAGACCGCCAGAGCTAGAACCGCAAGGCCACCGGTATAAACCGCATAGGAGCTGGTCCAAAGAGGCTTGTTAATCGGGAACCAGTGACCCCAGAGAAGCCCGATACCCACCATGGCCAGACCGACGGGAATAAACGTCGGCCAAAGCCTTCCGCTCCCCCCAATGGCGCGCAGCCGCATGCCCGCC
This sequence comes from Paracoccaceae bacterium, assembly GCA_047635895.1. Taxonomy (GTDB): domain Bacteria; phylum Planctomycetota; class UBA1135; order UBA1135; genus Saltatorellus. The sequence continues at coordinate 5,572 of JBLIHL010000367.1, read as the reverse complement.
AGCACGCCTATCAAGGCCGTGGCTAGCGCTGGAATCGTCGAGAGCAAGCCCTCTGGATCGTAGGTGCCTCCGCGCCAAACATGGGCGCCAAGCACCGTTCGGTCCAGCCACCCCACCAGGTGCGGACCCTCTTTCCCAAGGCTCGGTTCTCCAAGGCCAGGGACGGGAACCAGCGTCACAAGGGGCCAGTACGCCAGGAGACAAGCCGCCCCGACGATCACGATCGTTCGCGCCGAGACATAGAGATAAAGCAGCGCGGCCAGCACGTAGCAGACCGAGATCCGCTGGAGCACTCCCATGACCCGAATCGTCCCAAGATCGAACTTCGGAAACCCGGCTAGCAGCAGCCCCAGCGCGAAGAGCACGACGCCCCTCCGCAACACCTTAGGAACAGCACCACCTGGCCCGATACCCGCATCCAAGCGCTTGCCTAACCCGAGGGGAATCGCCACCCCCACCATGAACAGGAAGAACGGGAACACCAGATCGGTCGGCGTGCATCCGTGCCACGCGGCATGCCTCAACGGCGAGTAGATGTGACCCCAAGACCCAGGGTTGTTAACCAGGATCATCCCAGCGATCGTCGCGCCGCGCAGGACGTCAAGAGACATCCTGCGGGTCGAGATCGGGTCCGGGACCACCGTTGGGGCCTCGGCAGTTCCTGAAGCGCTCATCCTGCGAGGTTATCACTCGCAGGTACGGAACGGCAGGCAGGGGCCGATTTCCGTCAGGCCGCCGCTTTCGCGAACTGCTGGTCGGCAAGCATCTCTTGGGCGCGCTCCGCCGGAACCGGCGGGCTGAAGAGGAATCCCTGGACCTCGTTGCACTGAAGCACCTTCAGGAACGCCAGCTGGTTCTCAGTCTCAACACCCTCAGCGACGACGGAGAGCTTCAGGCTGTGGCCCATCAGGATAATAGCGGTCGTGATCGCCGCATCATCCGGGTTGGTCGTCACATCAGTGATGAACGAGCGGTCGATCTTCAGCGCGTTGATCGGGAAGCGCTTGAGGTACGACAGCGACGAGTAGCCCGTACCGAAGTCGTCGATCGAGATGTGAATTCCACGCGACTTCAGCTTGCCGAGGATCGAGGCGGTCTCCGCCGGATCATTCATGAGCAGGCTCTCCGTCACCTCGAGCTCGAGGCCGTCCGCTTCGAGCCCCGCGTCATCGAGTGCGTCATACACAGACTCGTGAAGGTTTGGCTTACGGAACTGAACCGGCGAGAGGTTGACCGATACGCGGATGGGCGGAAGTCCCATGGCGCGCCAGGCGGCGTTCTGCCTGCAAGCGTCCCGCAGAATCCACTCGCCAATTGGAATGATCAGCCCGGTCTCTTCCGCGAGCGGAATGAACTGACCGGGCGACACAAGCCCGAACTGGGGATGGATCCAGCGCACGAGCGCCTCCATGCCAAGGATCTTGCGCGTCTCTATGTCGATACGCGGCTGATAGTAGACGACCAGCTCGCGGTTCCGAAGCGCATCGCGCAGGCTCTGCTCGAGCGTCAGTCGCTCGAAGGCCCAACGGCTCATCGACTCGGAGTAGAACTCTATGTTGTTCTCACCCGCTTGCCGCGCGCGCAGGACCGCGTCCTGTGCGTGTTCGATCAGCTCGGAAGCACCCGTACCGTCATCCGGCGAACAGGCGATACCAATGTGCGCCATGACGCCCGATGTCGTGGAGACCGCCTCGTGAAGGCGGACGCCGAGACGTGCAGCGTCCTGGACGCGCTCAATATCAGGAACGAGGATGGCGTAGAGGTCGTCGCCCATCGCCACGACGGCAAGCCGAGACGCCGAGTAGGACATCTCTTGCGTGCTGTCAAGCTCCTCGAGAACGGTCTCGAGGAGGCCCTGAATCTCGCGCTTGGGATTCGGTACGTTCAGCCCACGGACCGACGCGCAGAAAATGGCCACCGTGCGTTCACGGTCGCGGGCACGGGTCAGGCGCACGGCCACCCGCTCGGTGAAACCCTCGAGCGCTTCCGCTGGCAGTACACCCGCGGGCTCGCAGTCTTCGTTCAGTGACGATGCAAGGATTGATTGAAGCCCACCGTTCTCGCCATGCATACCTTCCCGGGCGGCCACACCCTCGACGAGCATCAGCTCAGGAAGCGTTACGTTGGAAGCAGCTCCCGGCCCGCCCAATGTGGGTCGCGCCGAACCCAATCGGGCAACGACCACACGCGCGCTGGTCTGTACACCAAAGACATCTGACGCTCCGAGGTCGAGGAGGGCTTCGTCTGAGAGGTACCCATCCGCGCCAGGGGCCTGGGACAATGCCAGCACTCGGCCGCCTCTCGCCCTGGAAGCAACCGCCGCGAGGAATGAACCGGGCTCTTGTCCATCGGGTGCACACTGGGCGTCCACGATCACATCCGTAGCGCCGGATATTGACTGAACGAGCTCCGAGCTATTCGTCACGATCGTGAAGTCACGGCCAACGGCATTCAGTTCCAGCGAGATACGCTGGAGGACGTCCTGATTCTGGAGTGCGACGAGAAGTGGAGCAGTCGACATAGGAATTGGCCGGGTAGTGGCCCGCGAGAGTGAATCGCGGAAGGGACATGGGGGGCTCCTGCTATGTCGGCACGACGGCCAGCTAAGTTTGAGACATACCGAAACTCCCGAGCGGACCCACCGACCTCCCAACGGCGAAATACGCCGCGCTGCGTCAAAGGGACGCCGTAAAAACCCACACGCTTCCCCGTCAGACCGGAAACCTTTTCCGATGAGCGCTCCTGGGAGCAACAGACCAGGGCGTCGCGACCCGTTTTTTTCCCACTTGCGAGAACCGGATAGGGCTTATCTTTCCATGGCCCCCTACCCCCTTTTTCGATGCGTAAAATCTTCCAGCCGGCCCTCTGCGTGGTCGCCGCGGCGCTCTCTATGGCGTCCTGTCGCTCGACGAGCGAGGCCTACCAGTTCTCGCCGAGCCCGCTCGAGGTCCTGGTAACGCAGTCTGACGAAGTGCCCATTCTGGCCCGTGTGCTTGTCGGCATTCCCGGAGCAGAGCGCGAAGGGGGAGCGCGCGGAGGATGGCCCGAGCTGCTGGTGCGTCTTCGGATCGAGAATCGATCCGCGAACTCGATCCGATTCGACCCCTCGAGATCCACGCTGCTCGGCTCCGATCTCGCCGAGTTCGGCTCAGCGAAGGCCGAACCCGCCGGGATCACAGAGGTCGCCGCCGGCCGCACAGAATCGCTGCTCGTTCGCTATCCATTCCCCCACGATGGCGACCTGAGCGCTCCGCTCCTGACGGGCGTGAACCTCCGCTTCGAACTGGATCTTGGGGGTGGCCAGGTAAGCAACGCAGCAGGCGCTCCAATGGCTGAGGCTGCCAGCCGCAAGGCGGTCGTCGTCAGCGCAACGCTGGAGCGCACCGACCAGCGCGACCGGTACAACTCAAGGAACTCGGTCTACTGGGGCACGGGCTGGCGAGGCGGCTGGGGACCCGGACTCGGCAACAACTGGGGCTTTGGCTTCGCCTCCAACAACTACTACGGCTGCTGGTAGCCCGACCCCATCGCTGCACGAATAGAGGCGCCGCCCCCATCGCTGGGTTCGGCGCCTCTGCAATATCAATGCGCGGTGATCAGCCCTTGGCTACCAGGCGGCGCAGCACGTAGTTCAGGATGCCACCGTTGCGGAAGTACTCGGCTTCGGCTGGCGTATCGATGCGCATGTGCGCCGGGAAGGTCTTCACCGAGCCGTCCTTGGCGGTGGCGGTCACCTCGACCGTTCCACCCGTCGGCGTAGCCTCCTTTCGGAAGCGCTCCGCGTAGCCCTTGATGCTGAAGGTCTCGGAGCCGTCAAGCCCAAGGCTGTCAGCGTTGACGCCGTCCTCGAACTGCAGCGGAAGGATGCCCATGCCGACGAGGTTCGAGCGGTGAATCCGCTCATAGCTCTCAACGATCACGGCTCGGACGCCCTGCAGCGACGGCCCCTTGGCCGCCCAGTCGCGGGACGATCCCATGCCGTACTCCTTACCACCGATGACGATCGACGGCACTTTGTCCGCCTTGTACTTCATCGCAGCATCGTAGATGGACATACGCTCCCCGGACGGGAAGTGAACCGTCACACCGCCTTCGACGCCGGGAACCAGACGGTTCTTGATCCGGACGTTGCCGAACGTGCCACGCATCATGACTTCGTGGTTTCCGCGGCGTGAGCCGAAGGAGTTGAAGTCCTTCTTCTCGACACCGAGAGAGATCAGGTACTTGCCTGCCGGGCTGTCCGCCGGGATGGCGCCCGCCGGCGAGATGTGGTCCGTCGTGATGTTATCGCCGAAGAGTCCGAGGACACGCGCGCTCTCCACGTCGTGGACATCACCCGGGGTCGGGCCCATGCCTTCGAAGTACGGGGGCAGACGCACGTAGGTGCTGTCGTCCTGCCAATCGAACGTCGGGGTCGCCGGGCTGTTGATCGCCTGCCACGCCGGTGGGCCGTCGTAGACGTTGGCGTAGCTCTCCGCGAACATCTCGCGCGTCACGCTGCTGCGAACGATCTCCTGGATCTCCGCGTTCGTCGGCCAGATGTCCTTCAGGAAGACATCTTTGCCATCATCGCCCTTGCCGATCGGTTCGGTCAGGAGGTCGATGTTCGTGTCGCCCGCAAGGGCGTAGGCCACGACGAGCGGCGGAGAAGCCAGGTAGTTCGCGCGCGTCTTGGCGTGCACGCGGCCTTCGAAGTTCCGGTTGCCTGAGAGCACGGACGTCGCGACGAGGTTGCCCTCGTCGATCGCCGTAACGATCTCCTCGGGAAGCGGCCCCGAGTTGCCGATGCACGTCGTGCAGCCGTAGCCGACGACGTCGAAGCCAAGCGCGTTGAGGTGCGGCGAGAGGCCGCCCTTGTCCAGGTAGTCCGTGACGACCTTGGATCCGGGGGCGAGGCTCGTCTTGACCCAGGGCTTCGTACGAAGGCCCTTGAGCGCAGCCTTCTTCGCGACCAGGCCCGCCGCGATCATCACCGAGGGGTTCGACGTGTTGGTGCATGACGTGATCGCCGCGATCACGACCGATCCGTTCTTGAGCTCGAACGTTTCGTCTCCGACCGTGACGTTGACGCGGTGGTCGTGGTCCTCGGCGCCGGCGGACTCGAGGATTCCCTTGCGGTCGTCCTGGAACTGCTTCGCCAGGTTCTTGAGCGAGACGCGGTCCTGGGGACGCTTGGGGCCCGCGAGGCTCGGCTCGATGGAGCTCACGTCGAGCTCCAGGAGATCCGTGTACTCCGGAATAGGCGTCTCAGCCGTGTGGAACATGCCCTGCTCAAGCATGTACGTCTTGACGAGCTCGATCTGCTCCTCGGAGCGGCCGGAAAGACGCAGGTAGCTGAGCGTCTCCTCGTCCACGGGGAAGATGCCGCAGGTCGCGCCGTACTCGGGCGCCATGTTCGCGATCGTCGCGCGGTCGGCCAGCGACAGGTGCTGGAGACCGGGGCCTGCGAACTCAACGAACTTGCCGACGACGCCGTGGGCGCGCAGGATCTCGGTGACGCGCAGGACGAGGTCCGTTGCGGTGGCGCCCTCAGGGAGCTGGCCCGTCAGCTTGACGCCGACCACCTGGGGGA
>JBLIHL010000366.1:0-6443 GCA_047635895.1 Paracoccaceae bacterium | reverse complement strand
CTGGATCAACGGGAACGAGGAAGCAGCGATCGCGACCTGGGAGCGCGGCGCCGTGGCGAACGCCGACCTGGAGACCGAAATTAGCTCTCCGTTTCTGCGCGAAATTTGCCGCCTGCGGAGCCTCTCGACACGGCGTAAGTAGCGCTCACTCCTTGAAGATCAGCGCCGGCAGGTCGAACGGCTGGTCGCCATCCACCACAACCAGATGAGTTCGCGCCAACGACAGATCACGGAGCCTCGCATCGGCCTCCGGCAGCGCCTGGGTCATCCCTTCCACCGGCCCAACGCCCAGTCGCAGCCCGCGCGCGCGCCGCACGAGCACCTCCTCGGAGCCCGTCACGCCGATGAGCGCGTCGCACCGCGGGAGGTCCGCGTCCGTGGGATCATCCAGCACTTCGAGGCTTCGTCCAGCGTCGGTAGCAGCCCGCTTGAGGTTGCCCGCAAGCTGCGTCTTCCCCGCGAACGGGAGCCCGACCACTCCGAGAATTCTGGCGTCCGGCGCGAGGGCGAGAAGCTCGGCGACCCGCGCACCTCGCCGCCCCAGCAGCGGCAGAAATTGATCCATCCCATCCAGGGTTGCCTCGGCCTCGACGCTCTCGCTCACGCCGCCGTACCCCCGCGGAAGATGGACGAACGGCAGGCCATTGTCCCACCCAGCGTCCCTGTCTCCACGCCGATCCCCCACCATGACTGCGCTGCGAGTGTCGAAGTGCAGCAGGATATCGGCGATCATGTCGGACTTGGTCTGGACCCCCGGGCTCTGGAGACAGCGCGCCTCCTCGACCCAGCGCCCGAGCCCAACGCCCTTCATCATCGCGTCGAGGTAGTCGAAGCCGCAGTTCGAGGCGACGCCCACGCGGACACCGGCCTGCCGGAGCTGCTCCAGGGTCGCCTCCACCCCGTCGAGCGCGGCCGCCCGCCCGCGGGCAAGCTGCCCCTGCTCCGCGCTGGCGCAGGCCTTCGTCAGGACTTCGAGCCGCTCCCCATCAAGCTCCGGAAAGGCTTCGGCAAAAGCCTCGTCCATGGGACGACCCACCATCTCCAGCCATTCGGCCGTGGTCGGCACCTCGCGCTGGAGGCCGAAGTCCTGGGAAAACGCCAGGGTGGCCGCACGGGCGGCATCCGGCCAGTAACGCTCGGTCGCGACCAGCGTTCCGTCCAGGTCGAAGATGACCGCGTCGAAGGCAAAGGAACTCACGCGGCCATGTTAGGTCAAGTGGCCAGGTCAGTAGACTCCTCACCATGACACTTTCCGCCCTCGCACTCGTCGTTCTCGGGCTCCTGCCCCAGGGAGACGCCCCGCAGCCGGCCGCTGACCACCCCGCCGCCCCTATTGTCACCCAGCAGGACGCGGTTGTCACCCAGCAGGACGCGGTTGTCACCCAGCAGGACGCGACCCCAGAGGACACCGGTCCGGTCGAGCGCCTGATGATCGAGCTCGCGCGCGAGCCGCGGATCATTGGTACTCCCGGGTACGACCGGGCCCTGGACCTGATCGAGGACACGCTCCAGCGCGCAGGCATCAAGACGCAGCGGAGTCTCCGCAAGAGCGGCCGCGCCATCCCGCTTCGCTCGGACGTGCTGTTCTTCGAGGACGGAACCCAAACCGTCGCCTTCGCGGGCCTGCGCGAGCGCTGGGACCCCGAGGCTTCGCCCACGATGCCGCGGCCGATGGCCTACGACCACAATCCCGAGGCTGCTGAGGTACGTGGCTCGGTGATCCACGTGGGGAGCGGACTGGACGCCGACTTCCAGCGCGTGGAGGGACTCGGGCTCAGCCTGGACGGCGCCATCATCCTGGCGACCATGCCACTCGCCCCCGGCGCACGGACGACCACCGTGCGAGAGATCGCGGGCCGCGCAGCGGCCGTGGGAGCCGTGGGCGTCCTTATCGCACCGGCTCTCGATCCGGCTCTCGATCCGGCCCTGGATCCAGAGACCCGAGGCCCCCAATCGGCGCTCTATTTTGTGGAGGAAAACACGATCCACAAAGAGCCGCTTCCGGTGCCCGTCGCGCCGATCCGCGGCCTCGAAGCCGACGCGATCACCAAGCGCCTGCGGACCAGGCGCGTGCGCGGCGAAGACGGAAAGGCCATCCCGCTGCGGCTCGGGCCGGGTCCGGTCGAGGCGTCGATCACGGTGGAATGCCCGCTGGTGCTGTTTGACCAGGTGACGGAAATCATCGTGCCTCTGCACCCGGGAGAGCCCGGGGTGCCCAGCAAGGCCAGGCCGTCCGCCGAGCGCATGGTCTCCGTGAACGATCTCTGTGAGCTGCCGCTGGATGGTGCATTTGAGCTAACAGCAGAGGTGCTCGCGCTCGTCAAGCGCTACAACGCCGAGGCGCTAGCTCTCCGGAGGAGCTCCGATCCGGAGTTCGAACCGAGCGCTCAGTTGAATATCGTCTTTGGACCCTTCGCCGTGTCCGCGCGTGGAGCGCTGCTTGCGCCGGTAGCCATCTCAACCCCCGACGCGTACTTGAGCAAGAGCATCAACCAGGGTACGAGCCTCGTGCCGGGCCAATACGAGCACTTTGGCGCCCTCGCTGCGGAGCTTGGAAGTGAATTGCAGACCCGGGTAGATGCAGCCGCGCGCTACATCGGCTACGAGTCCCAGTTCATCGACTTCAAGGGCGGGCTGCCCGTCGAAGACCTGGGCTGGGTCGAGATCGCCCGGCGCGTCAACCAAGCCGCCGACGTCCTGCGCCGCCCCCTCTGATTCCTACGTTTTGGCCATCCTCCTCCGTTTCTTCCAGCGCTTCCTTCTCTATAAGGGGCCGCTTCTCCTGGGACTGCTCTCGATCCCGCTGGCCCAGCTGGCGGACGTGGGGATCACCCTGCTCGTTGGCAACTCGCTCGATCGGGCGAAGGACTCGACCGACGCGGAGTGGCTCCTGCACGTGCTGCTCTGGATGAGCGTGTACGCGGTCGGGCACTGCGTCATGCGCTTCTACCAGCGCTGGCTGATCGTCGTGGTGTCACGCCGCGTCGAGGTGGACCTCAAGAACGAGCTGTTCCGGAAGCTGACGGCCCTGCCGTTCTCGTTCCACGACAGGAGCCGGTCGGGGGACGTCGTGTCCAGGCTGACGAGCGACGTCGAAAACGTCCGGATGGTCCTCGGCCCGGGGATGATGTACACGCTGGGCGCGCTCATCATCGTGCCGATCAGCCTCGGGATTCTGTTCACGATCCAGCCGCTGCTCGCGGTCCTGATGGTGGTGCCGATGTTCGCGATGGGCTTCACCATGAAGCTCCTTTCGGGGCGGCTGCACAAGCAGTCGACGGCGGTCCAGGAATCGATCGCTGGCATCAGCCACCGTGCCCAGGAGAACTTCGGCGGCATCCGCGTCGTGAAGGGCTACTCGCGGGAGGACCAGCAGGCGCGGCTCTTCGAGGCCACGAGCCGCGAGAACCGTGACAACCAGGTCGAGCTGGGTCGCGCGCGCGGGTTGACCCACGCGGCCATTCACGGATCGTTCGACACGACCTTCGCGGTCATCCTGGCGGTAGGCGGCATCGCGGCCGTGGACCGTACGCTGCCCGTTGGCGACCTGTTCAAGTTCATCGACCTGACCCTCAAGGTCTTCTGGCCGCTGATTTCCATTGGCTGGATCCTTGGGATGCTGCCGCGCGCCGTGGCGAGCGCCGAGCGGGTCGAGGAGCTCCTCGACGAGGAGAACCCCATCCAGGACGGCGAGCTAGCCATCACGCCGGAAGAGATCCAGGGCGCAGTAGCGTTCGAGAACGTGTCGTTCACCTACGAACGCGGTACGCGGCCAGCGCTGTCCGGCATCAGTGTCGGCATTGCCGCTGGGGAGACGCTGGGCATTGTCGGACCGACGGGATCGGGCAAGTCGACCCTACTCAACCTGGTGGGAAGGCTCTTTGAAGCCCAATCCGGGCACGTCCTCGTCGATGACCATTCGGTTCGCGACCTGCGGCTCGATACGCTGCGGGGCGTCTTAGGCTATGTGCCACAGGACTCGTTCCTGTTCAGCGAGCCCTACGAAGAGAACATTCGCTTCGGCGCGGACGGTGACGTCAGCGACGCGGAGGTGGATCGCCTGATCGAGCGAGTGGCCATGGCGGATGAGGTCGCGGAGTTCATCAATGGGAAGAAGACCCTCGTGGGCGAACGCGGCGTGACGCTCTCGGGCGGCCAGCGCCAGCGGACGTGCATCGCGCGGGCCCTCGCACGGAACCCGAAGATCCTCGTGCTGGACGACTGCCTTTCGGCGATCGACACCGAGACGGAGCGCACCTTGCTCGGCAGCCTGCGGGCCGCCGGTGAGGGCCGCACCGTGCTCGTGGCTGCGCACCGGCTCACCACCGTGCAGAGCGCGGATCAGATCCTGGTACTGACAGCCGAGGGCGAGGTCGAGACCGTTGGGAGCCATGACGAGCTCCTGGCGCGTCCGGGGTGGTACGCCGACACCTGGGAGCAGCAACAGCGGACCGAGTCCCTCGCCCAGTCGATCGAGCGCGCGGTTTCCGAGGCCGCAAACGCGCCCGCTGGAGGTGAACGATGAGCTCTGCCAAGGACATCGACCGGTCAGAACTGGTTGCCACGAAGGCCTGGGACAGCTCGCTCTTCAAGCGGCTCTTCCGCTACGTCGGCCCCCACAGGCGCCTCTTCTTCGCCAGCTTCGCAGTGCTCATGGCCCTGTTCGCAGGCGAGCTTCTGGGGACACGCATCTGGCGTGGCGCGATCGATGGGCCGATCAAGGACGCCATCGGCCAGGCCGACAAGACGCCGTACTTGTCCCAGCTTTACCTCTGGGTCGGCGGCTACGTGGCGCTGATCGTCTGCACGACGATCCTGCGGTACTTCGAGACGTCCATACTCAACAAGACGGGTCAAGCCATCGTGCACGACCTGAGGTCCGCGGTCTTCCGGCACATCCAGCGCCTGGACCTCGGGTTCTTTGACAAGCGCCCCACGGGTTCGCTCGTGACGCGCGTCACGTCGGACATAGAGAACCTCTCCGAGATGTTCACCTCGGGCGTCATCGTGCTGCTCTTCGACCTGATCAAGGTCTCCGTGGTGCTGGGCATCCTGTTCACGATCAACGTCAAGCTCGCGCTCATCACGGTCGCGACGACGCCGATCTTGATCGCGGTCAGCCTGGCGTTTCGCGGCGGCGCACGGCGTGCCCACCGCGAGGTTCGCGCACGCCTCGCGAAGCTGAACGGCTATCTCCAGGAGGTGCTGAACGGCATCCGCGTGGTCCAGGTCTTCCGCCGCGAAGACCGGGTGAGCCAGCGCTTCGACGACGCCCTCAAGGAGTATTTCATCGCGAACAAGAAGACGATCTTCCTCTTCGCGCTGTTCTTCCCGGCGATGTCGTTCGCGGTCTACATCATCCAGGGCGCCGCCCTTTGGGCAGGCGTTAGGGCCATCGTGGACGTCAAGCTGACGTACGGCGAGTTCGTGCAGTTCTGGCTGCTTCTCAACATGCTCGTGCGTCCGATCCGCGAACTGGGTGAGCGCTACAACATCCTGCAGAGCGCGTTCGCCTCGGCGGAGCGCGTCTTCCAGGTGTTGGATACCAAGGCGGAGGTCGTCTCCCCCAGCAGCCCCCAGCCCATCGCGGCGGCGGGCACGTCCCCCCATGTTGTGTTCCAGGACGTGCACTTCCGCTACGTCGAGGAAACCCCCGTCCTCAAGGGCGTCTCCTTTGAAATCCCTCCTGGGAAGACGGTCGCGGTCGTCGGCGCCACGGGTGCCGGCAAGTCGACCCTCGTCAACCTGCTCCTGCGCTACTACGACGTGGAGTCGGGCAAGATCCTGCTGGACGATATTGACGTGCGAAACGTCGACCTCGAGCGGATGCGATCACGCTTCGGCCTGGTTCTTCAAGAGGACTTCCTCTTTGCGGGAACCGTCCGCGACAACCTCGTGATGGAGCGCGAGGACGTGACCGAAGGGTCCCTGGAGACCGCGCTAGAAGCCGCCCAGGCCCTCGACCTGGTCGAGCGCATGGATGGCGGCTTGGACGCCGAGGTGGCCGAGCGCGGCTCGACGTTCTCCACGGGCGAGCGGCAGCTTCTGGCCATGGCGAGGGCGCTGGCCGCCAACCCTGACCTCGTAATTCTGGACGAGGCGACGGCGGCCGTGGACAGCGCGACCGAGCATAAAATCGAACGCGCGACGGCCGAGCTCCTGGCGGGCCGAAGCGCGCTGGTCATCGCCCACCGACTGTCGACGATCCGCGACGCGGACGAGATCCTGGTGATGGCCAGGGGCGAGATCCGAGAGCGTGGAACCCACGCGGAGCTACTGGCCCAGGACGGCCTTTACGCAAAGCTGCATGCGCTGCAGTTCACCGGGGCCGCGTAGTTTCCGCAGTACGGTACCGGAACCAAAGCTGCGGGAATGGACACGCCGCCCAGGATCGCCCACCCGCGAAGCGGGTGGTGCATCGGCTTCGCCGATGCGCGATCTCG
>JBLIHL010000365.1:0-6484 GCA_047635895.1 Paracoccaceae bacterium | reverse complement strand
GCTCTGCGGATGCACTCTGGATGTTTCCATTTCATTCCCGCAGCTTTGGTTCCGGAACGGTACTGCGGAAACTCAGACCTCTGTGATCGGCTTGCGGCTTCCCGCGAACGACTCTGCATCCACTCCCAATCGACGAAGCATCGTCACGTAGAGGTCGGCCAGCGGCCGATCCTCGTTCTTGGCCTCTCGCTGCCACGGCTCCTTGCCGCCGTCCCAGGGGCCGCCGAACATGTCGGCGCCCGCGTAGTTCAGGTACTGACCGTGCTTGAACCCCATGCTCTTCCCGCCCGCCAAGATCAGCGGGTAGTTGCGCGACAGGTGGAACGCACTCGAGGCCGAGCCGAAGAGCAGCAGCGTGTGATCGAGCATGTTGCCCTCGCCGCCCGGCTCGGGCGTCGCCTTGAGCTTAGCGGCGAAGCGGCCAAACTCCTCCGCGAGGTACTGGCTGTAGATGCCAAAGTTCTTCCAGCCTCCCGGGTTCTTGATGTCGTGGGAGAGCTGGTGACTGAGGGGGAAACCCACCGCGCGTGACAGGTGGTCGCTGTGCCCGATGCCGTTCTCCCTACCGATCTGATAGGTCGCGGTCCGCGTCGAGTCCGTGCGGAAGGCGAGATACATCATCTCGAACATCGCCTGCAGGTAGTTCCGCGAGTCGTCCGGCGTGGCCTCGAGCTTCAGGTGATTCGCGTCGACCGTCGGCAGCGGGATGTTCCTCCAACGCTTGGCCTTCTCCACCTTGATCTCCGTCTCGCGCACCGAGTCCAGGTACTCATCGAGGGCCTCACGGTCGTTCTCAGGCAGCGTGCGCCTGAGCGACTTGGCGTCGTCGAGAAGCTCATCGAGCGCGCTCTGGCTGATGGCCAGGCGCCCCGCCGCGTCGCCATCCCGCGTCATGAACAGCGAGTCGAAGATCTTCTTCGGCCGGTGCTGAGCTGGGATCGCCCGTCCGTTCCTGTCAAACGACAGGGTGTGCGCACCGCGCGGCGTTCCCGTGCCGCCGTCCGTCGACATCACGAGCGACTCGTAACGCGTCTGATCGCCCACGTGCGACGCGAACTCCTGATCCAGCGAAATTGAGTTCTTGTAGTCACCCGTGCCGCCGGTCAGTCCACCCGTGAGGAACTGGTCCGCGTTCGAGTGACCGTGAACGCTGCGAACCGTTGGGTGCGACAGGCCGGACAGGATCGTCAGGTCATCGCGCAGCGCAGTCAACGGCTCAAGGCACTTCGTGAACGTGAAGTCGCGCCCGCTTCCTTGGGGGAACCAGGACCACTCCTGAAACGCTGGATCCTCGGCTAGCGGCATCGGAACGCCGTCCGGGAAATACACGCTGGCGAAACGCTTCCGCGGTGCGGCCGGGTCAGAATCGTCGGACCGGAAAGCCGGAGCGGCGCTGGCCACAGATTCAAACCAGGGAAGTGCCAGCGCGACCGACGCACCGCGAAGAAAGCGGCGCCGGTCGAGGGAAGCCAGTTGGATGTGGTTGGAGGTCATCAGCGTGTACCTGAATAGGGGCCAGCAGTTGATTCAGCAGTTGATTCAGCAGGCAAATCAGCGTGTGCGGTCAAAGGGATCGAAACAGTTCGCTGGTCGCGATCCGCTTCACCATCGTAGCCAGTCCATCGCCGCCTTCTCGGACATCCGTAGTGATCCCGTCGAGGGCTGCCCGATCTCCGAAGGAAAGCGGTCGACCGAGGCCGAACGCCGTCATCTTGTGTACCAGAGCGCGAACGAACTGGTCCTGGCGATTGTCCATCAGGAAGCGCTTCAGGCCCTCTATTCCGTCAAGCTCCTGCCCGTTGAACAGGGTGCTCTTCGCATCCACCGGCTTGCCCTGCACCAAGGTGCGCCAGCTCCCGGTCGCGTCGAAGTTCTCGAACGCGAGACCCCAAGGGTCAATTTTCGCGTGGCAGGACATACACGCCGGATGATTCCGGTGATCTTCGATGCGCTCTTTCAGCGTCATCTTCGCGATCTCCGGATCGCTGAGATCGATCTCCGGCACGGCGGGCGGCGGCGGCGGCGGGGGGTCATCGAGCAGTCGCTCGAGTACCCAGACGCCGCGCTTGAGCGGATGGGAGTCCTTGCCATCCGAATTCATCGCCAGGAGCCCCGCCTGCGCGAGGAGTCCGCCGCGTGACGGCTGCTCCCCCACCGGCACGCGTCGGAATTCGTCTCCGGTTACGCCCTCGATTCCGTAGTGGGCCGCCAGACGCTCGTTCGCCATGGTGAAGTCCGAGTGTAGGAACTCCAGCGTGCTGTCATTCGTGCGCAGAATTTCGGCGAAGAACGCGACTGGCTCCTCCGCCATAGCCATCTTCAACCTTGAGTCGAACTTCGGGTACGCCTTGCGGTCGATCTGTAAGTAGTCGAGCAGCGACATGCCGAGCCACTGCCGCACGAAGTGCTTCGAGAATCGCTCCGCCCTGGGGTCGGCGAGCATACGGTCGACCTGGTGGGCCAACGTCTCCGGATCCGCGAGCGCGCCGCGCTCCGCCAGGCCCAGAAGTTCGTCGTCTGGCGTGCTGCACCATAGGAAGAGCGACAGTCTCGTCGCAAGCGTCGCGCCGGCGTTGGCTCCCGCCAGCGTCTCGCTCGGGACGCCCACAAACAGGAAATGCGGGGACGAAAGCACCGTCGCGAGCACCTCAATCATCGCGCCCTGAAAATCGTCCGACCCGGCCCGAAGTCTCTGGAACAGCTCGAACTTCTTCTGCAGCTCCTCCGCGGTCGCTGCTCGCCTCCACGCGCGGGGTAGGAAGCTCGCGAGGACTTCCCTTGCGTACGCGCTCTCATCGTCGGCATCCGCGCTCTCAGGGAAGACGCGAAGGTGCGAAGCGGGCGGCCACTGCGCGTGAAACGGTGCTACGACCTCCACGTGGTGGATGCGAAGCGCGCGGCCGGAGAGCGAGGAGTTCACCAGCTTGATGTATTCGGAAGGGCTCGGGAGCTCCCCAAGCTTCGCGGTATTGCGGACCCAGTTGCGCGGCGAAACCTCGCGCATCGGCACATGGAACTCATAGATCTCGGGCGCTCCCGGGGCAGCATCCACCAGTAGCTCGCGTTCGCTGACCTGGACCACGGCGCGCGAATCGTTGCTGGCCTGCCATCCGAAGTCGAGGCGCAGGCTTGGGCTAGGACTTGGCGCGGACGGGCTCACCGCCTCCGCACGGGAAGCCAGCACGCGAACGCGAAGCGTGCCGTCTTCAGGAAGCTTCTCACCCAGCTCGACCATCAGCCCCTGACCGCGTGGAACAATCGCGACGTGATCAAACGTTTGCCCGTCAGCGCTCAGCACCCGCTCGGGCTGCTCGGTCGTCGGGGCCCATGCGAACTTGGCCGCGTTGTAGTGCCAGGACTGCCTACCGACGCGGCCTGTGACAAGGCTCTCGAAGTGCGTGCCACCCGGCCGCGTGACGAATCTTCCGCGCAGCTTAGTGAGCTCCTCCTCAAGCTTCTTCGGATCGTCTGCGTGCTTCTTGCGGACGCCTGTGACCTGATTGTTCTGGCGCCCCCATTCACCAGCGGCCGCCTGATCCATTGAGATGTCCCAGAAAAGGGGCGCAGGCTCGTCGCCTCGAACGGTCGCGGCGAGCAGCGCTTTACGGTTGGACTCGAAGTAGGCGCGGAGCTGCGTCGGCGTCAGGTGCAGGAGCTCCGAGCTGTTCTGGAAGCCCTCCTTCGACGTTGGGTCAGGCGGCAGGTCGTCAGCGAAGCGATAGGGCAGCCCGAGGAGATCCTGTAGAGCGTACTCGTACTCGTAGCGCGTCATTCGCCGCAGCGCCGAGTGCTCGATCGCCCCCTGCCGCGCCCGTGACGCCGTCTGAACCTCGATCGAGAGCCACTCGATCACCTTGCCGCGATCCTCGCCCGAGAGCCCGTCTGTGTCCTCAGGCGGCATCTCGCCGTTGCTCAGCACGGACAAAACGTCCAGCCACTCCTCGACGTCCTCGCCGTTCACAAGGTCCGGATCGAACAAGTCGAGGCGAACCCCTCCCCGGTCCTTCTCAGGACCGTGACACTGAATGCACGCCTGGGTGAGGATAGGTTTGATCTCCTGCTCAAACGAGTGGAGATCGGGCTCCTGCACGGCGCACAACAGCGCAACAGACAAGAAGTAGGGCTTGGGTTTCCGCTCGCTCAGCATGGTGATACTCACTATAGGGAGAGCGTAGCCACTTTCACGATGGCGCGCGTCGCAATGGCGGCATGGCAAAAAGGGCACACCCGAAACGCGCGGTGGAGACCCAGCGTGAGGTCCGAGTGCCCCACGGTAGACGCCTGACGCCTGCTTGCGTGGAGATAGGCGCGCCGGCCCATCGAGTATCTTGCTCTGATGCATGCAACATTCCATCGCTCTTTGACTCCCGCGCGCTGGCTGCGTGTCCTGCTCATCGCGTTCGCTCTGGTCACGTCTGTCCCGGCGAGCGCCGAGGAGCTCCCGGGCACGCCCACGCCGTGGCACGGCTTTGACATGCACCGCTTTGAGGTCGGTGGCCGGCCCTGCCGCGTCGCGAAACCCGCGCACCCTGCGCCCGGAAGCCCGTGGGTCTGGCGGGCCCGCTTCCCCGACTACCATGCCGAGGTCGACCGGATCCTCCTCGAGCGCGGCTTTCATATCGCGTACGTCAACACTGACGGCATGCTCGGGAGCGACGCCGCGCTCGACCACTGGGACGCGTTCTACGACGCCCTGACAGTCCGCTACGGGCTGGCCAAGCGCCCGGCTCTCGAAGCCGTCAGCCGCGGCGGATTGTTCGCCTACCGCTGGGCCGCGCGCCACCCCGGTCGCGTCGCGTGCATCTACGCCGACACGCCCGTGTGCGACTTCAAGTCTTGGCCGCTGGGAAGCGGCACGGGCAGGGGAAGCGCGCCGACCTGGAAGCAGGTGCTCACCCAGTACGGACTGACCCAAGCACAGGCGATGGCGTGGGACCAGAACCCCATCGACGTGCTCGCCCCCATCGCCGAAGCCGCGCTCCCGATCCTGCACATCGTCTCGCTCAACGACCAGATCGTCCCTCCGGCAGAGAACACGTTCGTCCTCGCGGAGCGCTACCGGGCCCTGGGCGGAACGATCAGCCTCATCCGGGTCGCGGAAGGCACCCAGCCTTCCGGTGGTCACCACTTCACGCACCCCGACCCAGTTCGCGTCGCGGACTTCATCGAGCTGCATGCCTCGATCACTCCGGATTCCCGTGACTACTTCACCCTGCGCGGCACCCTCGACCGCTGTCGACACAGGTTCGAGCAGGGCGGGCGCGGGAAGGTCGTCTTCGTGGGAGGCTCGATCACCAACATGGAAAACGGCTGGCGGAGGATGACCGCCGATTACCTGCGCCAGCGCTTCCCTGAAACGGACTTCACGTTCGTCAACGCAGGCATCTCCTCGACCGGCTCTGTCTTCGGCGCGTTCCGCGTCATGCATGATGCCTTCGAGGGCGGCCCGCCGGACCTGCTCTTCGAAGAGGCCGCCGTCAACGACCTGCACCTTGGCCACAGCGACGCACACATCCGGCGCGGCATGGAAGGAATCCTCCGCCGGGTACGCGCAGCCAGCCCTATGACGGACACAGTGGTCATGCACTTCGTGGATCCGCGCCACATGAAGGACTACCGCGACGCGCGCACGCCCAACGCCATCGCAATCCACGAACGCATCGCGGAGCACTACGGCACGCCAACCATCCAGCTCGCGCGCGAGGTCACCGAGCGCATCGACGCCGGTCAGTTCAGCTGGAAGAACGACTTCAAGAACCTGCACCCTTCGCCATTCGGTCACCGCCTCTACGCCGCGTCGATCCGCCGAACCCTGGCTGCCGCCTGGGAGACACCCCTTGCGACCGGTTCCCCGCCGCGTGGCCATGTGGTCCCTGGACCCCTTGACCCCTTCAGCTTCGGCAGCGGCGACCTCATCGCCCCTGCGGCCGTGTCAGACCGCGAGGGTTTCGACTGGATCGAGCGCTGCGATCCACGGGCCGGCGGCGTGGGCGGCAACGTCCGCCCCGGCTTCTACGACGTGCCGATGCTGGTCGCCGGCACCCCAGGTGATCGCTTCACGCTCACGTTCAAAGGTCGGGGAATCGGCCTGCTCGTCGCCGCGGGATCCGACGCTGGCATCATCGATTACCGGATAGGTGATGGGGACTGGCGGGCGTTGGACCTGAAGACCGCGCACCCCCAGCTCCACTTGCCCCGGATCTGCATCCTCGCAGAGGAGCTAACCACCGGCATCGAGCACACGCTCACCGTGCGGCTATCAGCCGACCGAACACCGGGCGCCTGCCGGATCGTCCATATCGTCGTCAACGGCGAGTGATCACTGGCCGCCTTGGCTGGGGGCGGATGTCACGTAGGCCGGCCCAGCGCCATCGCTCTGCAGGCGCACGATGCGGATCGGTGACCGCACCGCCTGGTCGCTGTCGCTACCCCCTGCGATTGGTCCCGGTGTCGATCAACATTGAATTGAGGATCATCAACTTCT
>JBLIHL010000364.1:0-6529 GCA_047635895.1 Paracoccaceae bacterium | reverse complement strand
GTTCCGCCACCGCGCGCGCGAGGGCTGGCGGCGCCGCCGCTCCGCCCTTCGCGTTGAAGTGGTCGCCGTCGTACCAGTGCGACACGTCGCTCAGCACCTCTGCCGGCAGGAACGTCGTCGGACCCAGCTCATCGTGAACCTTGCGGTCCTGCGGTGCCAGCGGGTCGCCGAAGTGCGGGAGGTTCAAGATCATCATCGGAACCCCGGCCCCCTTCGCGAGCGCGCCCATGCGCCGCACCCACGTGTAGCTGACGTTGAAGCTCAGGTAGCTCTTGAGCTCGCTGCTGCGCTCCATCAGCCCGGCGGAATTCCGCTCGTACTCGTGGCGCGCCTCCAGAAGCTCCTCTTCGGTGATGAACGTATCGCGAGAGACTCCGCCCGGGCCGCGGGTGCTCGTGAAGTTGACGTGCGGTCCGTCGTAGGCCGCCGGATCCAGCGTCTTCGTGTACCCGAACGCTTCCGGGGCCAGCCCGACGACGAAGAGCTTGAGCTGGCGGTACGGGATCCTCGCGAGGTTCGAGAAGTAGTTCTTGTTGACCACCAGGGGCGCGCCAAGAAGGTCGCTCCGGTCGGCCAGGTAGTGCGTCGCCGGGTGGGTATCGCGTCCTTCGGTATACCGTGACTCCAGGACGATCAGCTCGGGCGTCCGATGCTCCAGGAGCAGCGCCATCAGCGTGAACTGTATATCGCGGCCCGTGTGGGGGATCGCGCAGTTGACGACGTGTACTGGCCGCCCCAGCTCGTCCGAGATCTCCTTCTCCAGCACCTCAGAGTCCACGCCGTTCAGCGTGTGCGACGTTCCGAAGAAAGCCACGTCGATGGGCGTCTTGTCCAGGACGATTCGCTCGTAGACCCACTGTGCCTTGGCGTAGTATCCGACGGTCAGATCCTGAAAGCGGAGGTACTCGTTGTCGGGCAGCGCCGACATACCCACCAGAGTGGCGGCGGCCACCAGGGCGGTCCTGGCCCAGAATCTCAGGTACGACATGGGAGAAACTAGAAGTTGAAGTAGAGGAAGACGCTGGGCTGCGGCATGAGCGCGAGCGCCACGGCGATGAGAACACCGATGAGGACCACGATCGACTGTCGACCGCCAGCGGCCTTCGGCTCACCCTCAGCCGCGATGCCCAGCCGTTCATAGGCCACGGCGTCCCAATCCATCTCTGCGGCCTCGTTGCGGTAGCGGAAGATCTGCGACACGTTCGGCAGGCTCCAGACGATCAGGAAACCAGCTGCCACTAGCACCCACTGGGCGCGGAACCAGGTCATGTCGTCAGTTCCGCCGAGTCCGAACATCGACGCCACAAGCTGGTTGGCGCCAGACAGCGTTCCGGCGCGGAAGTAGACCCAGGCGAAAATCACCGCCAGTAGCGTGACGACGATGGCTACCGGCTTCGGAAGCCCGCGGTAGCGGCTGCGCGACTTGATCATGTCGAGCCCATGATTCACCACGAGGAGGCCGCCGTGCAGCCCGCCCCAGATGATGAAGTTCCAGCCCGCGCCGTGCCAGAAGCCGCCCAGCAGCATGGTCAGGATCAGGTTGCGGTACCGCATCAGCTTGCCCTTGCGGTTGCCGCCGAGGGGGATGTACAGGTAGTCGCGGAGGAACGTGGACAGCGTGATGTGCCAGCGCCGCCAGAAGTCGATGATCGAGACCGACTTGTAGGGTGACAGGAAGTTGATCGGCAGCTGCAGTCCGAAGATCAGCCCGAGCCCGATCGCCATATCGGAGTAGCCCGAGAAGTCGAAGTAGATCTGCAGGGTGTAGCTGAGCGCTCCCATCCATGCGCTGAGCGCGCTGATCGCCCCGGCGCCCACCGCATCCGCCTTGCTAAACACGGCGTCGGCCATCGGCGCGAAGTTGTCCGCCAGCGCAACCTTCTTGAACGCGCCGGTGAAGAAGATCACCAGGCCGCACGTCGCCATCGAGCGATTGAAGATGGCGTGCCGCAGCCGGCTGATCTGCGGCATCAGCTTGTTGTGGTGGACGATGGGCCCCGCGATCAGCTGGGGGAAGAACGTCACGAACAGCGCGTACTCGCGCAGGTTGTAGGTGAACTTCCGTTCGCGGTGGATGTCCGCCAGGAGCGCGATCTGCTGGAACGTATAGAACGAGATGCCGACGGGCAGGATCTGTCGATGCAGCGGCAGCTGTCGGTCCGCGGGGAGGATCTCGTTCAGGTTCGACGCGATGAAGTACGTGTACTTGAACCACACCAGGATGGCGAGGTTGAAGATGATGCCCGCCACCAGCAGTTGCTTGCGCTTCGACTCCGCGATGGTGGTCAGCCAGCGGGCGGCCAGGAAATTGACTCCGATCGACGTCAGGATGACGTAGGCGAACGGCCAGTGCGGCAGCAGGTAGAACACCAGAGATGCCAGCAGCAGTACGTTGACCACGCCGCCCGAGCCTCGGTCCGAGACTCCTGGCTCGCCCGCACCTGATCGCCTGGCACGGGACTGAACCAGCCGGAAGAGTATGAACACCACCGGCAGGAAGAAGAAGACGAACTTGTAGGTCGGGAACAGCAAGAGGAAAGTCGTCCCGGTCGAGCAGAGTGGCGTGGTGGGAGTGTGTGGCCGTGAGGTCGATCAGAATCCTCGCTGAGCCGTCGCCTGGCTTCCAGCATGGATCTCCGGTCCATGGAAACTTACCACGCCGAGTTGGGCGAAGCGCTGGAAAGCGCAATGTCCCACTGTCAAGCCGCGGCCCTGTAGTACCTTAGAAGGCCGCCCAGGCGGTCATGACCGGTCACCGAGCGAAGCGAAGATGACCGCGGTTCAGCCGGCCGATCGACAACGCGGTTCCCGATACCCTGATGTGGGCGCTCCGCATTGAAGTGGATCAAGTACTCGCGAAGCGCTCGCCGGAGCGAAGCCTCGCCGAAGAAGATCATCCGGCCAAGGCACTCCTCTTTGATGGAGCGGACGAAGCACTCGGCGTACGCGTTGCCGTTCGGCGAACTCGGCGGCGTGAAAATCGTTTTAACTCCCCCACTCGTCAGAAGCGCCTGGAAGCCCTGCGTGAACTTGGTGTCGCGATCGACGATCAGCTTCGTATGGATCTTGAGGAAGCCATCGACGGCATCTGTCAGGTTCCGAGCGACCTGCGCCATGAAGGCCTCATCGGGCGTTCGTGTCGTTCCGGCGATATGCACTCGGCGGGTCGCCAGATCGATCACGAATAGCGCGTGGAAGGTGGTGAGCCCTCCCGCCGTCCAGACCTCAGTCGTGAAGAAGTCGGCCGCGGCGCACTCCCCCCAAGTGGCCTTGATGAAGGTGCTCTACGACGACGGCCGGTCTGGAGCAGGCTTGACGCCTTCGTGCTTGAGGACCCGCGAGACCGTCGTTCGCCCGACTCGATGCCCGAGGTCGCCGATCGCTCCTTGGATCCTCGAATAGCCCCAGCTCGGGTTCTCCCTGGCGAAGCGGACCACGAGCGTCCGGATCTCGGGCATGACACCCTTTCGTCTTGTTGAGCGGCTGCTGTACGTCCACTTCGCCGCGATGAGCTGGCGATGCCAGCGCATGATCGTGTCCGGCGTCACGATCGTCGCAACACGACCGAGAAGGCGTCGTCCGAGCTGCTTTCCCTTCTCGGCCAGCCGGCGGCGCTGACCGTTCGTGAGTCGAATTCGGCGGCCACCGAGCTGCTACTTGAGGACGCGGTTCTCTTCGATCAAGTACTCGATCGCGCGCTGTTGCTCTCGGCTGACCCAGCCGATGGCGGTCAAGAGCAAGGTGCGAAGCGGGAGGCAGTCGTTCAGCATTCGGGCAGGATAGCGACCCTCAGGGTACTGTGAGTGCGTCGGCTAACCAGTGGGACACTACGCGCTCGAGTTCCCAACCAGAAGTGGAGAGACGCGCTGGCCTGACCACCCGGATGGCTGATGAGCTCGGGCCAAGTCGGGGTCGCGGAGACGCCGGAGCGGCAGGCCTGTACGCGGGCCGAATGGGTGAAGTGAGCTGAACCGCGGCGCCGCCCGGCGTGATCCTGTGGGTCGGGCTCGCCCTGGGCTGAACGCTCCAGGACCGGCCCGCGCCGCTACTCGACCGCGAGCACTCCGGCGTCGACGCGCGCGCCCTGGGGCGGAAGTGTTACCTCGTGCTTGTGGATCAGCTTGCGGCCGTTCACGCTCAGGAGGTAATCACAGGCATACATTCCGAGGATCTCGAAGTGCCCCGAGTCGTTGGTCGAGGCGGACCGGGTCAAGGAGCTATTGATGGCCCCTCTTGCGCTGACTCGAACGCCCGCCACCGGTTGACCGGCCGAGTCCCTCACCACGCCAATCGCGCTCGACGACGGCGTGAGCATGTCGTCGATGACGGCGGTGCCGCCTTCCGACACGTCGATCTCGAGATGAAGGCTGAAGTCCTGTCCCTGACGTCCGCCGCTACGCGCGTAGAACAGGTAGCGGCCGGGGGCGAGCTCGCGGAACTTGAACACGCCGTTCTCGTCCGTGGTCTCGGATTGGGTGCCCCCGCCGTCGGCGCGCCGCAGGAACACGTTGATGCTCACGGGGTCAGCGTCCGAGCGGATCACGTGCCCTTCGATGCGCGCAGCGCGCATGAGCTCGAAGTCTGCCCTTTCGCTGGGACCCTCGAGGGTCACGGTCGCCGACTGATCCTCCGGAATCCACTCCCGCTCTCCCTCCTCAGGCACGCCGGGCGTCGTGATCCCGACGGAACCCGGGCCTTCAAGGGCGATGCGAAAGGCGCCGGCGGCGTCCGTGAAGACGGTCTCGCCGCGGGCGCTCCCATGGCCAAAGTCGTTGAAGTCGGGAGACATCGTGAAGACGATGTTGTTCGTCGAGAATGAACCAGACTCCAGGTTGAGCGTGCCTCCGCTGAAGCCGAACGAGCTGCCGTCATTCGACGGGCTCTGGATTCGAATTCCAATTGTGGGGGAGGGCTCGCTTCCGCCGCCGTAGCCCATGCCGACGAGTCCCGAGCCCTCCTGACCGATGGCGGACTCGAGCGCACGCATCATCGCCTCGATATCTCGCCGCTCCGCTTCGGGTTCCTCTGGCGATGGCGCGGGCGAAGGCAACTCCGAGGCGGACGTGGAGGCGAGCTCCCCGATGATGGAGCGGATCGGCACTTCGTCGAGGAAGTTCTCTTCGACCGGTGGCTCCAGAACACGGCCGGCGAACTCGTCCGATCCCTCCCAGCCGTAGCCCACGGGAATCCCCACAAGCGGCACGCCGAATCGGTCGGTGACAATCCCCTCCACCACGTACTCCTCCAGCCTCACCCGCACGCCGCCGACGTGGCCGCCGGGCACCGCAGTGACCGGCGCGCTGCGACCCCACGCGATGCGACCCTCCGTCTCAGCGCGCGCAACGAACGTCCATGACCCTGTGGGCACATCCTCGAAGCGGAAGGTCTGGTCCAAACCCGGCGCGCCCAGGATCGGGGCGCTCGACGCTCCGTCGCCCACCGCCCAGGCTCCAAGCGACAGCCCCTCCGGCGCAGGGAAGCCGCGCGGCAAGAGCAGCACGCCCTCGACCACGCACGGCTCGGTCGAGTCCGCTGCTGCCGCCACCAAGCTCGCCGGGATTTCCAGATCGCGGACCGCTGTCCGCGCCGTGTCGCTGTCGACGGCCGGTGCAGCCAGCGCGGCTTCGTCCGGCTCCTGGGCGACGTCCTGCTTGGGGTCGAGGGAACGTTCTACTGCGGCGGATGTGCTCCCGCCTCCGGTCATGAGTGCTGCCGTCACAGCCCCTGTCGCCAGGACGGCGGCAGTCAGTATCAAAGCGCCTTGTCGAGTGGGAGCTGTCGGAGTCATGGTCTGAGCGTATCCCGGATCGGAGGATTCATCCGTACCTGTTTTGCGAGGATTCGGAGGGCAGCGAGGCGCCCGGCCGCTACCTGTCCCAACGGCGGGCGGCGCTCGATTCTTGTCAGATTCCCCGGCGGGATACTCCGGGCGCTTCAAGGCAGGGTCCAGTACCCCTCCGCCAGCTCCTTGCCGAGCGGGTGCCGGCGGTCCGGGGGGCCAAGCTGCCCGAGGGCCACATCCACGGATTACCCGATCCAGCTCGCAGGATCGAGCGGCCTCTACGCGAGCTCAGGGGAGACAGCCGGGCAATGCGCCGTTATGAGCGCCGCGGCTGCCAGCTCGCAGAACTTCTGAAGCGTCGCCCAGGCCGCGACGGCCTCCTTCAGGATTGGCTCCCGACTGAGCGAATTCATCTCGAACAGGTGGTGCGCTTTCGCTGCTCGCCAGGAGTCCGCCAAGAATCAGTGTCGGGCCGTCTCGGCCGGGGGGCGGACCCGTGCGTGTCGGAAGTCCAGGCACTTCAAGGGGCCCTGGAGCGAAGAGGCACCAAGTCCTTCGTGTTCACGCCGTATGAGGGAATCGGAACCTCGCGCCGCGGCAAGGGGCAGCTACGCGGATAGAAGGGTGCGTCGGCGCGGTCCAGAGTCACGCTATAGTCGGTGCATGCACTCCATCCCCGGTCGCCAGCAATTCGTAGTTTGGCTTTTCACTCTCACGCTCGCCGCTGTCTTCACCGCTTGCCTTCGC
>JBLIHL010000363.1:0-6539 GCA_047635895.1 Paracoccaceae bacterium | reverse complement strand
GGCAGCTGCGACGGCTGCCTTCACCGTTCCAAGAACCATCTCTATCGCGAGGCCTAGATGGCTATCCGAATGTCCCGCGCGACCGCGGCAGCCTGCGCCCTACTGGCCGTTGCCTCCTCCGCTACGATCGCTGCCCAGGAGCCATCCAAGCAAGAGGCGCCCATCCAGCGAATCACCCGCCAGTCGCTCGAGCAAATCGTCCAGCGCATCGACGCCAAGTTCACCGCTGGCCGACGTCTCCCTGCGACCGATGCGCACAGCGCGCTGGCCGCCACCAACCTGTCGTTTGATCGCGCGACGCAGAGGTTCTTCGCCCTCAACCTTGTGGGCGCCATGGCTGAGCTGGAAGCGCTGGATCGAGAGCTAGGCGCTCTGGATATCGTCAAGCCTGCCGAGCCAATCGTGTCGGCCGTGTCGGCCAAAGGAAAGATGCACGGCGCCGAGCTACGCAGCGCTTCCCTTGCGGCTATCGCTGAGCTTGAGAATGCACCTCTGCACGCTCTACGCGCCGTCCGATCACGCCTGGAACTCTCATGGGAAGACCCCTCTCCTGAGCGAAGCGCGGAGTTCCTGATCGACGTACCGTCCTACGAGGCCGCGTTGGCGGAAGAAGTGGCTGCATTGCGCCAGGGCAAGGACCCCTTCCTGGACCGACGTGGAGATCACTGGCGTACCTTCATGCACGGTCGCCGCGACCTCGTTGCGCGCGTCTACTGCCCCAGCTCTGCGCCTTCGAAGAAGGTCCCGCTCGTGATCGCGCTCCATGGTGCAGGAGGCGATGAGAACTTCATGTTCGAGCTGGGCGGAGATGGTCATGTGAAGGAGCTAGCAGATCGGCATGGCTGCCTCGTCGTCGCTCCCTTCACGCTGGACTTCACCTTCTCCGCCAAGCCCCTCGAGTCACTGCTGGCGGGGATAGAGCGCAGCTACGACATCGACAGGAGCCGGGTGTACGTGGTCGGCCACTCCATGGGGGCGATGGCGACCTCGAAGCTCGCTGCGAAAGCGCGAGGCTCCATCACCGCGGCCTGCTGCATCGCGGGCTACCAGGCCACTGATTCGGGAGACCTTCCCATCCTCGTCATCGCCGGAACTCTCGATAGCATCGTGTCCTTCAACCGCGTCAAGAAAGCGGCCCAAGCAGCAGCCACTGCCGGCCGTCCGGTCCGCTTCATGCCGCTAGAGGATCAGGGACACACACTGGTGCTAGCTGCTGCTCTCGACCTGGCCTTCGCCGCCTGGTTCTAACCCCCAGCACGGCACCAAAAACGACAGCGCGACACTCCGACTGGCGGTACGGCGCGCTGTTGCTCCCGGCACCGTTAGGCCCGAACTACTCCTGGCTGCTGAACCGAATCCGCAGGAGTCCGGCCCAGCCGACCATCAGTAGCACGCCGCCGATTGGCGTGATTGCGCCGAGCCACCTTGGGCCTCCGAGGGCCATGGCGTAGAGGGTTCCGGAGAAGATCGCGATGCCGAGGCTGAAGCACCAGGTGACGAGTCGCGCTGAGGTTCCGAGGGCTAGGCACGCCGCTCCCGTCGCAGCGAGCGCCACGGCGTGGACCAGGTGGTAGAAGGTGGCGGTCTTCCACCAGTCCAGGCGCTCGGCCGCCTCGATCGGGTCCAGGGCCATCGATTCGAAACTGCCCTCCAGACCGTGCGCACCGAAGGCGCCGAGCCCCACGCCCAGGAAACCGAGAATAGCCGCGACTCGTATTGGGGCATTCGAGGGACGGGGAGCAGCGGAATGGGCGTTCATGGCGTGTCGATTTGAGAGAGGCGAGATGCACTAGGAGCCTGAATGATGATTCCGCAACCGGGCTCCCAGAGCAGGGTAGTTTTCATTGAAGCACCACGGCTCCGCACAGCCACCGGTTTTCTCAAGCCCGCGAACTAGCATGATCATCCTTACCGCACTGAGCCTCCTCGGCCCCATCGCCGCTCCCGCGCCCGCAGCCCTGCCTGCCGCGCCACAGGAGCCGACAGCGGCCAGTCTCGGCGGTCAGATCACCACGCCAGTCCTCCCGCCGCTCACCGCCGGGGTTATCTCAGGCCGGATGCTCCAGATCACGCTGAACCTCCCCGGGCAAACCTGGCAGGAGACGTTCATCGTCGGCATCCCCGCGAACATGCAAACGCCCGCCCCCGTGCTGGCGCTGTTTCACGGCTACGGTGAAGAGCCTGTCGACGTGCTTCAGAACACGACGCTCGCCCAGGAAGCCATGTCCCGCGGCTGGCTCGTCTTCATCCCGCTCGGCGCGCACAAGTACAACTACGGCATCGACTACGCCCAGACGAACATCGAAGGCGCATTCGAATTCTTCGCCTCGCGCCTGCCCGTTGACATGGACCGTATCTACGGCGTCGGCTTCTCGATGGGCGGCGGCGCCGCCACCAGCTACGCCGCGCGCCACCTCGACCCCGAGGGCATCCAGTTCGCGGCTATCGTCAATCACACCGGCACAACTTCGCTGCGAGCGACCTACCAGACCTCCAACGACTTCAACCTGTTCGAGAGCCCGCTGATGTTCGGCGGCACCCCGGAGCTCGAGCCGTTCCGCTACCTCCGCAGCTCGACCGTCGACATGGACATGATTGCCGGCACCGTCAATCTCCGCGGCGCGCTCGCCTCGAACCTGCACCACGTACCCGTGCGCCACTGGTACGCCACGATGGACGTGAACGCCACGATCATCGATCAGACGTTGGCGCTGAATCAGGCGATGCTGCAGGACGGCAGTGACACCGAGGTGATTACGCGCCCCTACGTGATTCACTCGTGGTCGACCCTCGATAACCTTGCCGTGCTCGACTGGCTGGAAGCCCAGCGCCTGGCGCGACCCGCTGCGGGCGACGTGTCCAGGACGGTGGCGGACCGCGATGGCCGCTGGCACGACCTCGAGATCACGCAGGTCTCTAACAACGAACTGACGCCGATCCTCTGGACGGTCCAGCCACAGAGCAACGCGCTTTACCTGATCGACGCCACCAACCTTGCCGAGGTCGCTGTGGACGCACCGAGCGCCGGCCTCGACATGACGCGCGACCTCCTCGTCGTCTTCCAAGTCAAGGACACGTCGCAGACGGACATCGTTCTGCGCGGGATCGACCAGATGCCGAGCAACGTCGCTCGCCGCGGCGCCGCCACGCCGCAGTGGACCTACGACGCGGCCGAGCGAACCCTGACTCTCCACGAGCTAGACGGCATTGCTGGCTGGTCCACCTGGGTCATCACTCCGTGATCACTGAAGGATGACCACTACGCCGCGCTCGATTCGGTCGCACCAGCGTGCCTTGTAGGGCGCGAGCATGCCCATGTCGTAGCGCGTCACGCCCTCGCTCTCGGCCCGGCGCAGGTGCTGCATTTGCAGCGCCGTTCCAAGGCCGAGCGGCCGTGCTTCTTCGGCGAAGCTCATCTGGTAGCCCCGGTAGTGTCGGGCGCGCGTGAAGCCGAAGTGGTAGGCGAGATCGACACCGTCCAGCGACACGATCGTCAGCCGCAGCTCTCCGCTCGCGTGCACATCCGCGAGCAGGCTCCTGTAGAAGCTGCGGTACATCGAGATCGAGAAGATGTCCTCGTCCTGCTTCGCCTTGTAGGAGCGGGACTGAATGGAGAGGATGCGCGCGAACGCGTCTTCGGGGGTGAGCGTCAGCCCGTCGGTCAGCGCCACGCCCTCCGGTAGCCGCGCGCGCCTGGCCGTCCGCTGGAAGTTTCGCGTCCGCCGGCTAAGCCAGGCATCCACGCCCCCACCCGTCAGGTCGATGATGCAGGACTCGGTGCCCTCCTGCTCGCCACGCGCCCCAAAGCCGCCCCGCCCGCGCACCCCAAGGAGCAAACGATGCAGCTCCCCACCCTCCGGCACGCCGCCGACCAGCATCCCTACCAGCTCCAGCCGATGGCGCTCGACGACCCGCCCCAGGAGCTCGACGGCCGCCGCCGGCTCGCCGACGAGCGGACACGCGAACATCCACGCGTGCTCGAACGGCACGTACACACCGGGGATCTCATACTCGATCAGGACCAGCCAGGCCGCGTCGTCGCGGTAGATCAGGTGCTTCCGCTCCCCCTCCCCCAGCCGATTCATCGAATCGTGGGCCGCGAGCTGCCAGGGTGAGAGCCAACAGCTCCCCGCCAGCTCGCCGGATCGCGCGACCGCATGATCGAACTCCCGCCGAGCCTCGACAAACTGGCTGTAACCGAGCCGCTCCATGGCCGCGAGTATGGTCCCGGGCGCCGCACCAAGGCGTCCGGACCCCCCATTTCCTGGCCCAGAGCGGTTTCAGGGGCACAAGGGTCGGCCCTTCAAGCCGCCACGCACTAACCTGTTGGCTCAAAGGAGCCGATTTCGGCTCTCCCCCGCCCCCTTTCGACGCACCGACACGCACCGCCCATGTCTTCCGCCAAGATCACCTGGACCAAGATTGACGAGGCCCCTGCCCTCGCCACCCACAGCCTTCTCCCCGTCCTCCAGGCCTTCACGCACGGCACCGGCGTCGAGATCACCACCGCGGATATCTCCCTCGCCGGTCGCATCCTGGCGAACTTCCCGGAGAACCTCACCGAGGACCAGAAGATCCCGGACGAGCTCCAGCGCCTCGGCGAGCTCGCCAAGACGCCCGACGCGAACATCATCAAGCTGCCGAACATCAGCGCGTCGATCCCCCAGCTCCAGGACGCGATCGAAGAGCTCCAGAAGCAGGGCTATGACGTCCCGTCCTATCCGGGAGAGGCCAAGACCGACGAGGAGAAGGCGCTGCAGAAGCGCTTCGCCGTCGTCCTCGGATCCGCGGTCAACCCGGTCCTGCGTGAAGGCAACTCCGACCGCCGCCCCGCTGCGTCGGTCAAGTCGTTCGCCCAGAAGCACCCGCACCGCATGATGAAGGACTGGCCGACCAGCGGCTCGAAGTCCCGCGTCGCGTTCATGGAGTCCGGCGACTTCTTCGATAGCGAGAAGTCGGTGACCCTGTCTTCACCGACGGAAGCACGCATCGAGTTCACCGACGCCGCGGGTACCAAGACGGTGCTCAAGGACGGCATTGCGCTCCTCGAGGGCGAGGTCATCGACGCCGCCACCATGAGCGTCTCGAAGCTGCGCGAGTACTTCGCGCGCGAGATCGCGAGCGCCAAGGAGCAGGACGTCCTGTTCTCGCTGCACCTCAAGGCCACCATGATGAAGGTGTCCGACCCGGCCATGTTCGGGCACTGCGTCGCCGTCTACTTCAAGGATGCGCTCGACAAGCACTCGGCCGAGCTCACCGAAATCGGGGCCAACCTCGCTAACGGGCTCAGCGACGTGCTGGAGAAGCTTGAGCGTCTGCCCGAGGCCAAGCGGAAGGAGATCGAAGCCGACATCGCCGCCTGCTACGAGACCGGACCCGCTCTCGCGATGGTCGACTCCCGCAAGGGCATCACGAACCTGCACCTGCCGAACAACGTCATCATTGACGCCTCGATGCCGGTCGTCGTCCGTGATGGCGGCAAGATGTGGAACCGCGCAGGCGAGCTTCAGGACACCGTCTGCCTGATTCCTGACCGCAGCTACGCGACGCTGTTCCAGTCCGTGATCGAGGACTGCCAGGCGAATGGTCAGTTCGATCCGTCCACCATGGGCAACGTCGCCAACGTCGGGCTCATGGCCAAGAAGGCCGAGGAGTACGGTTCGCACGACAAGACGTTCTTCGCTGCCGCCGCGGGCACGATGCGCGTTGTCGACGCCGCCGGCGCGACGCTGCTCGAGCAGCCCGTGGAAGAAGGCGACATCTTCCGCATGTGCCAGACCAAGGACGAGGCGATCCGCGACTGGGTCAAGCTCGGCGTTACGCGCGCACGCGCAGCCGGCACACCCGCCATCTTCTGGCTCGACGCGGACCGCGGCCACGATGCTGAGCTTCTCAAGAAGGTCCACGAGTACCTCAAGGAGCACGACACGGACGGCCTCGACATCCAGATGATGCGTCCCGTCGAAGCGATGGCCTTCTCACTGGCGCGCGTGCGCAAGGGCGAGGATACGATCTCGGTGACGGGCAACGTGCTCCGTGACTACCTGACCGACCTCTTCCCGATCCTCGAGCTCGGCACGAGCGCGCGCATGCTGTCGATCGTTCCGCTCCTCCAGGGCGGCGGACTCTTTGAGACAGGCGCCGGCGGCTCGGCTCCCAAGCACGTCGAGCAGTTCATCCAGGAAGGACACCTCCGCTGGGACTCGCTCGGTGAGTACTGCGCCATCGTCCCGTCGCTGGAGAAGGCGGCTGAGACCTCGGGCAACAAGCGCGCCGCGCTCCTGGCCGAGACCCTCGACCAGGCGATTGGCGAGTACCTTGAGAACTCGCGCTATCCCTCCAGGAAAGTCGGCGAGATCGACAACCGCGGCTCGGCGTTCTACCTGACGATGTACTGGGCCCAGGCACTGGCTGAGCAGTCCAAGGATGCAGAGATGAAGGCGCGCTTCGAACCGGTCGCCAAGGCGCTGGTGGCTGGCGAGGCCAAGATCAACGGAGAGCTCCTGGCCGCCCAGGGCAGCCCCATGGACCTCGGTGGC
>JBLIHL010000362.1:0-6563 GCA_047635895.1 Paracoccaceae bacterium | reverse complement strand
CGCCGTTGAGCCAGAGGAGCCAGAGGGTTCAGAAGAGTCCGGTGGGCCAGATGAGCCCAAGGAGCCCAAGGAGCCAGAGGAGGCCAGTGAGCCAGAGGACTCGGGGGATAAATAGCGGTAGGCGCCATAGACGAACGATCTGCGGCCCGGATCCTGCCCAGCAAGTTGGGCGATTCTGTTGCGCTTCGGTGCCACTACTTCTGCGATATTGCCGCGTCACCCTCGGGACTTTCCGGAGGGGGACACGGGCACACGCCACCACCATGAAGATCCGCCGGAAGTTTATCGAGTCCATCACCAGGCCAATGTGGGCTCTGCGTCGCGCAGCGGTGCCGTCGTGATCGACCCCGAAACGATCGCCGCGACCAGTGGTCACGCATCCATCGACGCGGCGGGCATTGCATGGAGGCTCGGCGCCACGGTGTTCTTCGTGCTGCTGAACGGCTTCTTCGTGGCGGCCGAGTTCGCGCTGGTCAAGGTGCGCGAGCCCAGGATGGCCAAGCTGGCCCGCGAAGGCGACCGCACCGCGCCCAAGGTTCAGCACATCCTTGGGCACCTGGACCAGTACCTCTCGGCCTGCCAGCTCGGTATCACGCTGGCGAGCCTGATCTTGGGCGCACTCGGCGAGCCTGCGGTTTCGGTGATCCTGATCGCGCTGGCCGAGGCCATGGGGATCCACGTGGCGGACAACGCCGGGTGGCTCCCCATCGTGTCCATCGCCCTGGCGTTTGGCTTGATCACGACGCTCCACATGACCGTCGGCGAGCAGGCGCCGAAGATGTGGGCGCTCCGCAAGCCCGAGACGACGGCCTTGAAGGTCAGCTCCACGCTGCGCGTCTTCAACTTCATCTTCAAGCCGTTCATCATCGCGATCAACTGGATCTCGAACCGCATCCTGCGGATGTTCGGCCTGCCGGCGGACCTTGGCCATGGCGATTCCCACAGCGCGGAAGAGATCCGCAGCATCCTTTCGCTCTCCGTCCATGCGGGCGATATTTCGGAGCATGAGTTCCAGCTCACGGAGAACGTCTTCCGGATGATCGAGCTCGAGGTGCGACACATCATTGTCCCCAGGGTCGAGGTGGACTTCCTCACCCAGGAGCGATCGAACGAGGACAACCTCGAGCGGATCCGGACGAGCGGGCACTCACGCTTTGCGCTTTGCCGGGAGGGCCTCGACTCGATCGTCGGCATCGTTCACGCCAAGGACGTCCTGGACAGCCTGCTGCGTGGCGAAGCGCCGGTGCTCGCGGAGCTCGCACGCGAGCCACTCTTCGTGCCGGACACGATGTCGATCTCTAGCTTCCTCCAGGAGGTCCAGGTCAACCGACAGCACTGCGCGGTTGTTCTCGATGAGCACGGCACGGCGATCGGCCTCGCGTTCCGCGAGGACGCGCTGGAGGAGATCGTGGGGCCCCTTGGCGATGAGTTCGACGTCTCAGGGTCGGAGTTTCGCGCTCTTCCCGACGGGAGCTTTGAGCTTAGCGGTCGCCTGTCGGTCCCAGAGGTGCTGGATCGGCTGGACTTCGAGCTTGCGGAGGATGAGCAAGAAGAGGAAGACACGATCGGGGGGCACATCACGGCCCGCCTCGGGCGCCTGCCAACGAAGGGTGATGTCGTTCAGGTCGGACCCTACACGGCGCTCGTGCTGGATGCGTCCAAGCGGCGCGTTCAACTCGTGAAGCTCACGCCCTCTGGCAAGGACGCGAAGGGTGCTCCTTCGAGCGGCGCCTCGGGCGACGGGGGGGGGCACTGATCCATGCGCTCCACGTCGGGTTCAAGCGTACGCTTCCTCCTGGAACGCTGGATCCAGCGGGGGGTTCTGAATCAGCTCTGCCTGATGGCGGCGCTGGTCGTCTGCGCCGCCGCCCTCGGCGGGCTGGCTGCCTGGCTCTCGACGCCGCAGTTTGACACGCCTGCGAGCGCGATCTGGTGGTCCTTCCTGCGGCTGACGGATCCTGGCTACCTCGGAGATGATCAGGGCACGGCCCTGCGCGTGATCTCCACGGCCGTGACCATCGTGGGGTACGTGCTGTTCATGGGGTCGATGATCGCGATCATGACCCAGTGGCTGTTCGGGACCATGCGGCGACTGGAGCGGGGGCTGACTCCGATCTCCATGCGCGATCATGTGGTGGTGCTCGGGTGGACCAATCGGACGCCAGAGATCGTTCGTCAGCTCATGTCCGCGCAGGGGCGGCTCAAGCGCTTTCTCGAGCGTAGCGAGGCCAGGAAGCTCCGGATTGTGGTGCAGGCCGAGCAGGTGGACGCGGAGGTGCGCGCCAGGCTGCGGGACCACCTGGGTTCCTACTGGGACGAGAGCCAGGTTTTCCTGCGCTCCGGATCAGCGCTCAACGCAGAGGATTTGAAGCGCCTCGATCTCAACCGCGCGTCGGTTGTGGTGATCCCAGGAGCCGACTTTGAGATGGGAGGCGCCGATGCGTCGGACGCCCGCGTGGTCAAGACGCTCCTGACCGTGGACCGGCTCCAGTACCACCTCGCGTCCGATCATCGTCCACTGGTCGTGGCCGAGCTCTTCGACGTTCAAAAGGTCCCCGTCGCGGAGGAGTCGTTCGGCGGTCCACTGGAGATCATCTCAAGCCAGCAGATCATCAGTCGGCTGCTCGCCCAGAGCCTTCGGCACGAGGGGCTTGCGAAGGGGCTCATCGGACTGCTTTCCCATCGAACCGGCAACTCGATGTACGTTCGCCCAGTCCCCGAATTTGCAGGGCGGGTGCCTCGGACGCTCTTCGGTGCGTTTCCGCGAGCCCTTGTACTTGGGGCCATTCGCATGGGTGAGGACGGGCTGGTAGCCGACCTCGATCCTCGCTCGGAGACTCCGCTCGCGGCAGATGACCTGCTCGTGCTGATCTCCACGACCTACGACGAGTGCGCGCCCATCGCGGCCGAGCCACCGGCCGCAGTCGTGCCAGCCGTGGATCCAGCAGCCAGCGGCGTGGCACCTAGCGCCGCACAGAAGCGTCCAGATGCGGCGCGCCGCATCCTTGTCCTCGGCTGGAGCCACAAGCTTGGACCACTGGCCACCGAACTCGCCGCGTCGGGCCAGGATCACTTCGATCTCACGGTGATGTCGCGCGTGCCAGCGAACGAGCGCGAGCGCTGGCTATCCCAGGCCACCCCGCCCTCGGACCGGGTCCAGTTCCACCACGTCGAAGGGGACTACGCCAACGCATCCGAGCTGGATGCCCATGACCTGGGGAGTTTTGATCACGTAGCGCTTCTTTCCAGCGACTGGATGGCGTCATCCGATCTAGCCGATGCGCGGACGGTCTTGGGTCATGTGCTCGTGAGGTCCCGCCTGCGCAGACTGGACAATGGTCCTGAGGTCATCGTCGAGTTTCTGGATCCGAGGAACTGCGAGCTCTTCGAAGAGCGAAGCGGGGAGTTCCTCGTTACGCCCCAGGTGCTCAGCTACCTGCTCGCCCATACCGCGATGCGCCCGGAGCTCGCGGCGGCCTACGAGGCGCTCTTCTCCACCGGCGGGG
Source organism: Paracoccaceae bacterium (assembly GCA_047635895.1). Lineage (GTDB taxonomy): Bacteria > Planctomycetota > UBA1135 > UBA1135 > Saltatorellus. The sequence goes on along the minus strand of JBLIHL010000362.1, from coordinate 3,057 downwards.
CGGAGATCAGTCTCAGTGGTCCGGATGAGCTTGGCCTGGTGGGGCGCTCCGTCTCGTTCGCTGAGATCCAGGCCTCCACGTTCGCCAAGGGGGTGACGGCCCTCGGGGTTCTTCCCTATGGCGGTGACCCGAGGATGAATCCGGATCGGGGCGAACACTTCAGCCTGACGGTGGCCGATCGCTTGATCGTGCTCACCGTGGCCTGAGCGGCGGTCAGGCTACTTGCCCGATCGATCGTGACGCTACTGGCGCTGGGTGCCTGCATCCATGGCGTCGAGGCGCAGCGCGTTGATCTCGTCGGTGGGCCGGTTGTAGTCGTAGCCCAGCGCCGCTCCATCCCAGTAGCCGTACATGGGATTGGGAAGCATGAACCAGGATCGGCCCCAGCGCTGCGACTGATCCTCGACGGCGCTGAGCCGCTCGGCCGCCGTTCCTTGGGCCTGATCGAGGCCCAGGAAGTCGCCGGTGTTGTCGCCGAACAGCATCACGATGCGGTACTCAGCGGCGATCGCTTCCCGGCGGTTCGTCTTGTCGGACTGCCACTCGGGGCGGTCGCCGCGCATGAAAAGCGTGTCGACGTTCGCTTTCATCGGGAAGCCCTGGTCGATCAGGTTCTGAAGGGTGGCGGCCTTGAGGTGCGCCTTGCGGTTGGTGACGTAGAACACCGTGACGCCCAGCTCGGCCGCGCGGTTGGTGAACTCCAGGGCGCCCGGGACCGGCCTGGCCTGGCCTTCCATGCACCATGCGTCCCAGCCCTCCGGATAGCTCGTTCCGGTCTGGATCAGCCGGACCTCCGACGGCGAGTTGTCGAGCACGGTCTCATCGACGTCCAGGACGATGGCGGTCGGGAAGCTGCTGAAGACACCCGCTTGCTCCAGGGCCCCCGTGTGCCCCACATCCTGCAGCAGCGCCGGGAGCTGGAGCTCAGCAGCGCGATAGGTGCTCAGGCAGGCCGCTGCGTACTCGGCGGACGTGTTGCAGTAGAGGGTCGCCAGGAGGAGCGCGTTCGAGGAGGACGTACCCGACGGTGCACTCGCCTGGACGGGGGCCCGGGAGGGACCCTCCGTAAGCGGAGCGGCGCAGCCTGCGAGCGTAAGAAGGCCGAGGGCGAGCCCTGAGCTCACAGGACGGAGGAACAGTTGAATCATGGGGTAGCGCATGGCGCCATTGTGTCAATCCACCGAGTCGTAGCCACTCTTGTGGGCATTTCCTGGCTCCGTACCGCCAACAGGAAGGCGCGTACCGCCAAGCCCACTCCGCTCACCTGGCCGCGGCGTCTTTGCGGATCATCTCCACGAACGTCTTGGCCAGGTCATTCGGCATCGGAATGGTCAGGTGGTACTGCGCCATTCGCCAGCGGTCGCCGCTCCGCACGAATACGCCCGTGCCGCGCGTCACGCCGTAGGAGCTGTTGTCCAGCAGCTCGTCGAACCAGGCGGACTGGCCGTCGTCGGACACGTACACGTGGCGCTCGCTCGCGACGTAGGTCCAGCCGCGTCCCTTGGAGAAGTACGGCTCGGCAAACGCTCGAAACGCCTCGACCGTCCAGCGCTCCGAGGCGTCCGTTCCCATGTAGATCGCTCCGTCGGCGAAGTGCGCGAAGTACCGGGCTCCATCCGCCTTGGACGCCGCATCGTGGAAGTCGTGCAGCGCGGAGTGAACGCGGAACGACTCAAGCGTGTGGAAGAGCGTCTTACCGCTCAGGCTCTTGGGCGTGTGCCCTTCGCCTTCGAATACCGTGAAGCGCGCGGGGGGCGAACCCAGGCTCTCCAGTCGGGCGCGCATCGACTCCATCGGTGCGAGCCAGCCGGCGTCATCTCCGCCCACGTACATCGCCATGGGGAGCGACGTGAGTCGTTCGAGCCGGTCGAGGTCGAGCTCGACGGGCATTCCTGGTAGGAGGCTCAGGGACGCGAAGCGCTCCGGCTGGGCCAGTGCTAACTCCATCGCCGTGCGGCCGCCGTTGGAAACGCCCGCAAGGTGCACCCGTCCGCCCTCGACGGAAAAACGCTTCTCGATCTGATCGATCAGCTCGAAGACCCTGGGGAGGTTGTCACCGTGCAGCCGCTGGCCGTCCGGCGCGACGGGGGACACCACGGTCCACCCGAGACGGATGGCTTCATCGCGCCAGTAGCGCTGAAGGCCGGCTTCGACCATGCCGCGATCCTGCCCGCCGGGCGGGAGCGCGATGAGCACGGGGCCGGACTGATCGTCCGCCATGCCTTCGGGTCGAACCAGCTCGAACTCCAGCGGCTCCTTCGGCGAGGAGGAATCGGCGTCGTGGTCCTGCATGGCAAACGAAGCAAGGCCGAGGGAGAGGGCACCGAGAAGAATGGCGTGGAGCATCATGGAACGCGTGGACCGGGATGGAAGTCAGGGGCTCCCAGCGTATCAGCGCAGCGTGATCCGTAGCCCGACTCAGCCAAACAGGTTGAGACTTCCCCCGGCTCCGTAGCCGGGCAGCGCCGCCGCCACAGCCGCGCTGCCCGGCGGCCCTGTCTCCCGCCGATATCTACGCCAGAATCTCTCGTATCACTCGCGCCTTCTCTACGCCGGTGAGCTTTTGGTCGAGGCCCTGGAATGGGAACGTCAGCCGCTCGTGGTCGACGCCCAAGAGGTGCAGCATCGTGGCGTGAAGGTCGCGTACCTCCACCGGGTCGCGAACGACGTTATAGCTGAACTCGTCGGTTTCGCCGTACGTCATGCCGCCTTGGATGCCGCCGCCTGCGAGCCAAGCGGAGAAGCAGCGGGGGTGGTGGTCCCGGCCGTAGTCGTTTCGCGCGAGCTTTCCTTGCCCATAGACGGTGCGCCCGAACTCGCCCGCGAAGACGACAATCGTGTCGTCCAGTAGGCCCCGGTTCGCGAGGTCCGTGAGGAGGGCGGCGGACGGTTGGTCCACGTCGTAGCACTGACCAGGCAGCTGCTTGGGGAGGATCGAGTGGTGGTCCCAGCCGCGGTGAAAGAGCTGCACGAAGCGCACGTCGCGCTCGATCATCCGTCGTGCGAGGAGGCAGTTGCGTGCAAAGGAGCCAGGCTTGTGGACCTCAGGCCCATAAA
>JBLIHL010000361.1:0-6608 GCA_047635895.1 Paracoccaceae bacterium | reverse complement strand
TGATCAGCTCGGGCTTGTAGTCGAACGAGTCCACGTGGCTGAGCGCGCCGCTGCAGAAGATCACGACGACGTTGCGGGCGCGCGGCGCGAAGTGCGGGGGCCGCGGCGCGTGCGGTCGGCCCGGGTCGATTTTCGGGCGATCATCTGCGAGCAGTCCTTCCGCCTTGAGCAGACTGGCCAAGGCCATGAAGCCGAGGCCCGAGCCCATCTGGCCAAGAAGATCTCGCCTGGAGAAGTGACTCATGGGAGGAACACCAGTTCGTTGGAATTGAAGATCGCGCGACAGAACGGCGCAAGGCCGTACTGCTCGATGAAGCGCCGCGCCGCGCTTGCTTCTCCCTCGTTCGGCGAACGGCTGTACGCACGCCGGTAGACCGCCTCAATAGGATCCTTAGCTGGGTCATTCCCAGGCACTTGGAGCCAAGCGGCCATGCGTAGCGCGTGGTCCAGAACGAAAGGGCCGTTGAAGAGGTTGAGCGCCTGGATGGCGGTCGTGGAGCGACTCCGCTTCGCGCAGACCTGGCCCGCGTCGGGCAGGTCGAAAGCACCGAAGAGAGGCTCGCGCTCCATCCGGACCTTGTGCCTGTAGACCATGCGTCGCCACTCGGCCGGACCGGTGACCTCCTTGGGAGCGTAGACGCGCACGTAGTTCTCGTTGGGCTCGAACGTGCTGAAGCCGGGCCCCCCCATCGTGAGGTCGAGGCTCTCGCTCAGCTGCAGGATGCAGTCGCGCAGCACCTCGGCTTCGAGGCGGCGCGGTGGGAAGCGCCACAGGAGGCGCGCGTCCGCGTCACGGGCCAAACCGGCTTCGCTCGGGCGGCTCGCCTGGCGGTAGGTTTTGGAGCCGAGAATCGCTCGATGAAGCTGCTTCACGGACCAACCGTCTCGCACGAACTGGCCGGCCAGCCAGTCGAGGAGCCCTGGGTGCGAGGGCGTGGCGCCGTTCGCGCCGAAATCACCGGGGGTGGTCACGATCCCGGCTCCGAAGTGGTGATGCCACACCCGGTTGGCCATGACCCGGGCCGTCAGGGGATTGCCGGGCGCGGTGATCGAGCGCGCCAGCGCCACGCGGCGTTCACCCTCGGGAGCGTCCGCCGCGAGCTGCAGCGAGCCGAGTACCGCGAGCGTGTCCGGCGCGACAGCCTCGCGCCTTTGCAGCACGTCTCCACGGTACAGGCGATGCGTCGGGCCCGGCTGCTCGAGCCTTCCGGCGTAGACCGCCGGTAATGCACTGACGTCGAGTTCGCGCGCGCGCTCCTCAAGCCCGGCAAGGCCTTGGACGAGCTCGGGACTCGCCGCAAAGGAAGCGTCATCCCCTCCTGATTGGCCGAATGGGAGTCGATCCTGCGAGCCTGAGACCTGCACCCAGACGTCGGGCGTCTCGCTGACCTCGATGGTGTAATGGATGGCCGTGCGATCACCGTACATCTTTGACCTGTCGCGCCCCCACGACACCCGATCGATCAGCGCGGGCTCGGGAAGGTCCAGCTGAATCCAGCCGCGCCCGGACTGATCAGAGATCCAGCTGTGGTCGTTCCCGTACTGTCCGTCGCTGACGTGCTCAAGGCGGTGCTTCGGGTTGCCTGCGTAGTCGCCCGACGAGCTGGGCTTCGCGCCGAGCGCCACGTTCGTATCGCCGGCCCAAACCTCAAGCTCGTCGATGCAGGGCTCCGCGCCGTCGCTGGTGGCGTGGATGCTCATGCGCACGGAGCGTGCGCTCCGCGGCTCGAAGCGCTCCTCGTTCTGATCGGCGCGCGCCGCGGGCCGCAGGCTCGGCAGCTCGGCCCGGAGGGCAGCGGCCTCTGCCGCAATTTCCGCCCGCTGGCTCAGGATCCGCGCGGCCCCGGGCCCACCGAGCGCTCGCTCACCGTGCCGAACGCCCGCGAACACCGCGGTCATCGAATAGAACTCGCGTTGAGATACGGGGTCGAACTTGTGGTTGTGGCAGCGCGCACAGCCCAGCGTCAATCCCAAGAACGCGGTCCCGGTGGTGTTGACCATCGCCGTGAGCTCGTCCTGGCGCTGGAGCATCGTGTACGCGGGCTCCTGGCTGACCACCTGGTCCCAAGCGCCGGCGACCAAGAACCCTGTGGCTGCATCGACGCCAACCGTGTCGCCCGCAAGCTGCTCGAAGACGAAGCGGTCGTACGGCAGGTCGCTGTTGAAGGCACCGATCACGTAGTCGCGATAGTGGAACGCGCTCGGGCGCGGGTTGTTCATCTCGAACCCGTGCGTGTCGGCGTACTGAACCGCGTCGAGCCAGTGCTGGGCCCAGCGTTCCCCGTAGCGCGGGCTGGCCAGGGCGCGCTCCACGAGCCTCTCCCACGCGTCCGGCTCATCGTCCTGGTCAAACTCATTCACCTGGGCAGGCGTCGGTAGCAGCCCGTGCAGGTCGAGGTACAGGCGCCGGATCAGCGTGACGCGGTCCGCCTCGGGCGAGGGCTCAAGCCCCTCCTGCTGCAGTCTCGCCAGGACGAAGGCATCGATCGGAGAGGCGCCCCATGGGTCGCCGGCTCGTGGCGGCGCCGGGTCGCTGATGGGCTGCAATGACCAGTGCTCCGCGCCCTGCATCTCTGCGTCGTCCGCAGCGTCGGCTGCGTCGTTCGACCAGGCCGCCCCCTCGTCGATCCAGCGCTGGATCAGCAGGGTCTCCTCACCCGTCAAGGGCGGTCCACTCGGCGGCATGCGGTCCAGATCGTCGTCCGCCACGATCCGGCGAAACACTTCGCTGCGCGCGCTCGCGCCGGGAACGATGCCGGGCTCGCCGGAGTCCCCGCCGAGCATCGCAGGACCCCGTCGATCGAGGCGCAGCCCGAACTTCTGCTTGTCCGGGCCGTGACACTCGACGCAACGCGCCGCGAAGATCGGTTCAATCTCCCGCGCGAAATCCACTCCCGCCCGGTCGCCCGCCTCCTGGCCCGCGACGATGCTCGGTAGTGCCAGGAGCCCGTAGGTCACCGTACGAATCAGAGGCTGCGTGCGCATCCGTTAGATCCTAGCAGGCGCCTATCAGGAGCAGGTTCTTCCCGAATCACTTTGCGGCGGGGATAACCACTGAGGGGCGAAACGGGCCCGACGGATCAGTACCGCCGCGCCCGAGGGTGCTGATGAGCCGCGGATTGCGACCCGGGGCGGTTCTCACCTGAGAGGGTATCCAGAGAGAATCAGGTCTTGGTCACGGAAGGAATGACATGACACACAGCCAGGTACACCGTTGCCAATGGCTGCGATGGCCGTTGAATCAGTGCTGCTCGTCACCTCGTACCAGAGCCAGCCGCGACCTTCGTCGCTACTCGCTTGAGTCTTGACCATGACGGCCCAACCCGCCAAGTCGCCGCCCTTGCTGAACATCTCCTTGACGGCAGCCGCGCCGTTCGGGTGCTCAGCGTTGCCGGCCTTCAACGAACTGCTCAAGGCGTCGTTGTAGAAGACGCGCACGGGGGCCGTTACCGCCGTGTGGGGTCCACGACCAGGATGTGTGCCGCTCTCCTTCGCCGGAAAGTCCAGGTACTTGCCCGCCTTCAGGAACTTGAAAAGCGCGTCTCCATCCAAGGGAACACCGCCGCGCGACCCGGAAGGGGTTGCTGCCGTGGCTTGCCACTCATCCGCTGGAACCATCGCGCTCCCTGAAGAGGCCGCCACCTTGTCGCCGGCGGCAGCGCTGAGCACTGGGTAGTACTGCGTGAAGACGAAGTCCTCTCCCGCATTTCCTTGGTGGCACGCGTTGCAGCTCGCGGTCGGGAAGGCCTCAGTTGCATCCTTCAACGCGCCACCCGGGTTCGAGAAGCTGAAGTACGCCCAGTTGCCCGGTTCGTTGGGGAAGTGCTTCGCGCTCTTCACCGTGGCTTCGAGCCCGATGAAGTCCCCCATGAAGTACCCCTTTCCACTCACGGCCTGCTTCGACCCGACGCTCACGAGCTCCTTCACGAGGATCGTTCCGTCACGGAATTCGCCCGTACGCTCGTAGTGCTTGAAGCTCTCGGGATCGATGTAAATGCTGTGGAAATCCGGGAACGGTGCCTTGCCGCCATTCATGTCATTCGGCGTGACCGGCGCCCCCACGAACACCCAGTGCCGATAGCCCTCTGGCCGTTGAAGCTGTCCATCGCGACCGATCTTGAACGGGGCACCCTTCCGCGCGGAACTACCTCCCCGCCCCTTCGCCTCACTGAGCACGGGGTAGTGCTGGGTGAAGACGAAGTCGTCTCCCGCATTCCCTTGGTGGCACGCATTGCAGCTCGCCGTTGGGAAGGCCTCAGCTGAACTCTTCAGCGCGCCGCCCGGGTTCGAGAAGCTGAAATACGCCCAGTTGCCCGGCTCGTCAGGGAAGCGCTCCGCGCTCTTCACCGTGGCTTCGAGCCCGATGAAGTCCCCCATGAAGTACCCGTTTCCGCTCACGGCCTCCTTCGAGCCGACGCTCACGAGCTCCTTCACGAGGATCGTTCCGTCGGGGAACTCGCCCGTACGCTCGTAATGTTCGAAACTCCTTGGATCGATGTAGACGCTGTGGAATTCCGGGAACGGCGCCTTGCCGCCGTTCATGTCGTTCGGCGTGACCGGCTCGCCAACGAAGACCCACTCGCGGTACCCCTCGGGCCGCTGCAATTCGCTGCCAGCGAAGCTCATGTACGCTGCTGCCGAAGAGCCGCCGCCAGCTGACTGACAAGCGGTATTGGCCAAGACGATGGTCGAGAGCAGCAAGGTAACCGCTGCAATGGCTTTGAATTTCATGGGTATCGGTGTCATCTGAGGAATGGGGTCTTTTCGCGCCACGGGAAGCTAGGGCCGCCGTAGGGGGAAGTCAACCATTTGACAACAGGGCATTTCCATGCCATTCTTGAGGCGACATGACGACACGCATTACGCGCCAAAGGGACTCAATCCACCTGTTCCTAAAGTTCCTCGTTCATCACATCGAGAGTGGCGGCGTATCCGAAGCTGCGCTTCGGCAGGAGCTGCAGCTCAAGGAAGGTTGGCTGGAATCTCTCGGGCAGGATGATCTCCTCGAGCTCACACCTAGATTTCTGCAGACCGCACAGCGCTTGCTGGACGACGACCTGCTCTGCTTGCACGCAGGAGAACGCTTTCACTTCTGCCTCGCTGGTGCCGGCGGACTGGCCGCCACCCATGCCCCGACCCCAGCCATGGCACTCGAAACGTTCAGTCGGTTCGTGAGCACTGAAGGAGTCCGCGTGACCTCGTCGGCTTCTGAAGAGCAGACGATCTTCACCGTTGCGGTTGTGGCTCCATGGCCACGCGCCACCAAGGAGCAGATAGTCGATGGGGTTTTCTCCGGCCTGGTGGCTGCCCTGGCTGCCGTCTGCGGATCGTCCTGTGCGCCCCAGGAAGTCCGCTTCAATCGCGCGGCGCCACAGAGCAAGGAGAGCTTCGCACGCGCGCTCCGAGGACCGCTCTTGTTTGGGTGTCCATACGACGAGATCGTGATGGAAACGAGAGAGCTGTCGAAGGCATCCCTCCTTTACGAGCCCATGCTCTACGAGCAGCTTCGATTCATAGCCGACCTGAGCACGGACCAACCTGCGGGAACGAGCCCCCTGCGGCAGCTCGTCGAGCAAGCGATCCGCTCTGGAGGCCATGCGGTTGAAAGCGTCGCCGACACGCTGCAGATGACGCGCAGGACGCTTCAGCGACGCCTGCAGAAGGAGGGCGTCACCTTCCGGACGGTCTTGCATGAAGTCCGCGTGGGCATGGCCAAAGAGCTCCTCACGGAGAGCAAGCTGTCCGTCACGGAGATCGCCCAACGCCTGCACTACAGCGACGACAAGGCGTTCCGAAAAGCCGTCAAGGCCATCACGGGAAAGACACCGACCGAACTCCGAGGTGAGCGAGCTCAACTGCTCGACTGACGAGAGGGCGTTGACCTTGCTCCGTTAGTCGCTCCGACGGTTCCCAGGAGATCCGCCGGAGGAACCTGTAGACGCCATCACTTGACCGTCTGGAGAACGGCCTCGGGGTCCAGCTCGAGCCGCAGGTCCTTGAACTGGACTTTGAACGGCTCTGCGCTTGAGTGCAGCTGGAACGCGATGATCCCGCGCAGCATCGGCTCCGGGTCCGTGAAGTCCACGCACCGATGGCCGTTGATCGCCGTTTGAATACGATCCCCCACCGCGAGAATCTCGTAGGTGTTCCAACCGCCTTGCTCGATCGGCACGTCGACCGCCTCCGCGACCACCCCGCGACCATGCTCGTCGTAGAGAAAGCCCCACCAGCCGACGCCGACGTCCGCTTGGTACCCGGCGACGCTGCCATCCTCGGTGACGCGGCTCCGGAATTGAATCCCGCTGTTGCCCGCGTTCGGATCCAGTTTGACGCTGACGATCATCCTGAAGTCCCGGACCTCAAAGTCACTCACCAGGAAGGCGTTGGATTCAATCCCTGGCGTCGACCCCGTGATCGCGCCGTCCTGAACGCTCCAGAGCCCCTCATCGCCGTGCCAGCCGAGAAGGGTCTCCTCGTCGAACACGTAGTCGAGACCGCTTTCCGTGAGCCGCATGGGCACCTGGGAGTCGCTCTGCAGATAGGCCACCAGCGCGACGGCCTCCGCCTCAGTCAGGGTCTCTAGCTGGCCCACGGGCATCATGGAGTTG
>JBLIHL010000360.1:0-6620 GCA_047635895.1 Paracoccaceae bacterium | reverse complement strand
TAGCCAGTCTGCGGCTGCGTGGGAGCCGGCGGCGCGGGGGCCGGCTGGGTAGGGACCTGCTGGGTAGGAACTGCAGCGGCGGCCGTAACGGCCAAGGGCGGACTATTGACCGCAGAGGTTGTTCCTGAGGGGGCTGCGGCAGGTGTTGTTGCTGCTATCGGGGCTGCTTGCCGGGTCGGCGGCTCTGGCGGCGCCAGGGTCGCCACGCGGCGCAGGCCGGTGACTTGACGCCTTCGGGTGACGCCTGCGAGGGCGGTTGCGAGTTCGCGGAGCTCTTGTGTCTCGTTTTGGGTCACTTGTCGTGCTCCGTGGTGCTGTGCTCCGGGCTACGGTGGGCCTTTCGGTCCGCCTCAGCATTCGCGGTGCGCGTTTCAAGGGTCGCAAGGTCCGCTGCCGCACCCGTCTTGGCGAGCCCGCGTCGTTCAGGGGCCGCAGGGGGCGCCTGGGCGTCAGGTCGGGTCGCTCTGCAGTCAAGAGTGGTGTGTCCGGTCGAATCTGGCGTGAGGCCGATCTCGCGCGGAATCGAATCGCTTTCCGTTACTTCTGCCAAGGACTCGGACATGACGTCAGAATAGCCGCCTGATCCTTCCTTCAGGTTGTCTTATCGGCCCTCTTCCGACCCCATGATCGCGACCAAGTTCTCCGTAGCCGTTCTGCTCTCACGGGCCACCCCCGGCTCTTGCCGGGTTCAGCGCCGGGTCCGTGATGGGAGCGCCATCTCTTGGGCGGTGCTTGTCCTTGCCGCACTCTTGCCGGCTTGCGGCGATCCCTCCGATGGGGAGGCCGGTGCGTCGGCGCCGCAGGCGGAGTCTTCCTCGGCGAAGCGCCGTCTGATGGATCCCAAGGTGGTCAACGTCCGTGAGCTCATCGACCAGGGGCGTCCAGATCTGGCCCGGGCCGTTCTTGACTCGTTCAGCGACGAGCTCGTGTCCAGCCTTGGCGTCGAAGAGCCGCTCCTGCGTGCGCGCATGTCGTTCCTCGAGGGCAATGAAGCCGAGTGGCTCGGGTTCGTCGAGAAGGCGCGGGCGATAGACCCGAAGGATCCGCGGTCCTATGCCACCTCAGTCGAGATCTACGCAGCCATGGGGCGCTTGGAAGCTGCGGGGGCCGAGCTCCAGCGCGGTGCTATCGCGGCGGGCAGCGTCGCCACTCCAGAGCTCCAGCGCGCCCGTGGCGTCGTCGCCATCGTGACGCAGGGCGGGGCGAAGATAGGGCTCAGCCTCCTGGAGGCCGCTTACCGAGCAGATGAGGGTCTCCCGTTCATCGCCCGCCCCCTCGGCCAGGCCTACTATCTGATGGCGCAGGCGGCGTCTGGCGAGGGCCAGCCCGAGCTTGCGATGGAGCGGATGGAGCAGTCGCTCCGCTTCGACCCCGAGGACGTAGACGTTCGTCAGTCTTATGGGGAGCTCCTGATTGGAGTGCGCCAGGACTTCGTCGCGGGCCTGGATGTTCTGGAGCAGCTCTATCTCGAGGGCCAGCCGATCGGCGTCGAACTCGCCAGGCATCACTGGCAGGCCGGGCTGATCGCCCAAGTTCAGGGCGAGCGCGGTGCGGCTCGCAAGCACTACCTGCGGGCGAAGGAGTTGGGTGCCTCTGAGGTTGAGACCGGTACGGCTCGCACGTTCCTGCGCGAAGAGTCCGAGGGGGCGCTCGGGAGGGCCGTGGCCGCCGCGAGTCTCGGCGAGGATCACTCCGTCCGTGCCGCAATCGCTGAGTTTGTGGCCCTCCGGACCGACCCAGATGAGATCACGCGCAAGGAAGTGGCGCTCACCATGATTAGCGAGGCGGATCTGGCCCTCAGTGAGGGGCGAACGGGCGCTGCGACCGGCCTGATTGCGGCCGCCCTTTTCGCCGATCGCTCCGCCCAGGGGATTGCCGAGGTCCAGTGCGCTCTTTTTCAGTCCAAGGCGATCGCCGCGCTGGAGTCCGGTGAGACCGCGCAGGCGCTGGCGTTTGCGACGGAGGCGACCGTCGTAAGCCCTGATGACACCATGAGCTGGCACATGCTAGGCGAGCTGCAACATGCCCTCGGGGATTTCAGTGGTGCCGCGGCTTCGTTGCTCAAGGCGACCGACTACGCGCGTGCGGGTGGCAAGGGGCTAGGGCTCGCGGTGTCGCAGATGCTGGCGGAGTGCCAGCATCTCAGCGAGAACTCGTCGGGCGCGGTCGCCACGCTGGAGCAGGCGCTCCGCGACGCAGGTCCCGGGGATGTGGATCGCCGCGAAGAAATCGAACGGTACCTCCGCGTCCTCAAGAACTAGGAGCGTGCCCGAGAATAGCTGAATCCGCGTAGCGGGCCCCCAGCTTCCGGAGACTGCGTTGCCCCAGCACCCCAGGGGCTGCTGGGCGTCTCGCGCGCGGTTCGATGGCGAGTTCCGCAGCGGAGCTGCGGCCTGTTTGTGTCCATATGTCATCTGACGGAACCGACACCCAGCTGACTCTTGAATGCGGCCCTCCGAGGTCGTACGGTCCTTTCGCGGTCTCAGCCTGAGAGCGCCCTCTCCTCTGATTCGCCCCGTTGGGCCCCCTTGTCATGGCTCGTCGAAAGGTCACGATGCTCGAAGCTTTTCAGCGCTCGGCCCGCGAGTCTGCAGAGCGGGCCGCGGCGGAGCGTCGACGCGTGATTGCCGATCGCGAGAAGGAGAGCCGGCGCGCAGAGGCGTCCAGGACGGCCCACGAGCTCGGACATCGACTTTCCCAGCGAGCAGGGGGGAGCGTCGGGTCCTTCCTCGCCGGCATTCGAGGTGCAGGCGTTGGGGCGGAGGCGCAGGACGATGGCCGCCGAGGTGACCTTCCGGGTGACCTCCATGGTGAACTTCCGGCCGCAGGGCCCCGCACGCCGAAATCAACTCCGGCTGCAGCTGGGGTCGATCGTCCGGCTACGGACATTCATCGAGTTCCACCGCCAAGTGATCAGGTCGAAGCCGAGGTGCCTGAGGGCGTTGATGGGCAGGAGCAGTCCAGGCGCAGCGGCCCCGCGCTGCCAGGATTCGATCGGGCGTCGCACGGAGACCTCACCCAGGTGGCGACGAGCCCGCGGGCTGGATCCCTCCCTGTTGGTCACACTTCTGCGGGAGCGGCTGGATACACATCCGGTCCTGAATCTGGCGAGCCCGCACCAGCCGCTTCGGCGCGTTCCGGGTCAGGGTCTGCTGAGGGCGTCACGCCGGAGTCCGAACTCGATGAGGATCCGTTCGGGCACGCCACCCACGAGGACGTGGAGCACGCTATCGCCTCGCTCGAGGACGATGTCTTCGAGATGCCGATGAGCGCTCGGACCTTCTTGCTGGTCGCGGCGGTGGTCGTTGCGACCGTCTTCGTGATGGGCTACTCCGCCGGGGCTCGGAGCGCTCCTGGATCCTCACCTGTGGGCGATGCTAGCGTCGGCCGGGATGGGGGATCCTCATCCACCAGCATGGTGTTTGACGCTCCCGCTCTGGGGCAGCGCCAGGAGCCATCCGCCGGCAGGGGCGCAGGCCCCGCGGGCGGCAGGTTGGACTTCAGCGGCTTGGCCTATGCCGGCCGGGGCGGGGCCAGCGATGCGGGTTCAGTGGTTCAGGGAGGAGCTCCCAGCGGTGCGGTTGTTCCGCTGCCAGGGAGCCGCGAGGCCTCTTCGGACCAGGACGCTTTAGCACAGGCGGGACGAGTGCTGACCGCGGAGGATAAAATCTTCCAGAGTCCTGCGATGAAGTACACGATCATGGCGATCACATACGAGGCGTCCGACGACCACGCTCGCATGGCCATGGAGACCTATGACTACCTCTATGGTGAGCGTTTCCCTGTGATTCACCCGGTCGAATCCGATGGCCGGCTCTTTATCTTCGTGGGAGCGGCCAAAACTCAGGCTGAACTGGACTCCCTCAGGGGTGAGCTCAAGGAGCTCCGCAGCGGCCAAGGTGGCGCCCAGGAGTTCAGGAGCGCCTACGTCGTCAATATCGATCCCTATCGCTGATCCTCCGCCGGCTTGGGTGGGGCCCCGTTCGGGACCCTATCTGGGTCCCCAGTAGGGTCCTCAGCCGGCTCCAATGGAGCCCGCCGGCACCTTTCCTGACCATTTCGGTCCTCAAATGTGGCGCTCGCCACCCCGAGGGCCTATTTTCTTCGCGCCCAGCACGACCCGCTGGCCCCCCAAATATCATGTCGATCCATCCCAGCCTTCGTGGCATCAACACGCTCGTCGGTGAGCGTAGTGTCTTCACGCGCAAAGAACGTCTCCTCAAACTGATGGAGGACGGGCGTGTCAGTGACAACGACTCGGTCTACGGCCTTCCCAAGGTTCGGACCAAGTTCAAGCTCAAAGCCGCCAAGGGCAAGAAGGACGACTGAGATTCGGGCCTGGATCTGATTCGGATCCTGACTGAGAACTAGGGGCTTGTCGCGGATCGTTAAATCCACGACACGCTCCTGGAGTTCTTCGCGTGGTTCCACTCCTGTGGCCACGCCTCGCACCTGGAACCTATTTCCCAGGCGCCATGACCAGCTCCCTTTCACGCGTCGTCGCGCCCGTTGTCGAGGTCTTTGCTTCTTTTCAGGGCGAGGGCAGCTTCGTAGGGGAGGCGCAGGTATTCCTGCGCCTGGCAGGGTGTCCGCTACGATGTCGCTGGTGCGACACGCCTGGATCCTGGGCCATGCGCCCTGAGAGCCCGGCGCGCATCCACCGCGACGGCGAGCCACCCCAGCGAGAGAAGCGCGTCGCTTCGCCGTTCCAGGTCGCCCTCTGGATTGCTGGCGTCGAGCCGGGCGAGCCTCGGACCGTCAGCATTACGGGCGGCGAGCCTCTGATGTGGCCGGAATTCATCCGTGCTTTGCGGCCCATGCTGGGCTCACGCCGGATTCACCTGGAGACCGCTGGCGCGCACCCAGAGTCGCTGGCCCGGGTGCTCGACGTGATCGATCACGTGAGTCTGGACCTTAAGCTGCCGTCCGACATGGACGAGCCAGTCGAGCTAGAGCCGCTCATCGTCAGCGCTGAGGGTGACGACGAGAGTGACGACGAGAGTGACGACGAGGGGTCCGTCCTCTCCCCGATCAACGAGCCAGCGCCTCGTACGTCGGATGACTGGGCCATGGCGCGGCGACGCTGCCTTGACTTGATTCAAGACCATGACGCCTGCGTCAAGGTTGTCGTGAGCGGTGGCAAGCCCGTTCGCGAGTATGATGAACTCTTCGAAGACGTGGCCCGGCGGGCCCCTGACTGCCCCGTCTTCATCGCACCCGCGACGCCCATGGGTGGCGTGAGTGCTCCGGAATTCCAGGACCTCGTTACGGTCGTGGAAAATGCGCGGGACCTCGGTCTGGACGTTCGTGTCCTGCCCCAGGTGCACCGCATGCTTGGGATCGCTTGACGAATCCCCCCTCCATATATGCAACAAACCCCCGATCCCCTCGACCGCAGTGATGCGGACGAGATCGTGCCTCTCGAGTTTGACTCAGAAGAGGCTTCCGAGCCGACGACTCCTCGCGTTTCGACCATTCCATTGCCAAGGGTGGCCCTGGTGGGGCGGCCCAACGTTGGCAAGTCGACGCTGTTGAACCGCTTCTGCGGAAGCCGTGTGGCCATCGTCGAGCCAACCGCTGGCGTCACCCGTGACAGGATCGCCGTACCGGCGCGCCTATCCGTCAAGGAAGGGGATCGCTGGGTCGAGGTTGTCGACACCGGTGGACTTGGAATCGTGGATCGCGACGACCTCGGTCCGCACGTCGAAGCCCAGGTGAATGTAGCGCTCCAGGGCGCCGACCTCGTTCTGTTCGTGGTGGACGTGCGGGATGGCCTGACTCCGCCCGACCAGATGGTCGCGAACCTTCTGCGCGGATCGAACGTGCCCGTGCTCCTCGTGGTGAATAAGGCGGAAGGCGCCGGATTCGACTGGGAGGTTGAATCGTTCTACAAGCTGGGCATCGGCGGTCAGCCGAACGTGATCAGTGCTCAGAACGGTGAGGGGCTCCAAGACCTTCGCCAGAAGATGATCGACCTGCTCCCGGGCGCGCCCGAAGAGAAGCCGGGCGACACGCCGCTGATGAAAATCGCGGTCATCGGGCGCCGGAACGCGGGCAAGTCGACGCTCGTGAACCAGCTCGCTGGTGAGGAGCGCATGATCGTGTCCGAGATCGAGGGCACGACCCGCGATGCCGTGGACGTGGTGTTCGAGAGGGACGGCGAAACGTTCACCGTGATCGACACAGCGGGCGTCCGCAAGCGGTCCAAGGTGGAGGACGCGATCGAGTTTTTCTCGGACGCACGCAGCCTGCGGACGATCCGGCGCGCGGACGTGGTCATTCTGCTCTTCGACGTGACGCGGCGACTTTCGTCGATCGAGAAGAACCTCGCGCGCTACGCGATCGACCGCTTCAAGCCGACCATCCTGGCGGCTAACAAGTGGGATCTCGTGGAGGGGGACCAGACCCCTGAGAAGTTCCGCGAGTACCTCGATGCTCAGCTCCCTGGCATGAGCTACTGCCCGATCGTCTTCCTTTCTGCGAAGGAGGGGCTCCGTACCCACGAGTTGATCGGTGTGGCCAAGGATCTCTTCGAGCAGGCGCATCAGCGCGTGTCGACGGGCGACCTCAACGTCGTGCTCAAGAAGGCCCTGGCGGCGCGTGCGCCGAGTGCCAAGGGC
>JBLIHL010000359.1:0-6636 GCA_047635895.1 Paracoccaceae bacterium | reverse complement strand
CGTCCAGTAGCCATCCATGTGCAGGAGGAACCCGTTGACGCGGTACTTGCCCTCGCCGAGCTCGTCGGACCTCGGCTCGCGGAGCATTCCGTGCCCGTGCTCGGGCATGAAGCAGCTCATGGTGACGAGCGCGCCCTCGACCGGCGTGCGGGCCTCATCGTTCTTCGTCACCGTGACGTCGACGGTGAAGTGCTCGTTGATCGGGATCCGACCCTCCGAGGGAAACCACACGACGCGGAAGGCGTTGTCTCGCGTGATGAGCTCGCGCGGCGACTCCAGCCGGAACTCGTAGGCGTCCGGCTCGGTCACGCGCGGTGCTTTGTCTATTCCCGCGGCGGCTCCCGAAGGCCCGGCTGCGACATCCGAGGATGCAGTCTCGGTCTTCGGTGCGGTAGCGTCGCTGCCGCACGCGAGAAGCGCGAGCGGCAGCAGCCCTGAGATCCAACGGCTAGCCCTGTTCATGAGGGCACTATAGCCCAACCGGCGGCCGTTCTTGACCGTCCGGACGGGGCTCAGCCTTTCTTTTCGATCTTGGCCCAAGAGTCTCGGAGCGCGACGGCTCGGTTGAAGACCATGCCCTCCTCGTCCGTACGCACAAAGTACCCGAGACGTACAAACTGGAACCGTTCGCCTGCCGCGGCTGCGCCGAGCGCCGGCTCGAGCTTGGCGTTCGACACGACCTCGATCGAGTTCGGGTTCAGGTCATCCTCAAGGGTGCGTCCGTCGGCGCCGGGCTGCGGCTCACGGAAGAGGTGGTCGTAGACGCGGACCTCGGCGTTGACGGCGCCGGGGGCGCTCACCCAATGGATGATGCCCTTCACCTTCTTCATGCCCTCCGGCGTCTTTCCGCCGCCGGTTTCGGGGTTGTAGGTGCAGCGCAGCTCGACGATCTCACCGGACGCGTCCTTGATGACCTCATCGCAGTGGATGACGAAGCCGAAGAGCAGCCGAGCGTCACCGTCCGCCTTGAGCCGGAAGAACTTGCGCGGAGCTTCCTCGCGGAAGTCGTCCTGCTCGATCCAGATCTCGCGGGTCAGGTTCAGCGTGCGCGTCGTGACCTCGCTGTCCTCGGGGTTGTTCACGGCCTCGCAGGGGATCGACTCGTCCTCGCCGATGTTTGTGATGACCACCTTCAGGGGATGCAGGACGGCCATGCGGCGGTCCGCTCGCTTGTTCAGGTCCTCGCGGAGCGCGTTCTCCAGGAGGTGCATGTCGTGGAGCGCGTTGAACTTCGTGAGGCCCACTGCGGTGCACATGTTCCTGATGGCGTCGGGCGTGTAGCCACGCTTCCGGAGCCCGCGGATGGTGGGCATCCGCGGGTCGTCCCAGCCGGTCACGTGCCCGCCCTCGACGAGCTCCGCGAGCTTGCGCTTGGACGTGATCGTGTAGGTCAGGTTGAGGCGCGCGAACTCGATCTGGCGGGGAGACCCGATGCCGTCAATGTTCTCGAGGAACCAGTCGTACAGAGGACGGTGATTCTCGAACTCCAGGCTGCAGAGCGAGTGCGTGACGCCCTCGATCGCATCTGACTGCCCGTGGGCGAAGTCGTACATCGGGTAGATGCACCACGCGTCGCCCGTGCGGTGGTGGTGTGCGCGCGCGATTCGGTACAGCACCGGGTCGCGCATGTTGAGGTTCGCGTGCGCCATGTCGATCTTGGCGCGGAGCGTGCACGTCCCGTCGGGCAGTTCACCGTCCCGCATCGACTGGAACAGCGCGAGGTTCTCCTCGACCGACCGGTCACGGTGGGGACTGTCCTTGCCGGGCTCGTGGGGCGTGCCTCGGTAGCCACGCGTGTCCTCGGCGGACAGGTGACACACGTACGCGACGCCTTTCTTGATGAGCTGCACCGCAAAGCCGTACAGGTCCTCGAAGTAGTCCGAGGTGAACAGCTCGTCGCCGTGCCAGTTGAAGCCGAGCCAGCGAATGTCGTCCTTGATGGCGTCGACGAACTCCTGGCTCTCCTTCGCCGGGTTCGTATCGTCGAAGCGCAGGTTGCAGCGCCCGCCGAACTTCTCCGCGATGCCGAAGTCGACGCAGATCGCCTTGGCGTGGCCGATGTGCAGGTAGCCGTTGGGCTCGGGTGGGAAGCGCGTGACGATGCCGCCTTCGGCCTGACCCGCCGCCATGTACTTCTCGACCTCTTGCTCGACGAAGTTCAGTCGAGGCGCGTCGTCGGGGGTCGGGGCAGCGTCGGACGCGCCGTCCCTGGGGGTCGATTCAGTCGGAGAAGGGCACATGGTGGTCTTGGCCGCGGGCTTCAGGTCGGGCGGGGCCCGGCTAATCGGGGGGGCAGGGAGGCTCCCGCAAGGGGCAGGAGCCTGATCTGGGGGGGAGTCTAAGCCGTCACAGCGCGCCGTCCCTGCCCGACGAGACGACTTCCGGGCAAAAGTGGAGATTGAGGGGAGGTTCTGCGGGTGGACGCTACCCATCTCGACCCCCCGGATGGGCTTCAGCGCGCTCGGAAGAGCGCTGGATAAAGAGGGCGGGGGGCATGCAGGTTCAGCGAACTCTGATGCATGCCTCGCAGGCGGGCCGACTCTCCACCGCGGAGAAACCTCGGCGCTGGTGTAGGCTCTCCGCGTGAATCGACTCGAGCCACTCGACGGCCTCCGCGGACTCGCCGTGCTCCTGGTGCTGGCGTCGCACGCGAGCAATGCCGGTTTGGACCTTGCGCCGGGGCTCCATGCGAACGGGCTGGGGAGGCCGGGCGTGTTCCTATTCTTCGTGCTGTCGAGCTTCCTTCTGACCGGACAGCTCCTGGGCCGCGTCAGTCAGCGCGAGCCAATCTGCTGGCGACGCTTCGCCGCCCGCCGATTGCTCCGGATCGTCCCCGCCTATGCGCTGACCCTCGGCGTCCTCGTGGCCCTGGGGGTCATGCAGGCCGGGCCCGCCCTCGAGCACCTGGTCCTGCTACGCGCCGAGCATCACTTCTGGACGATCCCGGTCGAGGTGCTCTTCTACCTGACGCTGCCCGTTCTGGTGCTCGTCCTCGGCCCGCTCCGTAGCCCTCTGGCGCGGATTGGCGTTCTCGCCGCGATGGCCATTGGCCTGCGCCTGGTCTTCGCCCCGGACTTCACGAGCGAGCCGCCGCACTATCGGCCCAACGTGGCACCCTTCCTGCCGATCTTCCTGGTGGGGTCGGCCCTGGCGGTCGGGGCGCCGTATTTCTCGAAGACCAGCGAACGAACCCAGCTCGTCCTGAAGCTGGCGGGGACGCTCTCTGCGGTATGCCTGGTCCTCCTGACGCCGTCGATCTGGGGAGCCCTGCAGGGGGTACCGCAGGGGACACCGATAGAGCACACGCGCTTTCACCTCTGGTTCGATCTCTTTGCGCTCCTCTGGGCCGCCGTCCTGGTCGGCGCGCTGCAGCCGTCGGGCTGGCTCCGCGCGGTCGCGTCGTGGGCCCCTCTTCGCTGGCTCGGTCAGATCAGCTACAGCGTCTACCTCCTGCACGCCCTCGTCCTCGGCTACTTCGTCGAGCGCGGCGGCGCTCTGGGGCTACCGGCGGGCTGGCTCGGCCCAGCGTTTTTCTTCGCGACGTGCGCCGTTGGAGCCGCCTCCTACTGGCTGGTGGAGCGACCTTTCCTGGGCGTCCTGAGCGGGCGTGGGGCGGGGCCGGAAGCTGCCGCGACGCGGAGTCACACTACCGCAGCACCTGGAACGGACTAGAATTGGACGAAGGTCCGCTCTCTCCGTTCACTCCCAGGAACCGTGCCGAACACTACTTGCTCCCGAACTTACGCTGGCTTCGCTCGTCAGAGTCGCGCCATCGCCCTCCAGGCCGGTCTGGCAGGCCTCATGGCCTCCGCCGCCTTGGGTCAGGGCTATCTGACGCCGCCCCCGGCGCCGCCGGAGAACCCGGTCACGGCTGAGAAAGCCGTCCTGGGCAAGATCTTGTTCTGGGACGAGCAGCTCTCGAGCGATGGTTCCATCGCCTGCGGCACCTGCCATTTTCCAAGCGCAGGTGGCAGCGATCCCCGCATGGGACTCAGCGTCCGGAACCCCGGGCCCGACGGAGTCCTTGGGACGGCCGACGACAGCACCGGCTCCCCGGGCGTCGTCCGCGCGGACACTTTCGGGCACTTCGAGCCCGACGGTCGCTTCGGCCTTGAAGCACAGGTCACGGGCCGGTACTCCCCGACCAATCTCACGGGCGGATACTTCGACGAGCTCTTCTGGGATGGCCGCGCAGACGGCAAATTCGCCGATCCCGTCACCGGTATAACCATCATCTCCAGCGGCGGCGCCCTCGAGACCCAGTCGCTCGGGCCCCTCCTCTCCGACGTCGAGATGGCGGACCAGGGCCGCTCATTCGGTCCGCTAACAGATCGCCTTGCGAACGTCCGTCCCCTGGCCCTCGCGAGCCAGCTCCCGCCGGACACCCAGGCCGCACTCAGCGCCGATCCCACGTACCCCGCCCTGTTCCTGCAGGCCTTCGGGACGCCCGAGATCACGCCCGTTCGGATCGCCTTTGCGCTCGCGACCTACCAGCGCACGCTCGTGCCTGACCAGACGCCGTGGGACGACTATCAGCGCGGGATCACCTCGGCCCTGACGCCCACGCAGCTGCGGGGCATGCTGGCGTTTGATAGCACCGCGGCCTGCGCGGTCTGCCACTCGCCGCCGCTCTTCGCGAACAACGGCTACCACGGCCTCGCGCTGCGCCCCTCTTCGGAGGATACGGGCCGAATGGCCGTGACGGGCGACCCCCAGGACCGCGGCAAGTTCAAGACGCCTTCCCTGCGCAACGTCGCCCTGCGCGGCCATTGGTTCCACAACGGCGCGCCCACGATGACGGACCTGCGGGACACCGTGGCAATCTACGGAACGGGCGTCGGCGGCGGTTTCGATGCCCTCGACCCGGTGCTCAACGGGCTGGTCATTCCGGCCCAAGACGTCGACAACATCACCGAGTTCCTGCACGCGCTCACGGACCCCCGTGTGGCCGCAGAGACCTTCCCGTTCGACCGTCCTACGCTGCGCTCTGAGCGCGGCGCGGGCGCGCTCAACCCGGAGCCGCTCGGGACCGGTGAGGTTGTCGGGACGGGCGGCGTGGCGCCGCGCTCGATCATCACGGCGTCCCCGTTCTTCGGCGCTGACAACTTCCGCATCGGCGTTCAGTCCGAGCTCAGCGGCACGTTCGCGGCCATGCGCCTGCGCCTGTCCGCGCTCGGCGGCCTGGGCGGCCCGCTGGCGGTGCGCTCGCTGGGCCTTCCGCTCGGCCCCACGTTCGTGGCGTCCGCCCCGGACGGCACAGGCTACGCGACCTGGCGCTTCCCATTGACCCAGACGCCGGCGATGGTTGGGCTGGCCTTTGATGGACAGTGGTGGGTCCGTGACCCGCAGGCCGCGGGAGGAATCGCGCGGTCGGAGCTGCTCCGTTTCCGGGTTGAGTAGGCTGCCGCCGATGCGGTTCGGGCCCATCTCGTAAGGGAAACGCAAAGGCCCCAGGGCGAGACGCCGGTCCCCCTGGATCTGTGGATTCCGCCGGAGCAGCCGGGCGGGAACGGCGATTGGCCCCTTCCCGGTGCCTGGGGGGCGGTTAGATTATTGGCATCATGATCAAACCACTCATCTCATTCGGCCTCGCCGCCGGTGTGCTTTTCTCGAGCAGCGCCATGGCGCAAGGGGTCGTTGACGTCGGCGCCAATCCGACCTACTCGTTCCGCTCCGCCCCGACGAACTCCATGGGGATCAAGAGCCTCGCGGAGCTCAAGGGCAAGCCCGTTTTGATCGAGTTCTGGGGCACCCGCTGAGGCCCTTGTGTTTCGGGGGCGGTGCCCTCGGCTATCAAGACTGCAGCTGAGTACGGCGACGATTTGGTCGTCATTTTCGTCGAGGTCCAGGGAGCCACTGCTTCGGAAGCAGAGCGCTTCGCCTGGGACCGGAAGTGGATGGGAACGAATGCAATGTGGACGTCGGAGCGCCCGTTCAACACGGGTGCCAAGGGCATCCCGAACTTCGCGCTTCTCTCCGCCGACGGCGAGATCATCATGAAGGGCCACCCTGGCTCGATGCATAGCAAGATCATGGACGCGATCGACAACGAGATCGCGAACGCTAAGAAGGGTCCGAAGGACGCTCCGAAGTCGCTGAAGAGCGCCTACAAGTCGTTCGCCAAGTCGGACTACGCCAAGGCGATGGCAGCGGCTGAGAAGGTCGCTGGTTCGGAAGGCGAAGATGCCGCCGCCGGTGCCGAGCTGGCCAAGGTGTTCCAGAAGGACATCGAGGCGCAGTTCAAGCGCATCGACTGGATGCTGGAGAACGCCTACCTGATCGAGGCCGAGGATCTCTTCGAGTCGCTTGAGAAGGGCGTCAAGGGCCTCGCTAGCTTCGACGAGCAGGTCGCCAAGCTGGACGAGACCTTCAAGTCGGACGAGATGAAGACAGACCTCAAGGTCGCCAAGTCCTACGCCAAGATCGAGGGCAAGCTCGCCGAGGATGGCCTTGACGAGAAGGCGCTCAAGAAGCTCGACAAGTTCATCGAGAAGAACGCGGACGCCCGCGTCGTGACGCGCGGCAAGGCGATCCTCAAGCTGGCCGGCAAGTAGCCGCGAAGCGATGGAAAGGTGCCTGGCGGGAAGCCAGGACCTTCCGCAACGAAAGGGGGCCGCCACTCGTAATCGAGTGGCG
>JBLIHL010000358.1:0-6643 GCA_047635895.1 Paracoccaceae bacterium | reverse complement strand
ACTCTCGGTCCACCTCAGAGGTCTCAACAAGGCCGACGCTCGCTTTGAACCATTGGCGGTCTCGATCCACCAAGCTGATGAGCGAGATCGGTACACCTGCCACGCGGGATGCAGCGTTCACAAGTGCATCGAACTCCGGCTCGAACTCGCTGTCCAGGACCTCAAGGTCCTTGAGGGCAGCAAGGCGCTCGGCCTCGTTCGTCGGCGATGTTGCTGGAATCATGGTGAAGCTACTTTGACGGGCGGAAGAAGCCTTTCCGAGCCCAGGCGGCTGCGGTTTCTCCAGGGCAACGAGAGGGATGCCCATGGTGGAAACTCAGGTGACTCCTTGGGGAGAGCCGCGGAGCTGCCGGTGCTCGACTGATCCTGTGAACCCCTTGGGCCACTTCGACGTCCGTCCCCATCATTAGAAACGGTTGGGTCAGCCGTTGCGAAGGAGTACTGCCGGTGGGGGCGAGTCTCCATTGAGGGTGGTGTCTTGGCTGGCGAGCACGCTCGTGTGCGGGTCAGGTCGATCGTGGTGGTCATCGGTAGCTGGGGAACGATGGCGTGGCGCGCCGAGGTCCCATCGACATGATAGGGGTTTAGCCTTGAGGGGCTAAGGGGAACCGCATGCCGACCTTGGTAAGGTGGAGGCATGAAGGTCACTTTTCGAAGGCTTTGGCATCTTAGAATAACAGTGAACACTGTCCCCTGTGAATTGAGCAGTGCGCCTAAGTGGCTACTGGGCATGACCTTGCGAGATTCTTGAAATGGAAGAGGTCAAGAAGACAAGTAACTCCTCTATACCGAGGCCTCGGGTGGCGATATTGTGGACATCAAGGTCTTGAACTCTTGAATCCTGGCGGGCCCGCCAGGTGCCCTTCCGGGGCAGCGCAGGAGTGACCCAATCCACCCATGGCACTGACACAAACAGCCGAGTACGCCCTTCGGGCCGTCGTATGGCTCGCCCAGCATCCGAATGAGGCCCAGACGAAGACCCAGATCGCCCAGGCGACTCAAGTTCCGTCTAGCTACCTCCCCAAGGTGTTCCAGCCCTTGGTCCGCGGCGGTCTGATCACCGCTCAGCGGGGCATTGGCGGCGGCTACGCGCTGGCCAAGCCAGCCAACCAGATCACCCTTCTTGACGTCGTCAACGAGGTCGATCCCATCCAGCCGATCAACAGCTGCCCGCTGAGTCTTGCGAGCCACGGCAACAAGCTGTGCCCGCTCCACAGCCTCTTGAACAAGGTCATTCTCCAGGAGCAGCACGTCCTCGGGAAGACCCTCCTGAGCGAGGTGACGCGCAAGGAGGGCGCGCCTACGCCCCTGTGCGACTTCGTGGCTGAAGCCCTGCAGAGCCCCGACGGGCCCGACATCCAGGGTGGGACAGGCTGACCCGCAGAACATAGCCGAGCCCCGCGGTCGCCCCATGGCCCCGCTGCTCCCCATCCCACCGACCCAACCCCCCAGTTTTGACCCATCCCTGAGGCGCGCACCACGCTTCCTCATTCAATGACCATGCAAAGTCAGGCAAGCATCGACATACCGGGCGCAAAAGCCCCAAAGGTCGCGACCGAGCGCTTTTCATACGACGACTCGATCGTTCGCTACTTTCTCTTCGCGACCTACGGCTGGGCTCTCGTTGCCTTCCTCGCGGGCCTCTTCATCGCGCTCCAGCTCCGCTGGCCGAGCCTCAGCTTTGGCCAGGAGTGGCTGACGTTCGGGCGTCTCCGCCCGTTGCACACGAACGCGGCCATCTTCGCGTTTGCAGGCAACGCGATCTTCTGCGCCGTCTACTACTCGACGCAGCGCCTCTGTAAGGCGCGAATGTTCTCGAGGAAGCTATCGCTGTTTCACTTCTGGGGCTGGCAAGCGATCATCGTCTCGGCGGCGATCACTCTCCCGCTCGGCATCAGCCAGAGCCGTGAGTACGCCGAGCTGGAGTGGCCGATCGACATCGCCATCGCGGTCGTCTGGGTGGCCTTCGCGGTCAACTTCTTCGGAACGCTGATTCAACGCCGCGAGCGCCACATGTACGTGGCCCTCTGGTTCTACATCGCGACGATCGTGACGGTCGCGATCCTGCACATCTTCAACAACCTCGTGGTGCCGGCCGGGCTCTTCAAGAGCTATTCGCTCTACGCCGGTGTCCAAGACGCGTTCATGCAGTGGTGGTACGGGCATAACGCGGTGGCGTTCTTCCTGACCACGCCGTTCCTTGGCCTGATGTACTACTTCCTGCCGAAAGCGGCGGGTCGCCCGGTCTTCTCGTACAGGCTGTCGATCATCCACTTCTGGTCGCTCGTCTTCATCTACATCTGGGCGGGTCCGCACCACCTGCACTACACGGCTCTGCCCGAGTGGGCTAACACCGTCGGGATGCTGTTCTCGCTCATGCTTTGGATGCCGAGCTGGGGCGGGATGATCAACGGTCTCCTCACGCTGCGCGGCGCGTGGCACAAGGTCACGACCGACCCCGTGCTCAAGTTCTTCGTGGTCGCCATCACCTTCTATGGCATGGCCACCTTCGAGGGCCCGCTGCTCTCGATCAAGTCGGTCAACTCGCTGAGCCACTACACGGACTGGACCATTGGTCACGTGCACGCCGGCGCCCTCGGCTGGAACGGCTTCATGGCCTTCGGCATGATCTACTGGCTGGCGCCGCGACTCTTCCAGGCTCCGCTGCACAGCGTCAAGCTGGCCACGACCCACTTCTGGCTCGCCACGGTCGGCATCCTGCTCTACGTCATCTCGATGTACGTCGCAGGCGTGACCCAGGGACTGATGTGGCGCGCGCTGACCCCGGAAGGCCAGCTGGCCTACCCGGAGTTCATCGAAACCACCCTGCGCATCCTGCCCTTCTACATCATCCGCGCGATCGGCGGAGCGATGTTCCTGACCGGCGCACTGATTGGTGCCTACAACCTCTATCGCACCTGGGCGGCCCGTCCGTCCGAGTACGAGGTCGAGGTTCACGAGGCTGCGCCGCTCTCGGCGGTCTTCGAGCGTGAGATCAAGCCGGAGCCGACCATGGTCGCCGTGCTTGACTCCGCGAAGAAGCTTGAGGTGTTCAACACCTTCTGGTGGCACCGCCGCTGGGAGCGCAAGCCCATGCGCTTCACGCTGTGGACCACCGCGGCCGTTCTGGTCGCGTCGCTGTTCGAGATCATCCCGACGTTCGTGATTCGCTCGAACGTCCCGACGATCGCGACCGTGACGCCCTACACCTCGCTCGAGCTCGTCGGCCGGGACATCTACATCGAAGAGGGCTGCTACAACTGCCACAGCCAGATGATCCGCGCCATGCTGGCCGAGACCAAGCGCTACGGCGAGTACAGCAAGCCGGGTGAGTTTGTGTACGACCACCCGTTCCAGTGGGGCAGTCGCCGCATTGGTCCGGACCTGGCCCGCGAGGGCGGCAAGCAGTCGACCCAGTGGCACGTGCTGCACTTTGAGCAGCCGTCCCAGATGTCCCCGGGCTCGATCATGCCGGTGTACGCGCACCTCATGAAGAACAAGCTCGACTTCGCGGGGATCCCAGCGCGCATGCGAGCCATGAAGATCCTCGGTGTTCCGTACTCCGACGAGGAGGTCACGAGTTCCATCGAAGACGCGCATGCCCAGGCCGAGAGCTACGCTGCGGAATTCGTCGCGCAGAACGGGGACTCGCCCTACGTGACGCCTGGCGGCAAGGCGATCGATCTCAGTGATCGCAAGGTCGTCGCGTTGATCGCGTACATCCAGCGCCTTGGGATCGACATCTTCAAGGAGCCTGAGCCCGAGGAAGTCGAGGAGAAGGTCGGCCAGCTGAAGGGTTCTGTTCCCACGGCGGATCTCAAGACCGCCGGCATCAATGCCGGCGAAGGAGGTCAGTAATGCTCCGAGACGTACTCAGTAATGGCCTCCTGACTCACTTTGCCACCATCGGCCTCGTGATCTTCGTGGCTGTCTTTGTCGGAACCGTTGTCTGGGTCCTCACGCGTTCGCGCCGTGAGGTCAGCGACTGGTCCCGGATCCCACTGACGGATGATGAGGACGGTCCCATCGACGACCGCCTCGCCTGACCTCCCGGGGAGCGTGGCCGCGAACCGCGCCGCGCTCCCACCCCGCCACAGAAATCACACGCACAAACTCTCCCCATGTCCGATTCAATCAACCCAGCTGCCGCAGACCCGGAAGGGAACGCCCCGGTCACCGGTCACGTCTACGACGGGATTCAGGAGTACGACAACCCGCTTCCCGGGTGGTGGACCACGATGTTCTACCTGACCATCCTGTTCTCCGGCGGGTACCTCTTCATCAACCTGGCCCGTCCGCAGTGGGTCAACACGCGGATGGAGTACGAGGCCGACAAGGCCGCCGATACCCTGCGCCAGTTTGCCGAAATCGGCAACCTCGAGCCCGACTACGCGACTCTGACGGGCTTCTTGACCGACCCGGAGCAGGCCAAGTGGCTCACCGTTGGTGAGGGCATCTACAGCACCAACTGTGTGTCCTGCCACGGCCGCGGCGGCATCGGTGTCTCCGGCCCCAACCTGACGGATGATTCGTACCTGCTCATCAAGGAGCTGACGGACATTCCAGCGCTCCTGGTGAAAGGCTCCGTCGCGGCTGGGATGCCGGCGTGGGGCAACCGCCTCTCCAAGAATGAAATTGTCCTTGTCGCGTCCTACGTTGCCTCCCTGCGCGGGCAGAACATGCCAGGCAAGGAGATTCAGGGTGAGGTGATTCCCGCCTGGGACGCCGGCAAGTAGGTCGGCCGCCGTTTCGCATTCGCCCTTCTGAATCGCAGTCCAGTACCTCGGCCCACGAGACCCCAAGCCCGATGTCACCCGCCCCTTCGAATTTGCCGCTTCTGGCGCCAAAGGAACACGTCCTTTCCACCCTTGAGGCTGACGGAAGCCGCCGCTGGCTTTCCCCCAAGCTCGTCAAGGGGAGGTTCTGGCACAGTCGACGTTTCGTGGCGTATGTGCTTCTGGCGGTTTACTCGGGGCTGCCCTGGCTGCGGATCAGCGGCGAACCAGCGATCCTGTTCGACCTGCCCGCGCGAAAGTTCCTGTTGTTCGGGTTCACGTTCCTGCCGACGGACACGGTGCTTCTGGCGCTGGCGATCCTGACGACGTTCCTTGGCATCTTCTTCGTCACGGCTCTGTTCGGGCGGGTGTGGTGCGGTTGGGCCTGCCCGCAGACGATCTACATGGAGTTCGTCTTCCGTCCGATCGAGCGCCTCTTCACCGGTCGCAGCGGCTGCGGCGGCAAGCCGAAGAAGAACCTGGCTCCCTGGAAGCGCGTCGCCATGTACGTGACGTTCCTCGTGCTCTGCCTGCACCTCTCGCAGACGTTCCTTTCGTACTTCGTGGGCACCGACGCGATTCGCGAGTGGATTTGGGGATCGCCGTTCGCGCACCCCGCGGGCTTCGTCATCGTGCTCGCGATCACCGTCGCGATGATGGTCGACTTCGCGTACTGGCGCGAGCAGCTTTGCATCATCGGCTGCCCCTACGGTCGCCTCCAGTCTGTCCTCCTCGACCGCGACTCGAAGATCGTGGCCTACGATCCGAATCGGGGCGAGCCACGCAAGCCGCTTCGCAAGAGCGAGGTGAAAGACAAGGCGGATCCGTTTGCGGACAGAGGCTCGTGCATCGACTGTGGCGCCTGCGTGCACGTGTGCCCGACCGGAATCGACATTCGTGACGGGCTTCAGATGGAGTGCGTGAGCTGCACGCAGTGCATTGATGCCTGCGATGAGATCATGGACAGGACCGAGCAGCCGCGCGGCCTGATCAAGTACACCTCCGAGGCGGCGCTTGCCGGCGAGCCGGCCAAGCTCCTTCGTCCGCGTACCGCGATCTACGGTTCGCTGATCACAGGGCTTGCGGCCCTGTTCCTGACCCTTCTGGTGGGCCGTCCCCATGCGGACGTCACGCTGATGCGGAGCATGGGGCGTCCGTTCGTGGTGATGGAGTCGGGCGAGGTCGAGAACAACATGCGCGTCAAGCTGACGAATCGCACGGACAGCGTGCGGAACTACCACCTTGAGATCCTTGAGCCAGCCGGCCTACGGATCCGCGCGGCCCGCGACAAGATCGAGCTCCAGCCCGGTGAAACGGTCACTGAACCGATGCACGTCATGGCGCCGCAGACCGCGTTTACCAACGGTCGGGTGAATGCCAAGCTGATCGTGGTCGACGATGAGGGCTGGCGTGAGGAGAAGAGCTGGCGCCTGCTTGGGCCCAGCGGCCACGTGCCTTCCCAAACTCCGTCCCAAGGCGGCAAGTGATGAGCGTACAGCCCCACAAAACCATGGATAAGAACGCTATCTCGCCTAAGAAGCCCGGACGCTTCGTGTCCTATCGCTGGCCGATGATCGTCGTTGGCCTCCTCTGCGGCCACGTTGGCGCCATGGCGCTGGCCGTGAGCATCGCTGGCCGCGACAACGGGAACTCCGTGCTGCCCGACTACTACGCACGTGCCCTGGCCTGGGACGATATGCGCGCGAAGGCGGCGGACAGCGCCCTGCTCGGATGGGACGTCTTCATCAACACGTCGCCCTTCGCAGCGGAGGACGGTCGCCGCAACCTTCGCATCGAGATCCTCGACAAGTTCAAGAACCCCGTGACTGAGGCCAGCGTCTCCGTGCGGTTTTGGCATCGTGCGGAGG
>JBLIHL010000357.1:0-6647 GCA_047635895.1 Paracoccaceae bacterium | reverse complement strand
TCGGACCCAGCCTGTACGACCCAGCCTGTACGACCCAGCTTGCGCGGCTCAGCTTGAGGGCCCGCCTTCATGAGCCCATGACCACCGACTTGCCTGGATCATCCGGGCGACTTCGAAAGTCGCATCAACGGACGCCGCAGCGACAAGTGAAAGGTGGTTCCCCCGCCAGGACTTGAACCTGAAATGACTGTACCAAAAACAGCTGTGTTACCAATTACACCACAGGGGAATGCGCCTCACGCCCCAAAGGGCGTTGCGCGGGCGGCAAGAATAGCACTCGATTCCAGAAGTGCCAGCCCCTCCCCGTGAGATTCTTCCCGTCGCCGTGAGTTTCTTGCGGTGCTACTCAAGCTCGCGCGCTCCCTCGAGCAGGAGGCCCAGCGCCTTGTTCGTGGCCCAGCTCCTGATACGGTCGCGCCCAAGCGGCGGCCAGCGTCGCTCCAAGGTCCGAACCTCGACCTCCCCGGACGCGTGCCGGAGCGCGAGGCCGAACCAGACAAGCCCCACCGGCTTCGCTTCCGTCCCTCCGGTCGGACCGGCCACGCCGGTCGTCGAGACCGCCAGGCGCGCCCCCGTTCGCTCCAGCGCGCCGCGGGCCATCTCGGCCGCAACCTGTGCAGAAACGGCTCCGTGGGCCTCGAGAGAGGCCTGGGAGACCCCCAGGATCTCTACCTTGCGCTCGTTCGCGTAGGTCACGAACGACCCATCGAAAACAGCGCTGATGCCGGGAGCGTCCGTCAGGGCGCCCGCAATGAGGCCGCCCGTGCAGGATTCGGCCACCGTGAACGCAAGGCCCGTGCGGGCCAGGTAGCCGCCGACGAAGGCGCCGAGCCCGGCGACGTCTTCACCGAGGTAGCGATCTGGGAACAGCGCCAGGATCGCCGCCGCGCGCTCATCAGCCAGGCGGTCCGCCTCGGCTTCTGTATCAGCAATCGCCACGCACCGGGCAGTGAGGACGCCTTCTTTGACGGTGACCCCAACGAGAGGATTGGCGTCACGCGCCATCCATTCCCCCACGCCCTCCGCGAACGTGCTCTCAGGCAAGTCCCCAAAGTGGAGCACCCGCTTGGACCGCTTCTTCGTGTCCGGCGGGTGAGCGGCCAGCCACGGCGCGATCTCCGCGTCGAAAACGCCCTGGAGTTCCTGGGGCGGCCCGGGGCCGACCATAACGACGGCGCCCGATGGATGCTGAGCCCGAAAGCCCGGCGCGGTGCCGAAGCCGTTGGGGATCCGCTCGGACCCCACCGGAATGAGCGCTTGGCGCCGGTTCGAATCGAGCACTGGGCGACCCGCCCGGATGAACCATCCGCTGACCTCGGCCCAGGCCTCCTCGGACTCGTAGAGCTCCACGCCGAGCGCCCTCGCCACCCCGTGGCGCGTGACGTCGTCCAGGGTCGGGCCCAGCCCACCAGACACAAAGACGGTCGCGTTCTCCGCCGCAAGGGCGTTGACCGCCGCCGCGATGTCGGGCTCCTCATCACCCACCACGATCACCCGGCGCACGCTTCGGCCGAATTCCTGGCAGCGGTACGCCAGGTAGGGCGAATTCAGGTCGGGGTGAGCGCCGGCGAGCAGCTCGTCCCCCACGGCGACGATCCCCACGGAGGCTGGATCTACCAGGGGGGGATCTACGGAGCTGGAATCTGCAGAGCTGGAATCGGACCGGCTCAAGCGGAAACCTCGGAGCCCGCGAGCTCCTCCTCAGGAATGACGACGGGCGGGGGCGTCCAGAAGAAGCGCGACACCCAGTAGCCAATTTCCCAGAGGACGATGGCGGGGCCAGCCAGCAGGATCTGGGTGTAGGGATCAGGGGGCGTCAGGAACATCGCGATCACGAGGGCCGCGATCGCCATGTGCCCGCGGTACTTCGCGTAGAGCTTGGGCTCCACAATGCCGGTCTTGCTGAGAACGACCTGGATCACGGGTAGCTGGAACACGAGCCCGAGCGCAAAGGAGAGCCCGCGGAGGAACTGCAGGTACTCCCCCAGCTCCATATTTCGGTCCAGGCCGTCGTTCGCGATGCCGTCCGCCTGGAGGAAGTAGATCGCGTTCGGGACCATGTAGTAGAAGCCGAAGGCGACGCCCACGATGAACAGCGCGAGCGTGATCGGGAAGAAGGAGTACACGACCTTGCGCTCGGCCTGGTACAGGCCGGCCGCGATGAACATCCACATCTCCCACAGGAACACAGGCCCCGCGATGAATAGCGCGAGCAGGACCGCGATCTTGATCTTGTGAACAAAGGGGCCCCCTGCCGTCAGCACCTGGAGCTTCTCCGGGAAGCGCCGTTCGGAGGTCACGCGCATCTCTGCGCCGTGCTTCTCGACGAAGTCCTCGGCGGAGAACTTTGGATCCCCCCGCGGCACCTCGATCTTGTCTGAGCTGAAGTAGTCGATCCAAGCGAGCTCCGGGTTCGCACTCAGTCGCTCGGTGTAGGCGAGCTTGAGGTCTTGGTTGAGCCGCTCCGCCGCCTGGGAGTGCGGGATACGGATGAACTCCATCGCGGGTCCGCGATAGACATACAGGACCACGACGGCGACCACGAAGGCGAGGGCGGAGCGCATCACACGAACGCGAAGCTCGTTGAGATGCTCGCCCAGGGTCATGCGCGAGTCGTCGACCGTCTTTGACCCGGCGGTCGGCTCGCCTGTGGATTGCGAATCTGTGTCTGTAGGTGGCATCGGGCGCCGATTCTAATCGAGAAGGCGCCCCTCCCGTATCCCGGGAGGGGCGCCTTCTGCGCGTCAGTTCAGACGGGGGCCGTCTCTAGCGGCGGAAGTACCGCGCTTCTAGCGACGGAAATCCCGCGCTTCTAGCGACGGAAATACTGAAGAACGTCGCGGACAGGAATGACGGTCACGCCCTTGTCCTTGGCCTGGGTGTAGACCGGAAGGCTTTCCGGCTGCATCGGCTCCTCGAGGGGCTCACCTTCTTCGTCGACGAACATCGGGCCGCCCACGATCAGGAAGTCGGTCGTGTTCGAGATCTCGTCCTGAACGTTGATGCCGATCTCTTCAAAGAGGATGAGCAGCTCCGGCTTGTTGTACGAACCGGTGATGTTGCCCGCGAAGACAGCGTTGCGCTGACCCTTCGCCTCGTAGAGCGTGTTGAACAGCTTATCGCCTTGAACAACCGGCTGACCGAGCTCGTCCTGGACGTCGAAGATCTCGACCTCGGAGAACTTGACGCCGACGTTCGTGACGCGGCATTTGGCCTTCGGCTTCGACATATCGGCGCCCGGCTGGCCGCTGATGATGTTGAAGACGATGCCTTCGCTAAGGCGATCCGACGCGGCCAGGTTGATGATGCCCATGTCGTAGGCGGAGAGGACGGCGCTGATTTCACCGTCCGGCTTCTCCGAGCGCTTGAGCATGTCGTTCAGCTGGCGCGTACGGTTCGCGTTCATCGAAGCGGCCGCTTTCTGGCTGTCCTCGAGGGCACGGACGCCAAGGCGCACGGTGTCGGCGAGCTCGACGGTCTCGGTGGTCTTGCTGTCCAGCTTGCTGCGCTGCTCGGAGGTAGAGGCTTCAAGGCGCGAGATCTCGCTCTTGAGGCCGTCCTCCATGTCCGTCTTCTCCTGGATCAGGGAAGCAATGCGCGTGTCCTTCTCGGACTCGAGCTCAGACTTGGTCGCGCGCTCGGCCTTGACCAGCTCACGCTGGGCTTCAAGCGCCTTCTGCAGCTCAGAGATCTGTGCGACCTTGGCCTGGTAGGCCTGGGTCATCACAGGCATGGCATCCTCGTAGGTTTTGACGCCGCCCATGTCGGGGAATGCCGACTTGGCGCTGTCGAGAGTCGCCTTGGCTGCTTCAACGCTCGACGGGGTCGTAGCGTAATCGAGGGTGAAACCAAGCACTTCGGAGCGCTTGGACCCTTCGGAGCTGGTTTCAGCGAAGAGGTCCTCGGCCTGCACTTGGGCCAGCTGGGCCTTCTGGGAATCGCGCTGGAAAGTCGCAGCGTCGTCCTGGGCGATGTAGGCGTAGCCCAGCGCAACCAGAAGGAGGACGATCACGACGATCATCCACACGGCGCTGACGCGGGCGGCACCACGGCGGGTTGAGATCGAGAGAGGGGTCTTCGTGCGCATAGAAAAGCGTGTCTGGTCCATCCTAAGAAGCCGGTCCGGGGGCGCACAGGGCGTCCACCACGGCGCCGAATCCCGAGGGATCGACCTGTGAAGGTAGAGTGATGTTTGGGGGGAGACCGTCAGCACCGAGGCCAAGCGGAGACGAAGAGATAACCGAGCGGCGCGTCTCGGACAAGGGCGGGCTGCCGGTCCCTGTCGTTTCTGTGCCTGAACGGCGCCTTTTCTATGGTGAGATCTCCCACCGGAGATCCCACACCGGTGCGCCCTAGACCGCCCGCGCCGGTCGGTTTCCCAAGTAATGCCCCTAGATTCGCAGCAAGATGACAGATGACTCCTTCTCCAGCCCCCCCCGCCAGGCTTCTCGTGCCTCCGGGGAGTCCCGCCCGGTCGTTTTCGGCGTCCTGGGCGGCATCGCGGCCGGTAAATCCCACGTTTCCAGGCTCCTGGCCGGCCAAGACGGAGTCATCTTGAGCGCCGACGAGGCCGCACATGAGGCCCTCAGGTCCCCTGAGATCGTCGAAAATCTAGTCGAGGCCTTCGGGCCGGAGATTCTGGGCGAGGACGGAGCCCCCGACCGCGCCGCGCTGGCCCGGATCGTCTTCGAAGACCCAAAGGCGAGGAAGCGCCTCGAGGAGTGGATCCACCCGGTCGTTCGTGCGACACTTCACGCTGCGCTGGAGAACGCCGCTGCCCAAGGCGTCTCGCGTGTGGTGCTCGACGTCCCGCTTCTTCTGGAGAACGCCGCCGAGCATGGCCTTCTGGCCCTCTGCGATCACCTCGTGTTTATCGACACGCCTGACGCGGACCGCGACGCGCGCGCCGTGGTCACTCGCGGCTGGGCAACGGGAGAAGTCGCTCGCCGCGAAGCGGCGCAGATACCTCTCAGCGAAAAGCGCCGCGCAGCGGACATCGTGATCGACAACCGAGGCGACGTGGAGTCGCTCACCCAACTCGTTCAGGCCGAACTACTTCGCCTGAACCTCTCCTGATTGCATCCATGGCCCAGCCATACACCCAAAACAAAGCAAAGAAGCGGCCCTTCAAACCGAAGAAGCCCTTCTTCAAGCAGAAGCAGGCCGAGAAAAAAGGCACGGGCGTCTACGTCGATTTCGACGAAGTCCCCAAGGACCTGAAGGCTGAGCAGATCGAGGAGCTGATCGACGAGCTTCCGAAGACTCGCAAGAAAAAGCTCCCGACGCACGAGTTCATCGAGGCCCAGGCCAAGAACCTGGGCGAGCTCCACGAGATCGCGGACGAAGAGTCGGTCGACGACTTTATCGGGCGCAACCGCCGCGATGCCCTGTGGGAACTCGGCTGCGCGTGGATCTCCCGCCGCGAGCCGATCTACGCCGAAGGCGTCCTGGATCACCAGGCGGGCGGGCACCACTGGCTGCGCGTCGCCCCCAACGACTACACCCCCGCGCACGAGGACGTTTACGTTCCCGCGTCGCTAGTGGAGCAATTCCAGCTCGAGCGCGGCATGACCGTGCGGGGCCTGATCCGTCCGACGGCCGAAGGCGAGAAGTATTTCTGTCTCCAAACCGTGGAGACCGTGGACCTCGGCGATCCCGAAGAGGCGCAGGGCCGGCCTGAGTTCAAGGAGCTCGTGCCTATCTACCCTGAGGAGCGCATCATCCTCGAGGGCACGGTGGAGAACCCGATGGAGATGCGGATCGTCGATCTCATCACCCCCATCGGCCTCGGCCAACGGGGCCTGATCGTTGCGCCGCCGCGCACCGGCAAGACGGTGCTCCTGCACATGCTTGCGAAGTCGATCGTGCACTCGAAGCCCAAGGTCAAGCTGATCATCCTCCTGGTGGACGAGCGCCCGGAGGAGGTCACGGACTTCACGCGATCGATCCAGGGCCCCAACGTCGAGGTGGTATCCTCCACCTTCGACGAGCCCGCCACGCGTCACCTCCAGGTGGCCGAAATGGTCATGGAGAAGTCGCGCCGCCTGGTGGAGGCCGGCGAGGACGTCATCGTCCTCCTCGACTCGATCACGCGCCTCGCGCGGGCCGCCAACATCGAGGCCCCGAGCAACGGCAAGCTCCTGTCCGGTGGCCTTGAGGCCACCGCGCTGGCCTTCCCGAAGCGCTTCTTCGGCGCGGCGCGAAACATCGAGAATGGCGGTTCGCTGACCATGCTCGGCACCGCGCTGATCGAAACCGGGTCCAAGATGGACGAGGTGATCTTCGAGGAGTTCAAGGGCACCGGCAACATGGAGATCGTCCTGGATCGCCGCCTGTCGGACCGCCGCATCTTCCCCGCGATCGACATCAACCGATCGGGCACGCGAAAGGAGGAGCTGCTCTTCACGCCCGAGGAAATCGAGCGCGTATGGGTTCTCCGCAAGGTCCTGAACGAGATGGACCCGGTCGAGGCTATGGAGATGCTCATCGCGAAGATGGGCAAGACTGGCGTCAACGCTGAGTTCCTGATGACGGTCGGGTAGCAGTACCGCAGTACCGTTCCGCAACCAAAGCTGCGGGAATAGACGCGCCGCCCAGGATCGCGCATCGGCAAAGCCGATGCTCCACCCGCTTTGCGGGTGGGCGAT
>JBLIHL010000356.1:0-6652 GCA_047635895.1 Paracoccaceae bacterium | reverse complement strand
CTCGCGGAACCGACCGGCGCGAACCTCTCGCCCGAGGTCGCGGTTCGTCGCCGCCACCACGCGCACGTCGACCTTCCGCTCGTGGTCTTCACCGACGCGGGAGAACTGCCCTTCTTGCAGCGCGCGTAGCAGCTTGCCCTGCAGCTCGATGGGGATCTCGCCGATCTCGTCCAGGAAGAGCGTGCCCCCGTCTGCCACCTGGAAACGGCCAGCTCGGTCCTGCATCGCACCGGTGAACGATCCCTTCACGTGACCGAAGAATTCGCTCTCGAACAACTCTCTCGGAATGGATGCGCAGTTGACGCGCACGAGCGGGTGATCCGATCGCTGACTGCGTTCGTGCAGCGCCGTTGCAACGAGCTCCTTTCCAGTCCCCGACTCGCCTTCAATCAGAACCGTCGCGTCGGTGACGGCCACGACTTCGATCTGCTCTAACACCTTTCGCAGCGCTGGGCTCTCGCCGACGATCTGCCCATGCGACTGAACGGCCTTGATCTCTTCGCGCAGGTAGTCGCGCTCTAGCTCGAGCTGATCGCGCAGTTCTTGCACTTCGGTAAACGCATTCGCGTTGGCGATCGCAACCGCCGCCTGGTCCGCGAAGGTTCGCAGCCAGCCGAACTCTTCCTCGTCGATCAGCTGCCGCGAGAACACCGCAAGAACGCCGAGCGTCTCGCCGCGGAAGATCAGCGGCTGCCCAGCGAAGCTGCGAATCCCCTCGCTATTCGCCCACTCGGGGCGCGCCACCCACTCCGCATCGTCGGTCACTTGTAGCAGTAGTGGCTCGCCGGTCGCCCCCACCCGCCCAACCTTGCGGACACCGATGGGGAAGCGCTGAAAATGGCCATTCGTGCTCGTCCAATCTTCGTCAGGGTTGACGAGTGACCGTCCCGAACTCGCCATCAAGTGAAGGCACGTCGTTTGGTCCGGACACGACTCTTGGAACACACAGTCGGCGCACAGGTCGCCCGGGCCCATGAGCCAGATCCGCGCAAGCGCGACGCCAGGCTCGCGCGCCAGGCCGGCCACGATCGTCGACAGCACTTGGTCAGGTGCGAGGGCCTGGGCCACCTCGAGGGCAGCACGCTGGAGCGTTGCGGGATTCATGATGAACACAGTAAGGAGATCTCAGGTTTCTAACCTGAGATCTCAGGCTTCCATGACATTTGAGCCTCCACCTGCAGAAGACGCATTGGAGCTAACTCGTTACTCCGCAGACACTTCTGCATCGCGAGAGAAAGCTGGCACGCCGCGTGCACTGGCTATCGCTGTACGCATCTACCACCAACACACACACCCAGCCATGTTCACACCCTTCGCACTCGCCCTCACCCTTCTCCCCGTTCAACAGCAGGCCGCCGACGCGGTCGCCGCGCCGAAGGCTCAGGTCGCTGCCGAAGCCTCCACGGCGGTTCGCTACGCCACCGAGACCATCGAGGGCCTCGACATCTTCTACCGCGAGGCCGGCAAGCGCGGCGCTCCGCAGCTCGTGCTGCTGCACGGCTTCCCGACCTCGTCCCACATGTTCCGGGACCTGATTCCGAAGCTCGCTGAGGATTTCCACATCATCGCGCCGGACTACCCGGGCTACGGCCTGAGCTCGATGCCGAGCGTCGACGAGTTCGACTACAGCTTCAAGAACATCGCATCGATCGTCGACACGCTGCTCGAGAAGCGCGGCTTCGACAGCTACTCGCTGTACCTGATGGACTACGGCGCGCCGATCGGCTTCCGCATCGCCGAGACCCACCCCGAGCGCGTGACTGGATTCGTCATCCAGAACGGCAACGCGTACGACGAGGGTCTGCGCGAATTCTGGGACCCGATCAAAGCGTTCTGGAAGACCGGCGCTGACGCGGAGCGCGACGCACTCCGCGGGCTCTTGACGATCGACGCCACCAAGTGGCAGTACACCTTCGGGACGCAGAGCCCAGAGACCATCAGCCCGGACAACTGGCTGGTCGACCAGCCGCTGCTCGACCGTCCGGGGAACGACGCGATCCAGCTCGCGATGTTCTACGACTACCGGACGAACGTCACGCTCTACCCGCGCTGGCAGAAGTACTTCCGCGACCACCAGCCGCCGACGCTGATCGTTTGGGGCAAGAACGATCCGATCTTCCCCGCCGAGGGAGCGCACCCCTACCTCCGCGA
Source organism: Paracoccaceae bacterium (assembly GCA_047635895.1). Classification (GTDB taxonomy): domain Bacteria; phylum Planctomycetota; class UBA1135; order UBA1135; genus Saltatorellus. Next base: position 4,501 of record JBLIHL010000356.1, on the reverse strand, counting down.
TCTGCCCAAGGCCGAGCTGCATCTCCTCGACACCGGCCACTTCCTGCTCGAAGAGAAGGGTTCCGAGATGGCCGCCTACATGCGTCGATTCCTCTTGTCCAAAGGCCAGCGCTAACCCAATCCCCATTTGTCCCAGGAGGACCCAATCATGACCATCCAACACGCCACCACCGAAGCCTTCCAGTCCCTCGTTCTTGAGAGCGAGACACCTGTACTCGTTGACTTCTGGGCGGAGTGGTGCCCGCCCTGCCGCGTCATCGGCGCGAAGGCGCTGTCCCTCACGGCACCTGTGGCAGGCTGAGCAATGTGGGCTCCCATCATCCTTGCGGCACTCCTCGCTTCGCCGACCGAGCCTACTCCGGTCGTGCCAAGCGCCGCCTTCACGCTCTCTGTGAGCGCCGCATCCGCGGAGCCCGCGACAGCGCTAGCTCGGCCAAGACGCCAAGGCCGCGAACTCTCCCTGCACTGGGGGACCTTTGGCATCGCTGAAAGTGACGTCCTCTTCGAAGGCGGACTTGAGTACCGCTTTGCCGCGTACGACCTCGCGGGTCTTATCGAGCTGAACCCCATCGTCGGCACCAGCCTACTCGCGGATGGCGGCGTCTATGTCTACGCAGGAGTGCGCCACGAGTGGTACTTCACGGACCGCTTCTTCCTCGCACCTAGTTTCGCCGCAGGCGTCTACCAAGACGGTGGCGTCGATCTCGGCGGCCCGCTCGAGTTTCGATCAGGAGTTGATCTCGGCGCACGCGTGAGCGACCGCCTCGAAGCTGCCATCGGCATCTACCACCTCTCCAACGGCGGCCTCTACAGCATCAATGGCGGCGCCGAGTCCGCCCTCTTCAGCCTCGCCTACGGGCTGTAGCTATAGCGGTACGGCTCCAGGAACGACACCGCCACATGATCCGACGCGGCCTGGCATGGATGGCGCTGGAGCGAAGGGGCGCCGTCCGTGAAGCGCTCCTCGTGGTAGATCCCCGCGTGATCGAAGCGCGATGCGGCAGGGCAAATAGGATTCGAAGCATGCCGCGCACTCCAAGTGCTCCACCACGAGTTTCGTGCCCACCCGCACGATTTGATTGCGCATGATCTTCCTGAAGACCTGCGCGAGTCTAGCTCGCGTGCAACACCGGATCCGCGGTGACGTGACGCTCGATCGGCAACAGGCGATGACGAAGCACCTGTCTCTCGACCAGCGCTACGCCTCGGAGATCAGAGCGTCGAGGTAGGGACGCATGACGGCCGATTCGGCGAGATGCAGGTGCCCAACGGACGAGAGGCTAATCATCTCCTCTCGGTAATTAGGACCGAGGACATCATCTTCCAGGTGCCGCTGCAGGATCCAATCAACGTCAGCCGTCTCATGGGCGGCGAACACGCACTCCACCTGGGTCACCCGACTGATCGCGTGGCGCAGGGAGCGGAAGAAAAACTCGGGTTCCCGTTCGGATAGCTCGATGAGGCGGCGTGCGTGATCGCTCAGGATCTCCGGTCTCTCGCCGAACTTCCTGAAGGCCTGAACGAAGTAGTCGTGGGCACTTAGCCAGTCTTCCAAGGTGTCGAATGATCCGCCCAGTGCCTTGAGCACGGGCACGATCTGCTCCGGGTCACGTGGCAGCGACGCGAAGGTGCGCGAGATCGACTGCATCCCGGAGTGGGCAGCGGGCGAGAGGAGCAGAAGGGCGTCGAAGGAGAGATTCTCGCTCGCCGCTGAGGCCAGAAGTCCTAGCGCGAGGTCAGCGCCGGCCGAGAAGCCAACCAGGATGATCCGTCGTGGACGGATGAGTCGCTCGAGCTCAGTGAAGAGATCCGACAGTAAGCGGTAGTGATCCTCGAGGGATAGTGCAGGACGCAGATGGGCCGTCGGGCTGAAGCCGAAGAGGCTCATCGCGACGGCACGACAGGGGAGCTGGTCGAGGATATCGAGGAAGAGCGTCTCGTCGAGTCCGAGGCCGGGCAGGAACGCGACCAGCGTGTCCGAATCGCGTTCGTTATCGAGATAGACCTGAGCATCGCCGATCATGCGCGGGATCGGATTATCAAGTCGTCGCACGTGCTCGGTCCTCAGCACGAAACGGCGTTGGACGCTGGCGCGAGCGCCGCCCCACGCAGTGCTCGACTCGGGCCGCTCCCCTTCGCCCCTGCGTGCCGCGCGCTCGAGAACGACTCGTGCCTCTCCGACGTCGCGTAGCCGCTCGCGAGGATCCTTCTCGAGACAACGCTTAGCGAGGCGACGAATACTGTCCGGGAGACCGACGGGCAGGCGCGACCAGTCTGGCTCCTTGCCCACGATGGCAGCCACCAGGTCAGCGAACGACGCGCCCCCGAAAGCGCGTGCGCCGGTCAGGCACTCGTATAGCACGCAGCCGAAGGACCACACGTCTGTGCGGCGGTCCACGACTTGGCCGCGAGCCTGCTCTGGGCTCATGTAGATCGGAGTCCCGAGTACAAGGCCCTCCTCCGTCATCAGGAAGTCGTCGGCCGCAGACTCGGATCCCGTCGTGGGAGTTGCCGGCTCGGGCCCTCGCCGGAACGGCTTCGCCAGGCCAAAGTCTAGCACTTTGACTGTGCCCGCTGAAGTGATGCGCACGTTCGAAGGCTTCAGGTCGCGATGCACAACGCCGGCCTCGTGAGCCGCCTCGAGCCCGGAGGCGAGCTGCCTGCACAGATCAAGTGCCTCGTCCAGGTGGATGTGCCCGCGCATCAATCGTGTCGCGAGATCCTCCCCATCTACGAGCTCGAGCGCCAGGAAGTACACGCCTGAGTCCTCGCCTACGCCGTGGATCCCCGCGACGTTCGTATCATTGAGCGAGGCCAGCACGCGGGCTTCCCGTTCGAACCGCCTGTGCCGCTCTTCGTCCTCCGCCAGGTCCACCGGAAGCACCTTGATCGCCACCTGGCGGCCGAGCCGTGTGTCGCGTGCCCGGTAGACCTCACCCATTCCTCCCGCTCCCAGCGGGCTGAGGATCTCGTAGAAGGAGAGGGTCTGACCTGGCTCGAGCGGCATGGAAGCAAGGATAGCAACAAGGAGCGGTTTGCGATGGCCGCTGGAGGTGATTGAATCACCCGTGCGAACCGAGGCCGACGTCAGGGCCACGGTGAGCGCTACTGCAGCGACCTCGGGCCTCTCAGAGGCTTCGACCCCTACTCTGGGACCTTGTGCACCGTCAGGTAGACCTCTTGGGCGGCGGGTTCGCCGCCTGGGCCTTGGAGCTCGAACTGCAGGAAGAGCTGGTCGCACGGCTGCATATCCTCAAGCTCCACCACCACCTTGCGTCCGCTGACGTCTGGGCGCGCCGCGAGCACGACGATCTCGTCCTCGCCCTCTCGGTCTGGCTGCTCTACTGAGTAGTGGGCCGAGCCGTAGTCGCGCGTCCACCGGTAGTTCCAACGCCGGGCCGCGAAGCCCTCTAGACCCCGCGCGGAATCCAAGTTGACGGGGGCGCTGAACTCGAGCTCGACGCCCCGCGGGTGAGCGCGTGCCGCGATCAGGATCGGCTGACCTCCTCCCGAGTAGCGCACGCGCTGCAAACAGCCATCCGCGCCGCCTGCCGGACCTTGCCAGCCCGAAAGACCGACGGTGTAGACCTGGCCGTCGCTCGGGTTCACGCGCAGCCGCTGAAGCCCGGCGTCGAACTGGAACGGTAGGCGCCAGACCGCTCCCTGCTCGTGCTCGTCCACCACTAGCCCATACATCCAGCCCTTGCCGAAGCTCGTGTGCAGGTAGCGCCCCGCGAGCGGCCCGAAGCGCTGGTCGTCGACCCAGAGCTGCCCCCCACTCGAACTGTCGAGCTTCTGGGGCATCCAAACGACGGGCTGATCAAAGTCATCGCGCGTCTTCTTGCCCGCCCGATTAGTGTTGATCGCCGTGAACACGCCGTAGAACCCGCCGGGGCGGGCGAGCGAGATCTTCGACGCAGGGATCCAGTTCCCCTGGTTGTCGCTGACCAGCGGCCGACCGTCAGGGCTCATGCCCATGCCGTTCGGGGTGCGCAGGCCCGTGCAGTACACCTCGTAGCTCAGGCCGTCAGGCGCGACCTTCAGGATCCCACCGGGCAGCGCGAAGTCCGTGTACTGCCCCGACTTTGCGTAGTAGAGAGCACCCTCGCCATCGGTCTGGAGGTCGAAGTTGAACGCGTGGAAGTTCGGCGAAACGTCAGGGTCGGCGAAGAAGCTCTCGTAGAAGTCGGCCTCCCCATCACCGTTCCTGTCGTGCAGGCGCGTGATGCGATCGCGGCACGTCACGTACACCAGGCCGTCAATGACCTTGACTCCCATGGGCTCGAACATGCCCGCAGCGAAGCGGCGCCAGCGCAGCTCGCTGAGGTCGCCGTCGATACCTGACACGATCCACACGTCGCCGCCGTAGGTCGATACCGCCGCGCGCCCGTCCGGGAAAAAGTCGAGAGCACTCGTTCGGATCCACGCGTTCCAGGGGTTCGTCTCCGGCAGGGTGAGCGTATCGAGGGCGTAGGGAGTCTCTGTGCCGAGCTTTCCTTGC
>JBLIHL010000355.1:0-6692 GCA_047635895.1 Paracoccaceae bacterium | reverse complement strand
GATCGATCACCGGTCGCGTGGGCCCGCCAAACGGGTCGCGGCCGGGGTTGCCAACGGTCCAGAGGCCAAACGTGAAGAGGTCTTCGGGGGTCGGGTCGAAAGGATCCATGCTGTGTGTCAGGGACGAGATGAGGTCGGGTCGAAAGGGTGGCTCGCTACTGCCCGCTACTTTTCTGAGAGCTCGACGGGCTTGTAGCCGCCGCGCGAACGGAAGTAGAGGGCGATCACTGCGAAGATGATGAAGAGAAGCGCGGGGAACCGGACGGCGTAGCGCAGGACGTCACGGCCGGCCTGGCGCTGCGCAGTGCCCTGGGGGCTCGCTTCCTGATAGACCGCGGTCGCGGCAGCACGCTCCTCCTCGGGGAGCGTCGCAAGGAATGCCCCAGCATCGTCCGGCTCGATCTTCTGGTGCTTCATCCACATGAACTGACCTTCGCCAGTCGCTGCCGCCTCAAGCGCGGGAGCCTCGGCCGCCACCGTGTCGTGGATCGACCGGTCAAACGCGGCGCCCAGCAAAGGCGTACCGACGATGCCCGCCGAAAGGAGACCGATGGCTGACACCGTGTTGAGCGTCAGCGCGCCGCCCTGGGGATAGCGCTCCGACGTAAAGCCGAGCACGCAGGGCCAGTAGTAGGTCTGGCCGAGGGCGTAGAGCACGAAGGCGATGAAGATGGCAGCGCCCGTGGCGCTCGAGAGCCAGAAGAGGCCGATCGCCGAGAAGATGCCGCTGATGCAGAGAAGGCCCGGAGGACTGAAGTGCTTCAGAACGCCGCCTGCGAATACACGCAGCACGAGCATGATCGACGCGGAGAATACGAGCGCCATCGCCGGGTTGATGTCCTGGCCCGAGAGCACGGGGGTCATGAGTCCCTTGATCCAACCGTCCGTTCCGAGCTCGGCGGTAGCTACCGGGATCATGAGAAGGCACATCAGGAAGAACAGCGGACGCCCGAAGCTCTTGACCGCGAATCCGAAGACGGCACCGACGACTGCGCCGAAGCCCAGGCTCATCTCAAACCAGCTCTCAGGGCGTGCGATGTCACCGAGCTGGAACACCTGGTTGCCGATCTCGTAGATCATCAGGCCCGACGCAAGGAAAGCGGTCAAGAAGCCGACCTGGCGCAGCATCTCGATGTACGGCACGCCCGCCTGGACGCGCTCATCGATCGGGAACTTGCAGGGCAGGTACATGAAGAGATACGGCACCGCAGGGACAAGGATCCAGAGCGCATGCGCGCGCCAGGTCATGCCGCCATCGATGAACGCATCGCCGCCGATGATGAGCAGCGTGCCCAGCACCAGTCCCGCGGGCCAGGCCGCGTGCAGGATCGTGAGCCACTTCGTTTTCTCACGCGGATAGACCGCGGCGCAGACGGGGTTGATGACGGCCTCGACGATGCCGTGCCCCAGCCCGGCCGCGAGCGCGGCCAGGTAGAGACCCAGGTAGCTATCCGCCAGGAACGTCCCAACACCGGAACCCACCTGGAGCAGGAACGCGATCACCATCGGCAGCTTGTAGCCCGTCCGGTCGATCACCAAGCTGAAGCCGATCATCGTCAGCGCAATCGGCCAGAGCGACGCGCCAAAGACCTCGCCGATCTGCTGATTGCTTAGATCCAGCTCGGCGCCGTACTCGCCCCCCATCGCGACGCGAAAGGCGAATCCAACGCCCGCGGCCGCCAGGGATAGGAAGCTTGCCCAGAAGAGAAGTCTCTTCTCTCCGGCCGTCAGATCGCTCGCGCTAATGATGTTGGACACGTGGGGGGATTCTCCGAAGGGGGGACGCGGGCTCGTGGGGGGTCGAGTCGCCGCGAGGACGGGAGGGCATGCACCGAAGTTTTCGGCATCAGCCCCGGGTAACGCGCTGACGAGCATACGTCATCGCGGGCGCTTCACCAGGTCTGCGCCTGCGGCGAGTACCTCTTCAGGCCCGCCATCCAGCTCGCGCCAGATGCGCAGTGCGCTTCCAAACGCAGGACTCTGGCGAGAGAAGGCTTCAATGACAAGCCAGTCTTCATAGCCAGCGCGGTCCAGGCCGTCGAGTACCGCGTGGAAATTTACCTGACCGCGCCCGGGTGTTCCGCGATGGTTCTCGGAGAGCTGCACGTGCCGGAGCGTCTCCCCCATCCCCTTGATGGCGGCCACAACGTCATCCTCCTCGATGTGTGCGTGGTGAGTGTCCAAAGCTCCCTGGACATTCGGGTGATCCACCGCTCGGACCAGCTCGGCGCATTCGGCCGCGGTGTTGAGAAAGTAGCACTCGAATCGGTTCAAAGGCTCGACCGCCAGCGTCACGCCGCAGGCCGCCGCCCGCTCCCCCGCCTCGTGGAGAACCTCCGCGCACCACTTGCGCTCGTCACCGGTCGGCGGAGCCTCCGAAAATTGTCCATAGGCCGAGTGAATGGGTCCGGCCAGCACGTCCGCACCGAGCACCGCGGCCCTCTCGGTGATCTTCGCGAGGTGCTGGACGGCGGCCCGCCGCCCGGCTGGATCGGGATCCAGGGGGTTCGCCCCCGCCACCGCGAAGCCAACGGCCGTCGCCGCGAGCCCCTCCGCGTCCAGGACACGACGCATCGCCGTAAGCTCAGGCTCCGTGGCCTCTACCACCGGCAGCTCGGCGCCGTCGTAGCCATGGTGCGCGAGTCGCCCGAGCCATGAAAGGTGCTCATCGAGCACGCGGGGTGTGAAGTACAGAAAGCTGAATCCGAGTCGGCGCGTCATCGTCTGCTCACTCCGTGAAGGTCCAGTCGGGAAGCTTCATCAGCTCGCCGCCCGCCATGGCCGACTCATGGGCGAGGATCCCGACGCACGTCCAGTTCGCGCTCTGGCGGGCGTTGGGCCAGGGCTCGCGCTCCGACCCGAGCGCCGTCAAGAACTCGTGCACAAGGTGCGGATGGCTTCCGCCGTGGCCGCCGCCCTGGGTGAACGAAAGGTGGTCGTTCTCGGCCATGTCGTACACGCCCTTCGTCGTGAAGTCCCGGATGCCCTCCGGCAGAAGGTGCGCGTAGTCCGGCACCTCCACACGCTCCGGAATTTCGCTCTCCGCTCGCTTCGCCGTATGCAGCACCGCGCCCTCGCCTTCGATCAGCGGCCACTCGAACGCCTTCTTCGACCCGTAGACGTCGATGCTCTCCCGGTACTGCCGAGCCGTATCGAAGAGCGACCGAATGATCCGCGCCGACAGGTCCGTCCCGCGCAGCTTGACGTGCGCGGACTCCACGGCGAAGGGCGACCCGTAGCAAGAATGCATCTCCTCGCGGATCGTACCCGAGCCAAAGCAGGACACGCACTCTGCGTCCGCCCGCGGGAGCCCGAGCACCGGCCCGACGCAGTGCGTCGCGTAGTGCATCGGCGGCAGGCCGGGCCAGTAGCCGGGCCAGCCGTCCATATCCTGCTGGTGGCTCGCCTGCAGGAACTGCAGCTTCCCGAGCTCGCCCTTCTCGTTCAGCTCTTTGAGATAGAGGAACTCGCGGCTGTAGACCACGGTCTCCATCATCATGTACTTCTTGCCGCTGCGCTCGCAGGCCTCGACGATCCGGCGGCAGTCCTCGACGCTGGTCGCCATCGGCACCGTGCACGCCACGTGCTTCCCCGCCTCAAGCGCCGCGATCGTCATCTCCGCATGCGCAGGAATAGGCGTGTTGATGTGCACGAAGTCCACCTTGGGGTCCTTCAGCAGCTCCGCATAATCCGTGTAGCGCTGCTCCACGCCGAAGGCGTCCCCCACGGCATCCAGCTTGGCCTTATCCCGCTGGCAGATCGCGTACATGTTCGCGTTCGGATGGCGCTGATAGATCGGAATGAACTCGGCGCCGAAGCCAAGGCCAACGATGGCTGCGTTGAAGGTCGTCATGGGAAGAGAGGGTCCGAAGAGAGAATCAGTGCTGCTTGATGAGGAACGCGAGCAGGTCCGCCATGCCTTGCTCACCCAGATCGGCCTCGAGGCCGGCTGGCATCAGCGAGAGCTTGGACGGCACGATGGCCTCGACCTCGCTGCGCTCCAGGAGGTGAGACTCGCCCCCTGCGTCCACGAGTTCGATCGAGGTGCGCGTCTCGGAGACGAGCCGCCCGGCGACGATCTCGCCGTCGGTCGTGCGCGCAGTCCAGAGCTGGTAGGTGCCCTCGACGCTTCGGTTCGGGTCAAGGATCGCGATGAGCAGCTCCTCGGGTGCGCGCGCGCCGATGCCGTCGAGCTCCGGTCCGAGCCGGACGCCCTCGCCGGCGATCACGTGGCACTTGGCGCAGTGCTCGCTGAACATGGCGTGCCCGCGCTCGGCGTCGCTCGGCATCGTGAGCGTGGCTCGATAGCGTTCGATGACGGCCGCGCGATCGGGATCAGCGGCGGCTCCGCGGGCCCTGGCCACGAGCTCCGTCAGCCGTCCGCTGTCGGCGTTCATCGCCGCCCGCTCGCCCAGCTGGGACCACTGCGCCGCGTCGACCACCGACGCGGGCAGCGCGCCGTCCGCGATCGTCTCCAAAAGTGCGCGACTCCAGACGTCGCGGCGCAGGAGCGTCGCGCTCGCGGCCCGCTGGGCCTGCGGACCGAGCCGTGGCCACGCGGCCAGAACCATCTGCGCGACGTCCTCCCGCGAGCTCGCGCCGAGCGCGCGCACGAGCCCAGCGGCCAGCTGGGGGTCCGAGCTAGGCTCCAGCGGCGCCAGGACGCTCGCGAGCGTCGCAGGATCAGCATCGGACCCCGCCAGCGCAACGAGTCGCTCCGCGGCGGCGATTCGAGCGGCCACGGGCTGGCGACTGTCACTGATTCGCTCCGCGAGCCCCCGCGTCAGAGCCGTAACGTCCACAGCCTCGCCGAGGTCGACGCTCCAGCGCCCGAGTAGCTCGACGAGCTGAGCGCTCGCGTCGTCTTCCAGGGATCGCGCCAGGGCGGCGAGCGCCGCGCGATCTGCCTCGTCCAAAGCGGGCACGACGTCCGTCGGCCACCCGCTGGCCAAGCCACCAAGCAGTCGAGACGCCAGCGCAGGCGGCGCGTCGCCAAGCCTCGCCAGCGTCGAGACGATGCTCTCCACCGGACCGCGCGCTGCGTAAGCCCGCATGACCAGGGGAAGCGCCCGCCCCACAGCACCATCTAGCAGATCACCCGCAATTCGCTGAAGCACCATGTCGTCGTACCAAGCCACGCCGCTGCTCCGGCCCCAGCCGCCCAGCAGGCAGTTGATCGAGAGCGCACTCCGCCCCGCGGCGCTGAACTCGACGGAGACCTCCCGCCAGCCCTCGGTTCCATCCAGCCCCTCGGTCCGAACTGGCTCCGGTGACTGCAGCTCGTGGACGTTCAGCAGCGCACCGCGTCCGGTCCCTCGCTCAAACCCCTCGGTCTTGATCATCGCCGAGAGCCTGTAAGTCGCCGTCGGCTCCAGCTCGACCTTCGTGTACGCGCTTGTGTCTGTGCCCGTCTCCGATGAGATGCGCAGAGACCGGCCCCCGTCGAAGGCCACGTCGCTCACGATCGCGTGGCTGGCTTCGCCGCCGTAAGTCCGCGCCGTCCAGCCCAGGGCGTCGAGCGCTGCGCCCTCCTCGGCGGCCTCTTCGAACGATCCGTTCCTCACGAGGTTCGGGCTTGCCGCTTCTTCAGCGCCCTCCACAGCCGCCGCCTGACGGCTACCTAGCAGCGCCTTCAGGAATCCCGCGTCGTGGGCCGCAGCCGCAATCGTTGCCGCGTCACCCAGCCAGCGATCGTCCTCTGCATCGGCCAATCCCAGAGCGCGAAATGCGGCTGCCCCCGCCTCATCGGACGCGGGCATCTCGGACAGTGCCAGCAGGGCCGCCAGCCGAACCTTGGCCTGCGAGTCGTCGAGGATCCCCGACGACAGCACGAGGTCTCGCGCCCACTCCTCCCGCGGAAGAAGCGTCAGTGCCGCGCGGCGGAGCGCCCACGCGGGATGGCGCAGCGCGCGAACGAGCGCGTCCTCGGCTTCCGCCATCTGCTCCTCGGTAAGGCCCGCCGTCACCGTTTCGAAGGCGCCCAGTCCAGCGAGCGCCCACAGGGAGTGCAGCGCCCGAGGGTCGCTACCGATCCCGTCGACATGGGGCTCGGCCAGGTGCGCGAGAAGCCCGCCGATGGCCGCTGAGCCGCCTTGTTCGACGAGGAGCCGCTGGGCGTGCTGGCGCGTCAGGAAGTTCGCGTCTCCGAGAACCGCCACCAGCTCCGCCGCCGTGGCCTTGCCAAGGTCCGGTACGGCCGGCACCTGCGCTCCAGCGGGCACAAGCCGCCAGATACGACCGTGCGTTTTATCCCGGAGCGCAGACATGTAGGCGTTGCCGGCGCCCGTCTCAAACCCGGGCGGCGTCGGGTTGTGCTGAACGATGTAGTTGTACCAGTCGATCACCCAGACCGCGCCGTCTGGTCCGACGTCCGAGAACGTCGGCGCCGTCCACTCGTCGTCGCTCGCCAGGAGGTTCCAGCCGTCGCGGGCCGCGTAGTCGCTCCCCTCGTGCTCCAGCTCGAACTGCCCGACCGTGTGGCCGGTCGGCGAGTTGACGAAGGCCACGCGGTTCCAGTAGCGACGCGGGAAGAGTCGCCCGGTGTAGAGCGAGTGCCCCGCCGCGGCCGTGTACTTGCCGTGATAGTCCACCTGGCGGACGCGATCGGTCACGGGGTGCAAGTCGATCCTCTCCGCGATCGTCTGGAGTGCCCCCGGCGCCAGGCCGGGAACGCGCTCGTAGTACCGCGCAGG
>JBLIHL010000354.1:0-6698 GCA_047635895.1 Paracoccaceae bacterium | reverse complement strand
CGGCACTCCTTACTTGCGTGTAATCGGATCAATGCCCCTTCTCGATACGGGGCCCTCTCCGCCGCGTCTTTGGGGATTCAAGTCGTCACCATGTTTGCTATCAATGTGTCCCTATGCACGTTTGCCTGATCGACGACGACCCCCGCCTTCTGGAGACCCTGCAGCGAGGCTTCCACGACCTGAATCACACCTGTGAAGTGTTTTCATCGCCGGAGGAAGGGCTCGCGCGGCTCATGGCCAAGGGCGAGGAGGAGCCAGACGTGCTGCTCCTCGACGTCATGATGCCTCGAATCAGCGGCTGGGAGATCCTTGAGAGGATCCGTGCCGCCGGCCGCAAGACGCCCGCGCTGTACCTGACGGCGCGGCAGGAAGTGGAGGATCGCGTCCACGGGCTGGAGCTGGGTGCGGACGACTACGTCATCAAGCCCTTCGCCTTCACCGAGCTCATGGCGCGGATTCGCGCGGTCCTTCGGCGGCACGGGTACCAAGATGCCATCGTGCTGGGTGAGCTGACCATCCACCGCAATCGCCCCAAGATCGAGTGGGCCGGCAGACAGGTAGAAGCCAGTCCCCGCGAGCACGCTTTTCTGGAGCTCCTCGCGGCCAGTGCTGGCACGACATTCAGTCGTACCGAGCTGCTTGAGAAGCTCTGGGACCTACACTTCGATCCTGGCACCAATATCGTCGAGGTGCTGGTCGCGCGTCTGCGGCGCAAGCTCGGGCCCGAGGGTGCAGCGATGATCGAGACCGTCATACGTCAGGGGTATCGCATGCCCGTGCCCAAGGGGTCGGGAGAATGACCACCGGCGAAGTACGTCCCATGCAGGGCTGGAGCGTCCGTGGCAGGTTGACGCTCTGGATGATGTCCGGCGCCGTGGCGCTGGTTGTGCTGAGCGCGGTCTTCTCGCTCTTCCAGGTCAAGGATTCGCTTCGCCGTGAGATGCAGTCACTGGCCGAGGAGGAGATGGCGGAGCTCTCCTCGGTCTGCTTGACCGAACCGGTGACGCGCGAGCGCTTCGGGGCGGTGGCTCGCTCCTTGGATGCTCACCACCCCGAGTTCGAGATCCGCTCGCGAATCTGGTCCGTCAGCGAAGGCGCGTGGATCGGGGACGATGGCGGCGATGCAGGGCTCGCGCTGCCGTCCGACCGACCCGTCCAGGAGGGCTTCGCCGAGTCCGTGACCGGCCCGTTCCAGTTCGTCAGCACGAGTCTGTCGTCGATGTCCGAGACCGGACCGACGAGCGAGGGCGTCGTCTTGGAGCTCCTCATCGATGGCACTCGTCGAGAGTCGTCTCTGGCCAAAACGGCGTCACTGTTCCTCTCGATCACCTTCCTCATCGCACTGGCGATGGTGGTGGGGGGATTCGTGATCTCCAATCGCCTCGCGAAGCTCCTCTCGCAGGTCGCCGTCGCCGCGCGCGCGGCGACGCTCGACGGCGGCGCCGAAGCGCGATCGCTCAAGGGCGCTCCGCGCGAAATCCGCGCGGTGGCCGATGCCTTCAAGGACAGCGTGTCGCTCATGCAGAGCGAGCACTCACGGAACGTTCTGATGACGGCGGGCCTGGCCCACGAGCTCCGCTCTCCGCTCCACAACATGATGACGGAGGCGGAGATTGCACTGCTTCGTCCGCGGACGAACGAGGAGTACCGGAAGATCATTGGCCGGCAGCTCCGCGAGATGAAAGAGTTCGCGCTGGTCGTGGACAACCTCATCACCATGACGGCCCTGCGCGACACGAAGGGCATGGAGCGGAAGGAGCACTTTGACTTCGGTGACGAGGCGGTCCTTCGGCTCCAGCGTGAGGAGGACCTCGGCGACCAACGCGACGTGGAGGTTGTCGTTCGTCGGAGCGGCGATCTGAGGGTCGCGGGCGACCGGGAAGCGCTGATCCTGATGCTGCGGAACCTGGTGGGCAACGCCATTCGCTGGACGCCACCCGGAACGAACGTCACCGTGACGATGGAGGGCGCTGCGGACGAGATCCGGCTCTACGTGGATGACGAGGGGCCAGGGATTCCCGCGGAGGAACGGGACCGAGTGTTCCAAGCGTTCCACCAGGGCGCCACTCCGGACGGGCAGCGTGCGGGCTACGGGCTCGGGCTGGCCCTGGCGCTGGCTGCGACCGAGGCGCACGGTGGAAGGATCTGGGCGGATGAGGCGCCGTCGGGTGGGGCGAGGCTCGCGGTGCGGCTTCCTCGCTCGCCGGAGCTGGCTGCCATGCCGCTGCCTGGCGGCATCAAGCAGTCAGCCTGATCAAACCGCCGGAGTCATCACCTTCTGGATCCGATCCAGAAGGTAGGTCTTCAGCATGCCGGTGCGCAGGCACTCGGCTTCCAAGTAACTCTTCTTGTGGCGCTCGTACAAGAGCCGTGGCATGACGTCCATCGAGGCCGGAACGCCGCTATCGCCGCCGCCGTAGAGGAGCCGGACCTCCTCCTTGTTGCGGAGCGCTTCTTGGAGCGGTCGCAGGCGTGGCTTCATTCTCGCGGGGCCGGGGATGTAGCCGGGGATCGTGACCGGCGATCCGCACTGGGCGAGCAGCTCCGACGCGGAGCTCGTTTCGGCTCGCTCGGCGCACTCCTCGAGAACCTGCCAGGCCCAGACCGCGTCGGCCAGGGCGCGGTGGTGCACGCCTTCGTCCAGGTCGAGGTGCTGGCACAGCGTCTCGAGCTTGTGGTCAGGCGACTCCGGGATATGGCGTCGGCTCAGCTTGACCGTGCAGAGGAACGGTGCGCCTGGGACAGGCGCTTCTGTGCGGGCATGCTCGAATCCAAAGACGCGCGCATCGAAGCCAGCGTTGTGCGCGCAGAGCCAGTCGTCGCCCACCCACTCGGTGAATCGAGCCAGGGCTTCCTTCGCAAGCGGGGCCCTGCGAATGTCTTCGTCGGTGATCCCGTGGATCGCCGTTGCCTCCTCGTCGATCGTGACGGCAGGGGCGACGAGCAGCTCGAATTGGTCGATGACCTCTCCGTCCTGGACGCGGACGGCTCCGACCTCAAGGAGGTGCGGCGCGCCGGATAGCGTAGCGGTCTCGGTGTCGACGACGACGATAGAACGATCGAGCGGCATGGGGGCTGGGGCAGGGACGCGAAGCTCCTGGGAGTTTGACCCAAAGGAGAGCCGGGGAGGTTAGTCGGACGGAGCTGGTTCCTCAACGCCTGGGGCCGTGACTCGGCAGGGATCATTCTCAAAGTGGGCGGAGGGCCCCTCTAGGGGCCTAGGAGCGTGTCGCGAATAGCTGAATCCGCATAGCGCATTGCCCGAATCGCTGCGCTGCGTTGCCCGAACTCGCACGTAGCTACGGTTACGAAGCGAGTTCGGAGCGCCTTGCTCAGCCATCCTGGCAACGCACTACGCGAATCCATCTATCCGCGACACGCTCCTAGGGCCGGGTTGCGTGATCCTGTCGGAGCGATTTGGGGCCGGAAAATCGTCGATCGGCCCCGAACTCGTCCCATAGTCCAGGGGCATGCCTGACGCTTCACCTGGTCCTGAGCCGCGTCCGCTTCTCCTGTTTGACGGGGAGTGTGGACTGTGCACATCGTCCGTTCGCTTCATCCTGGACAGGGATCGGACCCAGGCGCTCCGATTTGCATCGCTGCAAAGCGCCCTCGGCAGGCGCATCGTCAGTGCGCGTGGCCTCAATCCGGAGGAGCTGTCCACGCTCGTTCTCATCGACGAGAGTGGCGCCATGTCGCTGCGCAGCACCGCGGCGCTGCGGGTGGCCGCGGAGCATCTTCGCTTTCCGTGGCGCGCCGCGGGCGTTCTGCGGATCGTGCCTACGTTTCTGCGGGACAGCGTGTACAGCCTCGTGGCACGCAACAGGCTGCGGTGGTTCGGAACGTCAGATGCCTGCGAGCTGCCGGCGCCCGGCGCCGCGGAGCGCTTCGTCGTTGACGAAGAGCCCGCTCCATGAGATCACGCAGCGAATCTGACCAGCGAATCTGACCAGCGAACCTGGCCAGCGGGCCTGATCAGGTTCACTGATCAGTGAGCCTGAAGCTCGCCGAACTCGGGCAGGCTGCGGAGCACGTCGAGGTCGGTGTTGCGGGTCAGCTCGCCGCGCATGTAGTAGCCGCGGTCGCGCGCGTTCGTGAGTAGCTCAATCGCCCGAATCATGTCCTCGGGTTCTTCGATGATCGCGTGCACGCAGGCCGCGTGGAAGCACGCGAAACCGTCCCGGGGCGCAATCTCCAGCGCCGCATTGATCTCGATGTGCGCTTCGTCGGAGCGTCCGAGTCGTGCGTAGAGCATGGCCGTGTGAAGCCTGCCGTCAATGTCATCCGGGACGCGCTTGAGGTGCTTGCGGCCGGCGGCAATGCCGCTATCAGCGGTTTCCAGCGCCTCTTCGTAGCGGTCGAGCCGCACGAGCACGTTGTGCAGGTGGTCGTACGAAGCGATATGCGTCGGCTTGATGCCGATCGCTCGCTGGAACAGGCCCGTCGCGCTCTTGAAGTTGCCCTCACGAGCGTAGATCGAGCCCAGCAAGCGATGGGCGAACCACTCCTTCTGATCGCACTGCATCGCGAGGCGGTACTCGCGCTGAGCGTCGTCCAGGTGTCCTGAAAGATGGTTGGCAAACCCGAGCGCTGTGTGCGCCAGGGCGCAGTCGCTGTCGAGGGTTAGCGCCTTGTCAGCGTTCTCGCGGGCTTCCTCGAGGAACGTCGGGTCCCCGTCCCAGAGCAGGTACTTGCGGACCATAGCCTCGCCGAGCACGGCGTAGGCAGTGGCGCTGAAGCGATCGCGCTCGAGCGCCTGTCGCAGGAGGCTCGTGGCTGAAATGACGTGCTTGGAGCGGCCCCTGTGCAGGACCTCGCGGGCGCGGGTTACGAGACGGCGGGCGTCATCGGCCTTACGGCTCGACCGGAGCACCGGCATCTGGGCGGCCTGCATGAGGCGCGCACGTAGCACGCGCATGCCAGCGCGCACGAGGTCTTCCTGGAGCGCCCACTCATCGTCGTCCCTGGAGGTGACGCGATCCTTGTGGACGGTGCGTCGACCGTCGCGCGACAGCGTGGTCATCAGTTCGAGCGTCCCGACGTCACTCTCTACGCTGAGCGTCGCGTCCACGAGGAAGTCGTAGTGCGCTCCGTTCTCCCGCTCGAAGTCGATACGCAGGTTCTTGTTGCGGGCGAGTGCGGCCGCAAGGTCCTTGCGCAGGCCGCCGGCCATGACGCTGCACGACGACGGATCCTCGCCGCCGCAGGCGAAGGGCTGGAGCAGCAGTCGTCCGGCGAGCGCGACCGGACGGCGCTTGCCGGTTCCGCTCATGTCACCCTCCACTCGCCTGAGGTCCAGGAGCGCGTCCGTCGCATCCGCGTAGCGATCGTGGGGGTTGCCCCGCAGGCAGCGCATCAAGAATTCCTCGAGCGGCGGCGGGAAGCCCGCGCGAACCTCCGAAGGCCTCTTGCGCGGCGGTCCGTCCAGGATGGCCATGCACACCTCGGGGAATGAATCACCCGGGTAGGGCAGACTGCCCGTCATGACGTGGTAGAGGACGGAGCCGAGCGAGAAGATGTCGCTGCGCGCGTCGAGTTCGTCGCCACGCACCTGCTCGGGGCTCATGTACAAGACGGTGCCGATCAGCATCCCGTGCTGGGTGATGCTGGCTTCGTCTGCGGCGCGGGCGATGCCGAAGTCCAGGAGCTTCAGGTTGCCATCGTCCTTGAGCAGGATATTGGCGGGCTTCAGATCCCGGTGGATCAGATCGCCGAGGTGGACGACTTCCAGAGCGGCGCAGAGCTGGAGCGCGACCCGGAGGCATTCCTCGTAGCCAAGGCTCTGGTCCTTGATGATCTTGTCGAGGGTCCGACCCTCGAGATACTCCATCGCGATGTACGAGGTGCCTTCGAAGCGATCGTATTCGAAGATCGTCGCGATGTGCGGGTGGTCGAGCTTGGAGGTGTGCTTGGCCTCGCGATGGAATCGCTTGTCCGCCTGGGGATCGATCTCCGCGTGCTGGCGGAGAATCTTCAGTGCGACAGTTCGCCCTAGCTTCGTGTCGACTGCTCGATAGACCTCACTGAGTGGGCCTTCACCGAGTCGGTCGGTGGCGGGGTCGAATTCGAAGTGGGCGAAGCGCATCGGGCGGGACAGGATAAGAAGAGGGAGGCTCGGAGCGTCCTACGAACCAAGTCCGTTCCACGTCCTTGGTCACCCACTTTCTAAGGGTTTGCTGACGTTGCTCTTACAAAGGGCCCTTCACGGGCCTTCTTTGCCTGATTCGGCCATTCCTGGCGCCCTGATGAACCGGATCGGCGGCAAAGCGGCGTCGTGGCCGGAATCGGGGGGACAGGGGAGGCGCGATTGCACAGGATGAGGGTATGGCGCCCCGCAACGAGACTGACCCACTGGACCCCTCCATGCCGGCCACGCCGGCGAAAGCTCCGGCCAAGCGTCGGCCCAAGGTGGCCCTGCTGCCGCTGGAGCCCTTCGAGGCCTGGGACTTCGAGGCCCTCAGGCCGCCGAGGTCCCGGTCGCCGGAATACAACGAGCGGCGTCTGGCGGCCAGAAGGCGCCTGGAAGCCATTGCGAAGCACGCTGCCAAGAATGTCGCCAAGGAAGCCAAGCTCGAGGTGCGCACCTCGATCCACAACCCATTCCCGGCGGTCAACGGCGGGCGCGTGGAGCGCCTCTGGGCCTACATGACCCGGGACAAGGCTGCGAAGGCGCGCCTTCGCAAGACCCTGGGAGCGGA
>JBLIHL010000353.1:0-6699 GCA_047635895.1 Paracoccaceae bacterium | reverse complement strand
GCGCTTGTAAACGGCGCGGCGCCCGGGACCCACGTCCTCTTGCGACGCGGAGACGTATGGAACGGAGCCGCTCAGCTAAGAATCTCTACGGCTAGCGGTACGGAGGCGGCCCCGATCGTCCTCGGAGCCTATGGAGGGGGCGAGCGGCCTCGAATCGTCTCGACCTCGACGACGTCCGCGGTGCAAATTCGTAGCAGCGCAGTCGGCCCGTCGCAGCACTTCTGGTTGCATGAAATCGACGTTCGTCGCCTTACCCAGGTACAGGACCAGGTCGGCGTGTCCATCAACGAAGGATTCCACCCAGAACTACCTCGCGACATCACTCTCTCCGGTGTGACCGTCGCGAACCATGGAGCTGGCATGACCATATACGGGCCCAGGACTCGGGTGCATGGCTGCCGAATCGCCGACAATACTGCAGGGAATGGCATCTACGCGTCGGCCCCTGGAATCGAGTTCCGCTACAACGAGATCGAAAACAACGGCGCTCCGCCGCCGGACGCGTTTACGCACTCGGTGTACCTCGCGAGATGCGACGGGCTGACATTCGAGTTCAATACGGTTCGCAACGCGACTGACGGGGTCAAGTCGAGACGCACTGACAACGGCGTGTTCAGAGGGAATACGATCCACGGTATCGAAGCGATTGGAATCCACCTCGGAGGCGACTCAGCTGGCGGGTCAACCAACAACCGGATCGAGAGCAATCTCTTCTTCGATAACGCGGCCGACATCGTCATCAAGTCCGAGTCGGGCGTGCAGGTCGCTCTGACGGATGGCCTGGTTATCGCCAACAATATCGTCAACGGCAGCGGGACCGGTTTCCTCCAGAACGGGTTCAGATTCCTCGTGACAGACGTCCCCTGCCGGTCGGTATGGATCGTCAACAACATCTTCTACGACGTTCTCGACGGGGGAGTTCGGGTGAGCGCGAACGGCGTTGACCTCCTCTGCTCAAACAACGTCTTCGGGAAGTTTAACTCGGGCGATGTGGTTTCGCTCAGCGGGTCGGTCACCTCATCGGCGAACCTCGACTATCGCGGTCATGCGGAGTTCGCAGATCTGTTCCTCGTCGATCCAGCCGGTGGCGACTTCCGCCCCACGGCGCAGAGCGCGCCGCTCATTGACCAGGCGATGAACGCGAGTAGCGTAATCTCCGTCGACTTCGCGGGGAACGCCCGCCCCTTTGGCCCGCAGTTTGACATCGGGCCATTCGAGTTCGGCTATCCCTAGGAGCGTGTCGGGCATAGATCCCGCTCGCATCGCTCTCCAGCGATGCGAGCGGGATCTATGCGCGTAGCATGCTGCCTGAGTCGCTGCGCTGCGTTGCCCGAACCCGCACGTAGCTACGGCGGGGCGCCCGAACAAGTCCGTATTCAGAGGTAGTGTCCATCAGAGTTCTGGCAAGGCGCTCGAAGCCCACCATAGCGAGCTATCAGGGGTTTGGATGCCGACCGCCGCGTCCGCACTTTACACCGGTCCGGTGTCCGTACGGATGACCGGCACGATCCGCCCACACCCCTTCCTCGGTGGCACGCCGAGCCAAGCTGCCGCCTGGTGCGTTCGGCTTCTTCCTCGCGAGCCAGGCCCAGGCCGACGTCATCGGCGTCCCCGGCTCCCAGGGCCGCCTCGGCTTCGGGGGCTCCATCGGCCGCTTCGTAGGCCCAGGCCAGGTGCAAAGCGCGGGAGCCGCTGGCATGATCAACCTGGCCCTGTACCTGGCGGCCTTCCCGAATCCAGCCCTGGGCCTCGTCGCGGTCCAGCCCGGTAAGACCTGGAGCTTCCAGGCCTGGCATCGCGACTCAGGCCCGATGGGCACCGCGACCTCGAACTTCACGGAAGCAGTCAGCGTCGGGTTCTAGTGGGCCTGAAGGCTCGCCAGCACGGCGGACTGATCCAACGGCCGGGTGCCGGCGCTCGAGGCAAAGCCCTGGCCTCGTCATGTGGCAGGGCAGCTTCTCCAGCCGATCACGCTGGCCCCTACGGGCCAGCGCCACTGGCACGAAGCGAGAAACCTCTTCTGCTCCAGTACAGCCCAGCCCCGGAGTTGCTAATGCGCTGGTGCCCCGAACCGAAAGTGGGTCGAATTAGTTTCAGCCCCTTTCGCCCCGTACAAGAGAGCCTCAGCGCGCCACGATCGAGACCGAGTTCGAGAGTTCGGTGGCTCCCGACGGAAGCGTCCTGGAGACCTGCGAGTGGAACACGACGCCGAGGGCCCACGGCGGCTGGGGAAAGGAGACCTGTCCGGCTTCCTGCGTGGACTCCCCGAGGGAGGCGAGGCGGTTGACCGTCACGAGTCTGCCGATCGTCAGGCCGGGGATCAGCGCGAGGATCGGCTGGCGGCCGACGATGAGGCGCCGGCTCGAACCTGGCTCGGCGTCAAACGCCAGGGTGATCGAGGTCTGATTGGGCCCCGCGTTTGTGGCCATCAAGGACGGGTAGGGCACAGAATCGCTCAACGATCCGCCGGGGAGGACGACATAGGCAGGTGAGTAGCCCGCCCCCGCTGAACCCAGGTCGGTCCGGTTGCCCCAGAGTTCGGCTCGACCCTCGACGACGAGCGGATCGCCGTTCAGCGCCAAGAAGAACTGGCACGCGCAGGCGTTATCGGTCCCGTACCAGCCTGCAACGAGATCACTTCGCACCGCTCGCAGCGTTGCGTGCGGGCCGACCTCGACCCCGTGTCCGCCGCTGCCCGCGCTGACCTGCTGCATAAAGCATCCACCTGGATCCTCGCACGGGAAGCCCTCTGCTCCTACTGCCGTGCAATGGTCGAGATGCACCAGCGAGGTTCCTTCAATGCGGACTCCGGATTCACCGCGCGCCGGATATGGATTCAGGTCATTGCCCGCGAAGTAGGACTGACTCGCCTGCACGCGGCTGTCGGCCACGATGAGGCTCGAAAACTGCACGCGGGCCATACGAACGTCGCTTGAGTTCTGGACGTCAAGGTCGCCCCGCTGCTGCCCGAGCGGCGAAGTGAAGACCAAATTGTCAAGGATGACCGTCGAGCCGACATCGATCACCTCAAGGTCCTCCTCGATGGACAGGCGAGAGAGCACCGTCGTTGCACCGATGCCGAGGCCGTTGATCTCAATGGACGAGGTCACGCGAACGGCTGCCGGTGACGCGCCGATGATCGTCATGTGCCGATCGAGCACGAAGCCGTTGTAGAGCCCCTGGCGAACGTCGAGCACCGACCCCGAGGGGACGACGGCGAGCGCAGCCTGGATCGACGGGAAGTCGATGCCAGGACCCGGCGTGTCGTCGATGATGAAAGTCTGGGCGGCGGCCGACACGGATGCGAGTCCGGCGAGCAGCGACCCAATAAGCGCGCCCGTGGGCGAAATGGAGAGCAGCGAGGTTGTCATGGTGATCCAAGGATGCCCCTGGCACGAAAACGTAACGCAATAATCAAGGGATTTGGCGCGGAGGTGGCGGCGTCCCAAATTCGCAGGGAGGGTCAACGAGAATCGCAAGGCTTCGGCATACCAGGAGGAGTCGCTCACGCGGGCAACGTAGACTGAGCCATTATGCGACCCAGCTATCTACCGACGAGAGTGCAGCCGTGAGTCCCGGCGGCCGCAAAGTAACCAAGCTTCTCGATGAGGGCTTCGACGCGCTCGAAGAGGGTCGCTATGAAGACGCCCTCGCGGCGGCGGACGGGCTGGAGGGCTTTCGCCACAGCTCCTCGTTTGAATTGGGAGCCCTCGCCCTGCGCGCCCTCGAGCGCGAGGAAGAAGCGCTTGAGCGCCTCGAGCGTGGCGTCAAGAAGGCGCCGGGCGTCTGGCTGCTCTGGAACCTGCTAGGCAATCAGCGCTCCGACGCCGAAGACTACGAGGGCGCGTTCGCAGCCTGGGACAGCGGCCTCGCCTGCGAGGGCTGCGATGCGGGTAGCCTGCGCCTCAACAAGGCGATCGCCATGGGGCGCCTCGAGCGCGGCGAAGAGGGGTTGGCCGAGCTCGATCGGATCGACGACTCGGACCCTGTGTTCTTCGCCCACGTGCAGGGCGCCCGCGCGCACATCTTCGGGCTGCTGGGGCGCCAGGTCGAGCGCATCGCCGCGGCGCGCGACGGGTTGGACCTCATAACGGCCGAAACGCACGCTGCGGAGGCGCAGTTGTTCGCAGAGTTGGCCCTTGGCCTCCAGGCAAGCGGCGGCGATCAGGCCGAGGCACTCGGCGCCGCCTGGGAGGCCGTGTTCTCGGACCGCACCTCGCCCCTGGCGGCGCAGGCCGTACGCGAGGTCGAGGGGGTCGAGGAGGACGACCTGGTCTTGATGCACCTGATGGTCCAGGGCCTTTGGTTCAAACCACTCGACAAGGGTCAACCCAAGCCCATGTTCTTCACCGCGTACACAGTTGTGGCGCGCGACTTGGAGGACGCCCTCGAGCTCATCAAGCGCTTCGAACCGGAGCCCGTTCGCGCGTCCATGAAGGTCGAAGACAGCAGCACCCTCGACGCTCCGAGGCGAAGGCTCAAGGGCGTGCATCACGCGGGTACGTACGCGTTCTTCGCACCTGAGTAGGGACTTTTCAGCCGCGGCCATGTGCACTGCGTAAGTCAGACGCCAACCGCCCGGGACCTCGCTCGCGACTTGGCGATCCTGAACGGCTCGAACGCGAGTCACGCGGACGGTGATGCGCTTGGCGATCAACTCGCCGATTGCGTGCACGCGGGCGGCGTCGCGGTGGCGAGCTTTGCCAACACAGACGCCACGCCCGATCGATTTCTGGCGGGCCTGTGGCCAACCTATCTGTGATCGCGTCGACTCGGACCTCGCCGGCTCGTACGCTGCACTAGCAGGGGCCCTGGCCGAATTCGGCATCGCCTTCCTGCGCGTGGTCGAGGCGTTCAAGGGCAGCTCTTCATCAGCACCCCCGACCTCCCCCCGGCGCCTGCACCTCCGGACGCCGGTTCGCGAGCTCGTCAGAGAGATACTCTGCGGCGGTGTCGCAGACTCTTAGAAGGCCATCACGGGTCAGCGGAGATGCGGCGCGGGGACTCGGCCTTTTATGGCCGCGACCGTGCACCGCCCGCCCGCTGCGCGGCTTCAGCCATGCGCGCCAGCCTGCGACCAAGACGCCGACCGTGACGAGGCTCCAACGGCGCCTGGTCATGGTGTCGCAACTTGCAACAAACTGCCCAGGATCAGCTCTCTACGTGTTTTCCGTGAACCTGATTCAGAGGCGCATCCGCCCTGCCGAGTACGCCGAATTGCTTGGTGAAGCGAGGAAGCCAGCTGGCCATTGATGGGCCGCGCAACCGTAAGCGACCACAAGTCGCCGTCTCGCTTCCGACCGGACCTCGACCACTCCTCCCGCTCATCGATTGTTCCATGCAACGGTCGAACCAGCGGGTGGCCAAGCCGATGAAGCCCGCCGTGAGAATCACCCTAGCAGTCACCAGCATCAGGCTTGGTGACAACGCATCCGACTCCATCCCGGCCGTCACTGACGGACCGACCCTTCGCGCCAACCATGGCGCCATCACACCCCGCGCCTAGCTCAATAGCTTTATGTCCACAGACAACCTGATCGCAGCAAAGACGATTGTTGAGACCGCCGTAGAGAACGGTAGCTTCACCACACTCGCCGGTCTCCTCACGAGCGCCGAACTCATTGACGCTCTCTCGAGCGAAGGTCCCTTCACAGTCTTCGCCCCGACGGACGACGCCTTCGCCAAACTTCCGGAGGAGACCGTCGCCATGGTCACCAAGCCTGAGAACAAGGCGCTCCTCCAGGACATCCTCAAGTTCCACGTAGTGAGCGGCTCCGTGGACGCCAAGTCCGCCAAGACGGTCACGAACGCTACCATGCTGAACGACCAACGGGCCGGCATCAAGATCGAAGGCGGCGCTCTCTACGTTGGCGGCGCCAAGGTCACCACGGCGGATATCAAGTGCTCGAACGGCCTCATCCATGTCGTCGACACGGTCATGATGCCGGAGACCAAGAACATCGTCGAGGTCGCCGATGGCGCGAAGACGTTCGGCACGCTGATCGCGGCAGCCAAGGCCGCAGGCTTGGTCGAAGCCCTCACGGGCGCGGGTCCGATCACGGTCTTCGCTCCCACGGACGATGCATTCGCTGCCCTTCCGGCCGGCACCGTTGAGAATCTTCTCAAGCCGGAGAACAAGGACAGCCTTGCGGGCATCCTGACGTACCACGTGGTCGCAGGCCGCGTCTTCGCTGACCAAGCCGCCAAGCTAGACAAGGCAACGACGCTCAGCGGTAAAGACGTCACCATCGCCATCAACGGCGACGGCGCCAAGGTGGGCAGTGCGAACATCGTTGCGACCGATATCCAGGCGTCGAATGGAGTTATCCACGTCATCGACGCGGTCCTCCTCCCCTGATCAATAGGGTTCGGCCCTGATCCTCCGAGGGCGGTGGAACCGCTTGCCCTGGCAGCCGTTTGAGAACCGGGCGCGAGCTTCGCGTCCGATGTCTTGCGATGGATAGGTTCAGCCTCCGCCGCCCAATCCAGCGACTTTCAGCCAGCGACCCTCCCGAGGGCGCTGGCTGTTTTCTTGCCTGGTTCCCAAGACTTCCTCCACCGCGGGGTTGGGTGACCCGCACCGACGTTTATCGCCCTGGCAAGGAGCCACCACTGGCGAACGAGGCTGCGCCGTCGAGTGAGCCCACCGCTACGAGGATGAGTCCGCCAGGGGCTTCTTGCGTCACGGCCCCACTTACC
>JBLIHL010000352.1:0-6704 GCA_047635895.1 Paracoccaceae bacterium | reverse complement strand
GAGACAAGGGGGGCGAGGACAAGCATTGCTCCATCGAGGCCCATCCCCGCGGTTTGGATCCGATGGCGGCGACCCATCAAGCGGAGTCCATCAGCGCGGCGGTAAGCGGCGCAGCTGAGAAGCTGCGGACGCAGATGACCCGTCAATTCGACAAGCTGGCCGATCATTAGGCTGACCCGCGGTGATGCTGCGCCTGGGTCATCTCTCAAGCTCCTTCTTCAGGTGCTTCCAGAGAGCCTCGGCCAGCATGCCGTCCCGCGACACGCTCCCCGCAGCTACCTGCGGGTTCGGCTGACGCAGCCACAACGCCGTTTAGGTGTGCTGGCGGTTTCATCTCGCGAATAGTGCGGGCTAGGCCTGAAATAAGCGACCCAGGTACCTGGGGCGCCTAGTTCAGGCCTAGGAGCGTGTCGCGCATAGCTGAATCCGCATAACACATTGCCCGAATCGCTGCGCTGCGTTGCCCGAACCTGCACGTAGCTACGGTTACGAAGCGAGTTCGGAGCGCCTTGCTCAGCGATCCAGGCAACGCACTACGCGAATCCATCTATCCGCGACACTCTCCTAGCAGACCGTCATGCCGCCGTTGACCACGAGCGTCTGTCCCGTGATGAAGCCCGCCTGCTCGCTACACATGAAGGCCACGGCGTGGCCGATGTCGTCCGGGACGCCCCAGCGCTGGAGCGGGATCAACTGGAAGTAGCCCTGCTTCATCTCCTCCGGATCGTCATCATGGCGCTCCACCGGGATCCAGCCAGGTGAAACCATGTTGACCGTGATTTGGTCGGGCGCTAGCTCCGTGGCCATGGACCGGGTCCATCCCCGCTGGGCTCCCTTGGCCGCCACGTAGGGGCTGAAGTTCGGCAGGCCGCGGTCGAACACCTCTGAGCCGATGTTGAGGATCCGGCCCCAGCGCTGGCGCCGCAGATGGGGGAGAATCGCACGCGTCAGGAGGAAGGGGCTCTTCACGAAGAAGTCGATCATCTGCTGGTGGAAGTCCCAGTCGTACTCCTCGATAGGCAGCTGCGGCTGCTCGGGCGTCGCGTTGCACACGAGGACATCCACCGGCCCGAGCTTCCCCTTGATCTCTTCGATCAGCCTGGGCACATCCTCGGCGTCGGTCACGTCCCCCCGGAAGAGCGCGCCCTGGCCCCCGTTCGATTGGAACGTCTCGAACGCTGCTTCGGCCCGCTCGACGTTGCGGGCGAAGTTCATGGCGACCATGGCGCCTGCATCAGATAGACGAGCGGCGATGGACTTGCCAAGGCCGGTCGTTGAGCCGGTGACGAGGGCCACGCGGCCCTCCAGGGAAACGTTGGGCTGGGCACTCATCGGTTGTAAAAGTGGTGGCTGGTCGTCTGGGTGTAGGTCTCACCCGGACGAAGGACGATGCTCGGGAAATGGGAGTGGCTCGGTGCGGCCGGGAAGGCTTGGGTCTCGAGGCAGCAGGCCGAGCGGATGTCGTAGGTCTGGCCGTCCTTGCCCTCTTGACCGAACAGGAAGTTGCCGGTGTAGAACTGGATGCCGGGCTGGTCGGTGCTGATCTGCAGCGTGCGGCCGCTCCTCGGGTCGTGGAGCTCGGCGCAGGCCTTGCCCGACTTAGTGTTGAGCACGAAGTTGTGGTCGTAGCCGAGCGCTGGGGTAGCGATCACTTTTTCGAGGTCGGTGCCGATGGGCTTCGCTTTTCGGAAGTCGAACGCCGTTCCCGTGACGTTCATGATCTCGCCCGTTGGGATCATCGTGTCGTCACAGGCGGTCACGCCGTCGGCGAGGATCATCAGCTCGTGATCGGCGATCGGGCCGGACCCATGACCGCCGAGGTTGAAGTAGCTGTGATGCGTCAGGTTGCAGATCGTGGGGGCGTCGGTCGTGGCCTCATAGGTCAGCGTGAGCACGCCGTCGTCGGAGAGCGCGTAGGTCACCGCCGTCGTGAGGGCACCCGGGAAGCCCTCTTCGCCAGAGGGGGATTCGTACCGGAAGGTGACCTCGGCTCCGCCTCCCTTGCTGGCGTCCCAGAGGCGTCCGTTAAAGCCAACGTCGCCGCCGTGGAGGGTGTGCGGGTCGTTGTTCGCCGGGAGCTCGTAGAGCTCGCCGTCGAGTTCGAAACGGGCGTCTTTGAGGCGGTTGGCTACGCGGCCGGCGATGCAACCGAAGTACTGGTTGCGGTCGCTCTCGTAGCCGCTGACGTCGTCGAAGCCGAGAACCACGTCGGCGGTGCGTCCCTCGGAATCAGGCATCTCCAGGGATACGAGGGTCGCGCCGAAGTCGGTCAGGACCGCCACCATCCCCTGGCTGTTGCGCAGGGTGAAGGCGGTGGCCTGACGGCCGTCCTTGAGCGTGCCAAACGGCGCGGTGGTGACGGGTGCGTGGGTCGAGGCGGTAGGCATGGGAGAAGCGCAGGCGCTGGCCAGCGCAAGGGCGATGGCGGCACCTGCCCTGGAATAGGGGCCGGATTGTGGGCCAGAGTGGGGACCAGGGGCCGTGTCGGAAGGATTCATGGCGAAACGGAGGGTGGCGGGACGGATCTGCGACTGCGTCGGAGGCGACGCGCGTCGACGAAGCGGCGGAAGGCCTCGTCGAAGAGCGCTCCGATGAGGAGCACGCCTCCGACGATCGCAAACTCTAGCTGGGACGGAATTCCCAGGAGCACGATGGAGTTGTAGAGGACGCGCATCACGGCGGCTCCGACCACGACTCCGAGGATTGAACCTTCGCCGCCGCGCAGGCTGCAGCCGCCGAGAACGGCGGCCGCGATGGCGTAGAGCTCGTAGAAGTTCCCCATGCTGACCGGTTGGATCGAATTGATGTCCAGGGCGAAGAGGATGCCGCCCAGGCCTGCGAGCGTGGAGCACGCGACGTAGGCGCCGGTGGTGAGACGCTTGACCGGAAGGCCCGCGAAGCGCGCGGCCTCCGGGTTGCGGCCCAGCGCGAAGAGCGCGCGTCCGTAGACGGTGCGGGACAGCACGAGGCCGGAGAGAAGCGCGATCGCCGCCAGGATGAGCGCGGGGGTGGAAATCGCGACGCCCGCGATTTCGAAGGGCCGGCCGATGCTGAGCGAACGCAGCCCGTCGTAGTCGCTCCCGAAGCTCTGGGTCTGGTCGAGGACGAGCTGCCGGCTGAGCCCGCGATAGATCAGCAGGCCGCACAGCGTCACGACGAACGGCTGCAGGGTGAAGCGCGTGATCAAGAGGCCGTGGATGAGACCGATGACCGCGGAGCCAAGCAGCACGAGGGCCAGCGCCACCGGGACGGGCAGGCCTACCTCGGTCAGCATCCAGGGCAGCGCCGTGGCGCTGAGGCCGACCACCGAGCCAATCGACAGGTCGATGCCTCCGGTGATGATCACGAATGCGGCGCCGATCCCAAGCAGGCCAAAGAGCGAGGTTCGCTGGAGGAGGTTCTCCAGGTTGGCGGGCGCGAAGAAGCGCTCGTTGGCCATCCCCGTGAAGGCCGCAATGGCGATCAGGAGCAGGATGATCGCGATCACCTTGGGCGTGGTGGTGGAATTCATGGTGCCTTAGGTGGGGTGGAGGCCGTGGTGCCTGTGGCCAGGTTCATCACGGCGGCCTCCGTGGCATCGGCCTGGGTGAGCTCGCCGACGAAGCTTCCGTCCTTCATCACCACGATTCGGTGGGCCAGGCGGCGGACCTCCTCGAGGTCGCTTGATGCGAAAAGGACGGCCGCGCCTTCGCGGGCGAGCTCCTCCACCACGTGGTAGATCCCCTCGCGCGCGCCGACATCGACGCCGCGAGTGGGCTCGTCCAGGATCAGGAGGGCCAGGTCGTCGTTGAGCCAGCGGCCGACCAGGACTTTCTGTTGGTTGCCGCCGGACAGCGAGTTCACGGCGACCCGCGGGGACGCCGCGCGGACGCTGAGCTTCGCGGCGCGGGAGTCGTATTCCGCCCGCTCGCGCGCCGGATTCAGCCAGCCACCCGGCGGGAAGGGAGCGCCCGCAGAGCGCTGGTGCGCTGAGGCAAGCGTGAGGTTCTCATCGACCCGTCCACCGGTGAAGAGCCCGGCTCCTGCGCGGTCCTCGGGGACGAATCCCATGCCAAGGTCGATGCGCTCGCGGACCGTGCTGGCCGTGATGTCGTCGCCGTGGAGCCGGAGTGAGCCCCCGTGGTGCGGGCGAAGACCCGCGATGGTCTCGAGCAGCTCGGTTCGGCCAGCTCCCACGAGGCCGGCCAGGCCGACGATTTCACCCGCGCCTACGCGGAGCGTCTGCGGGGAGGCCGGCCAGGCCTGCGTGGCGAGCCCGGCGAGCTCGAGTACGTTCTCGGGTTCGCCTTCCGGACGCGGAACCGTGAGGGGAGGATGCCCCTCAGAGCGTCCGATCATGAGGTGGACCAGAGCCTCGCGGGTCAGCTCCTGTGCCGCGAGGTCGCCGACCCGCCGGCCGTCCCGGAGCACGACGGCACGGTCGGCCACCGTGATGATCTCGGGCAGTCGGTGGGAAACGTAGAGGATCGCGATGCCCTCGTCTTTCAGGCGCTGCAGGACGACGAGGAGTCGATCTGAGTCCGTCTGGGTGAGCGACGAGGTGGGCTCGTCGAGGATTAGCACGTCGGCTTCCTGGTCGAGGGCCTTCGCGATCTCGACGAGCTGGCGCTGACCAATCGAGAGCTCGGCCACCGGGGTGCGCGCGCTGAAGTCGGCGCCCAAGCGCTGCAGGGACGCGTCAGCGCGCTCGTGGAGCGCGGCCTCCTGGATGAAGCCCCAGCGCGCCGGCTCGCGGCCGAGGCAGACGTTCTGGCCGGCGGTCAGGTTGTCGGCCAGGCATAGCTCCTGGTGCACAAGGGCGATCCGAACGCCCGGTGCGCGTTCGATGTTGCCCTCGGTCGGCGGATAGAGCCCCGCGAGCATTTTCATGAGGGTGCTCTTGCCCGCGCCGTTCTCACCGACCAGGGCGACGATCTCACCGCGCCGGACGGTGAAGTCCACGTCCGCCACCGCGACAACGCCGGGGAAGACCTTGGTCACCCCGTGCGCGGCTACGCAGCTCGTCGCCGATGGAATCGCTGTCACTGGCCAGCCTTGCGGCTCGCGTTCAGCTTCTCGCGGAACGCGGTCACGTTGTCCTTGCGGACTACCTCTTCTTCGATGCGGAGCACTCCGCCCGCGGGGATGACGCTCATGTCGCCGTCGCACAGCGCGTTGAGGATGCGGACCGACTCGTAGCCGTAGGCGAAGGGGTTCTGGCTGATCGTCGCGTGGATGGTGCCAGCCTCGATTCCGTCCAGGGTGCCCTCCTGTTCATCGAAGCCGACGATCTTGACCTCACCCAGCTTGCTCGCGCCACGGAGGGCTTCAAGGCAGTTGGGCGGGTTGTAGGCGAAGAGGCCCACCATGCACGCGAGGTCCGGGTGGGCCGTCAGCGAGTCCTCGGCCTGTGCCTTGGCGCGGGACTGGTCCCCGTTGTCGAGGTAGGTGTTGACGATTTCGTATTGGCTTCCTTTGGGAACGGCACCCACTTCGTCGAAGCGAGTCGAATCCGTATCACGGTCGAGGAGCTCGTCGATGACGCCTTGCCTTCGCTCGCGTGAGTTCTGCTGCTCCAATTTTCCAATGTAGATCGCGACCTTGCCGCCGTTGGGGCAGGCTTCCTTCACTAGAAGCCCGACCTTCCGACCTGCCAGGTAGTTGTCGACGCCGATGTAGCACAGTCGATCGCTGTCGGGCGCGTCGGCGTCCTGGGTGATCAGCGGCATCTCCGCGGCAAGGCTGTTGAGGATGTCGTTGAGACCGCTCGCGTGCACGGGGCTGACCGCGATGCCGTCTACGCCGAGGATCCTGAGGTCTTGAAGCTTCTGCTTCTGGTTCTCGGCAGTGCCGTCTGGGAAGACGATCTCGACGTCGATGCCGAGCTCTGCCGCCTTGGCTCGGGCACCAGCGGCGCAGACGTTCCAAAAAGGGTCGACAAGATTCGAAACGAAGGCGACCCGGCGGCCTCCTTCCTGACTTTGACCACACGAAACGAACGAGAACGCGCCAAGCGCGACGAGGGCAAGTAGGGAATAACGCACGCGGAGACGGTAGCACGCCGCAGGGGGCGGGAAAAGGACTCGCCGCATTGGCCGGGGCCGGTCTTACGGAACCGAGGGCTGGCCGAGGCGCTTCCTGAACCAGCGCTCGATCGTGGGGTGGAAATCGCCCCCGTGAGCAGATTGACGGGCACGGAGCCAGTTTTGGGCTCACTAGCAGATGCTTGGCCCCGTACTTCGCCGGAGCCCCCTGGGTCGGCTACCCTTCAGGTAACCGCTCGCACACCGCTCATGACTCATATCAAAACACCCCGTGGCCTGGCTCGTTTCCTGCCGGCGCTGATGGTCGCACCTGTTCTACTCGTGGGGCCCCAGCACGTCGCGGAGAGCGAGGGCGCCCGCGTTACGGCGCTCTGGCGCTCGGAGCGGGCGCTGGATCAATACGCCCGGGAAGGGCTTACGATCGTTGAGGGGGTGAGGGGAGCCATGGCCAGCCGCGCGGCTGATTCGGATTCCACGGCGACGGTGCCTGAGGTCAGTCTCGGGATGGCCGAATCCCCGCTCGACCTCCGCTGGCTGGGCGATCCGTCCAAGAAGGCGATCGATCTGAAGCAGAGGCGGAAGCGCAGGCGCGCTGGTCTGGAGGTGGACGAAGAGGCCGCGGACGCACCGGCCCAGCCGCTGGTTCTGCCGTCCGTGGATGGCTTGGAGGGTGTCGGGCCT
>JBLIHL010000351.1:0-6723 GCA_047635895.1 Paracoccaceae bacterium | reverse complement strand
GCGTCCAGCGGAAGCTCAAGAGCTTCTCCCGCGGTCTCGTCCGGGTGCGCGAAGGCCTTTCCGTGCAGAGCCCCATCGTCGTTCCAGGCCGCCGCGGCATGAAGCTGTCTGGCTGGCTCCTGCCGCGCCAGGTCTCGCATGCCGCCCGTAAGCTTGGCATGCGGAACCCGTTGATTTGGGTGGCTTGCCCTTCTGGGATCCAGGCTGCGCTGCAGATGAACCGTGCAGGCATCATCTACCAGCGGACCGATCGTTTCGAGTGCTATGAGGGCGTTGACCACGACCTCATCCGCAGCTTTGACCAGACGCTCAAGAGAGAGGCTGATCTCGTTCTCTATTGCTCGCGTCATCTCTTCGACGCTGAATCCCCGGCGGGGCACTCCTCGGCGTTCATCGATCACGGCGTCGACTTCGACTACTTCGTTCGGGCCGGCGATCATCCTGGTGCCCGCGGCGCCGCCGCACCTCAGCTGGTCCGTGACTCCCTCGAAGGCGTGGATGGGCCCCGCGTTGGATTCGTTGGGGACGTCGACTCGGCCGTCTTTGACGCAGACCTCCTACTTGAGACCGCTGCGTTACTGCCCGATGTTCAATTCGTGCTTGTGGGGGGTTGCACCCTTCCGAAGGGATGGACGGCTCATGCTCCCAACGTCCATCTCACGGGCCGAGTCCCCTACAAGGACGTCGCGGCCACGATGGCGTCGATGGACGTTCTCATGATGCCCTGGCACCGATCAAAGTGGATCGAGGCGTGCAATCCGATCAAGCTCAAGGAGTACCTCGCGACCGGCCGGCCGATTGTCTCCTCTGACTTTGCCGAGCTTCGTCACTATGAGGGGCTCCTACAGGTGGCCAATGAGCCAGCGTCCTTCGCGGAGGCGATCCGAAGCGCCATCGAGGCCCCTGATCTGGCCGTCCTGGCCAAGGGGCGCGAGCGCATCGCGGGCGCCACATGGACGTCGAGAGCTGACTCAGTCCTCGCGGAGCTCGAGTGCCGAGCCGGCCTTACGGCGGTGGGAGCGCAGGAGCCTACTGCGAGCGTCAGTACGCGCCCTTCCCGGAGAACACTGCGCCGAAGGTCTTCCACACCAGCTTGAGGTCCAGGCCGATCGACCGCTGCTTGCGGTAGCGCACGTCCATTCTCATCCACTCGCGAAACGTCACGTCGCTACGGCCACTGACCTGCCAGATGCACGTGATACCGCCGGTGATGTCGAGGCGCTGGCGCTGCCATGTCTCGTACTCTTTGACCTCATCCATGACGGGCGGGCGAGGACCTACGAGCGTCATGTCTCCTCTCAGCACGTTGAAGAGCTGGGGGAGCTCATCGATGCTGAACTTTCGAAGGATCCTTCCCACGGGCGTGATGCGAGGATCGTTCTTGATCTTGAAGATCGGTCCATCCTGCTCGTTGACAAGGCGGAGTGCGTTCTTCCGGTCCTCTGCATCGCGGTACATCGACCGCAGCTTGTAGAACTGGAACGGGCGCCCACCACGGCCAGCGCGCGTCTGGGCGAAGATGGTCGGCCCCGGGGACGAGACCTTCACGAGGACAGCGGCGGTGAGCAGCACCGGGGACACAAGCACCAGCGCCATGCCAGACGCGACGATGTCCAACGACCGCCGATGGAGGGGGAGCTGCTCCTCGAAGAAGGGGGCGAGGTCGTGGATGGGACGCGTCTCAGCTGAAGGTTGAGCGCTCGGGCTCGTTCTGTGCCACCGGGCAAGTTTCTCGGCGGGAATAGGCTTCGGGAGCATCACGGCGGCGAGCGCGGATGAGCCTGCCCACATGCCGACTGCGCGGTAGCGGGGCATGCGCGGACGGACGGCTCGAGGCACACTAGCCTGGTTCTGAGAGCTCTCAAGGTCGACAGGCTGACCGTCCTCGTGGCTCGAGCGTTTCAGTGCTCGGAGCACCGGACGTTCAAGAACTAACGTAGAGCTAGGAACGTCCGACAGGGACGCTTCCGCTGCGGTCAGCGGAGTCGGATCCCCTTGGCGGGAAAGTCCTTTGAGGACCTTCCTCCGGCGCCTGATCAGGGCGGTCGACGCGTTCGTAGTCCTCAAAAGAGCCCTTGCTAGAGTTCTCGTCCTTCTCTTGGTGGCTCGTAGCTGGACGCTCCGGACTATCCAGATGTGGGTACGTGTAGACCTCGCAGTGGGCCGTTATCCCATGCTGGCGCAGGTCCTCCAGCGCACCATCAGCGAACACCCACATGGAGCCGCCAGACGTTTCGGGCAGGAGCACAGCGAGGCTTCCCGTATCTACCATTCCCACGTCGTCGTAGGTACGGATTCGATTCAGCAGGATCCGCGCTGCAGGCTCCATTGCGTCGCGCATCGTCCCGAGCGTTTTGGCTTCTGGGAGGCGGAAAACGGCCAGGGAAAAGCACTGGTGATTGCGCTCCACGCGGGCCCGCTCGCGCTGGAAAGCGCGCACAAGCTGCTCCGCCGTAAGAACCCCAGTCACGGCAAGCGCATCAGCGAGCACAAGGTCGGATGCCGTGCTGCAGCGGGCCTGTCGCTTTCGATGCAGGAGCCACTTTGATCGAGATGTCATTCGGGGGGACTGGCAGGAAATAGGAACAAAGGCGCCTAGGACATTTCAGAGCGAGATCGGTGGCGACGGCAGACCCCTTGCTTCCAAAAAAGATATCCGAGTGAAGCGCGAAAAGGCCAGCCCGGCCGCGGCGGATTTCAAGGTTTTTATCTAATTTTGATCGCGGGCGAACGCTAGTTGTGCCTGGATTGAGACTTCCGGCGCCAAAATTTCTGAGATGGGACAGCGAATTCGAGGTCGCGGCGCTGCGGGGTCCTTCGGCGGCTCAACGGGAATGTTCCCCTGGAGAACCACATGTCCTTCTCCGAAAGGCCCGGTTCGAATCGGATCGCTAGGACCGAAAAGTGCGACGGTGGGGACCCCCAGCGCAGCAGCCATGTGCATGGCGCCGGTGTCGCCAGTGATCACCCCCCGTGATCTCCTAATCAAGGAAAGTAGCTGGGTCAGCGAAGTCTCTCCCGCGAGCTGATGCCACGTGGGGACGGCCCCATGAAGCAGCTGCCCCAGCTCGACATCCGACGGCCCGCCAGTGATTACAATCGGGATGGACGGGAAACCGTTCTGGAGCCCTAGCTCAAGGTCTCGAAATGAATCGCCGGGCCACTGCTTCTCCGGCTTCGAAGCGCCGATGTTGAGCAGGATCGGCGCTGCGCCTGCGCACGCTCCGGAAAGGAACTCTGCCGCCCACGCTTCGCTCGCAGGGTCGCTAGGTAGCTCGCGGATGAGTGGTGTGCGCGGAAGGCCCAGGAGGTCGAGGAACCGCTGGTATTGCAGGACCATGTGCTCCCGCGGGTGCCCCGGCGTGATTCGCTCGCGCGTCCATAGCCAGCTTTGCTCCTTGGCCCTCTTGCGGTCGAATCCGAGCACCCTTGGGGCGCCCGAAAGTCGAGCGAGTAGGGCGCTCTTCTGGAGCCGTTGGAGGTCGATGGCGAGGTCGTATCCCTCTCTCTGTACCTCCTGCACGACGGCCCTAAAGCCAGCGAGCCCGGTCCCCTTGGCCCAGACATGGACGCGGTCGACGGCGGGGTGCCCGTCCACGAGCGGCCTCGAGAGTGGATGCACCGCCCAGCCGATGGTCGCGTCCGGCAGGTAGTGCTTGATCCCGTTAGCCACGACGAGTGCGTTCACCACGTCGCCGATCGCCCCGAGCCTCACGATGAGAATATGAGGGGCCCTGCCCAATGGCCTATGCCCCGCGGTGCTATGCCCCGCAGCTCCGGCGCCCCTTCTGTTCAATGGTGGAGGTGCGCCCCGCAGCGCTTGCAGAAAACCGCGTCGCTCTGGTGACCGTCAAGGCCGCACCCGGTGCAGACCTTGCCGCTCACCGCACTCTTGGGTGAACTCCGGGCAAGCTCAGCACTGACGATGCCCGTCGGCACGGCGATCACGCCGTAGCCCATAATCATGAGGATCGCGGACACGAACTGTCCGAGCGGCGTCTCCGGAGTGATATCCCCGTAGCCAACGGTCGTGAGCGTGACGATCGCCCAGTACACGCTCTTGGGGATGTTGTCGTACCCGTGCTCTGAGCCTTCGATGAGGTACATGATGGAGCCGGAGATCGTCGTCAAGATCACCACTGAGATCATGAACACAATGATCTTGTGCATGCTCGCCCGTAGCGCGATAGTGAGCTCGTCAGCCTGACGCACGAAGTGCCCCAGCTTCAGGACCCGGAAGACGCGGATCAGGCGCAGCATTCTGACGACCACGAGCGCCTGCGCGCCAGGGAAGATCGCCGCGATGTAGGTGGGCGCCAGGGACAGGACGTCGACGACACCGAAGAAGCTCCGCGCGTAGACAGCGGGCCTCGGGTGGCAGGCTAGCCTCGTCACGTACTCGACGGTGAAGATGCCGGTCAGGACCCACTCAGCGATCCTGAGCTTAGGGCCGTGGCTCACCTGGTAGCCCTGGACGCTCTCGAGCATCACCACGACGATGCTCAGCGCGATGACGATGAGCAGCAAGACGTCGAAGAGCAGCCCCGGTCGGGTGTCATGCTCGAAGATGGTCTCGTAGAGCCACGACCGCACCCCGCCGCTGCCGGGAGAGGGCGGAGGCGGGCCAGCGGGCGGGGGGGCACCGGCTGCACCGGACCCAGTGCCCCCTTCCGTCCCGTCGTGCGGGCCCGGTCTATCGGTGGTAGGCGTCGGCATGGCCCGCGATGATGGGCTATCGCGACATCAATTCACAAGGTCTTCGACGTGGTCTGCTCGATCAGAAGTCCGACTCGGGCAGTCCCGCGCCACTCCGCGCGGGGGCCGCTGGCCTTTTCCACTCCGCGTAGGGCCAGGTTTTCATCTCGATTCCTAGCTCGGCGATGGCCCTCTCAAGCTGGGGGTCCTCGTTCCCACGCATCTTGCCAGGGTCATCGAGGACCTCGATATCCGGGGGCACGCCGTGCCCCTCGACGGCCCAGGTCCCATCTAGCTCGAAGAACCCAAACGTAGGCACGGTGGGCGCTGCGCCGTCGATCAGGGAGGGGTTACCGCTGATCCCGACGAGCCCGCCCCAGGTCCGCGTGCCGATCAGTTTTCCGAGACCCAGCTTGCGGAAGTACCAGGGGAAGGCGTCGCCCCCTGAGCCGGCCGAGTGATTAATCAGCATGGCCTTGGGGCCGTCGTGGTGGACCTGGGGCCATTCGAAGACCCGGCCATTGCGGAGCGCCCAGCCGTTCGTGGGGCGCCGGGCCAGAAGCTCGATGAAGCGAGTCGGAATCTGCCCGCCCGAGTTCCAGCGCTCGTCGATGATCAGCGCCTTGCGGTGGCGCTCGGCCATGAACTGCCTGTAGAGCTCGTTTTGACCGTCGATGCCGGTGCTGGGGACGTGCAGGTAGCCGATGTCTCCATTCGATGCCGCGTGGACCGCGTCGCGTTTGCGCGCCACCCAGTCGCGGTAGCGCAGTTCCGTCTCCGAGCCTGACGGCTGAACGAGGACCTTCTCGATGGCACTCTCCGTCGCTCCATCAGGGGATTCCACCGCTGGGTCACTGCCCTCGGCAGCCGCGCGCAGGAACGTCAGCTCGATCGTCCGACCCGCGGTGCCAACCAGGTGCTCGTGCACGCTGAGGTTCGCGTCAACGGCTGCGCCGTCGATAGCGATCAGGACGTCACCCGCGCTGGCCTTCCCGTGGAGCGGTCCGTAACCGTCGGCCTCTGCAGCAGATTCCACCAGCCGATCGAGCAGGAATCCGGCCCGTTCGCCGGCGCCAGGCTGCGGCGTCCAGTCAGCGCCGAGGAGCCCCGTGGGCATCAGGTTGGCCGTTCGGTCGAAGCCGTCCAGCGCATCTGTCCCGCCAGCAGCCGGTGGCGGCTGGTTGTAGGCGTGCCCAACGTTGAGCTCGGCGAGCATCTCTCCAATCAAGAAGTGAACGTCCGAGCGTGAAGTTGCCCCCTTGAGCCGATCCAAGGCCTTGTCCCGCTCGGCCTTCCAGTCCACGCCGTGGAGCGATCCGTCGTAAAACCAATCGCGGTAGAGGCGATAGACATCATGGATCATCTGGGTCCACTCGCTGCGCGGGTCGAAGCGGCCGCGGAGGCCGCTGACGTCGATCCGATCCGTGACCTTCTGGTCCGGAGCCGCCTCCACGACGGCGATGCCGCCATCTTCTATGCGCACGAGCAGCTTCTTCCCATCCGCGGATACGTCGTAGGAAGTCACTCCACTGATGACGTGCTTGGGCTCGTCGTCCTTCGACTCGAGCTTCAGGAGGTAGACGTCCGTCGCGCCCTCCTTGGTGCGCGCGAAGAGTACCGAACCGTCGAGGCCAAGGACTCCACCCGCAATGCCAGGCTTGACGTTCAGCAGGGCAACGCGGCTCTCGAAGCCGTCGATTTCGATGCGGAATTTGGGCTCATCCGGCGCCTCTTCCTCCTTGACCTCTTCGGCCGAGGGCTTGGCGGAATCTTCGCCGGCCTCCGGCTCGTCAGGAACCTCGGCCTCGGCCTCTTCCTCGTCGTTGGCAATCGCCCAGGGGAGCTTGACGTCGCCGTGGAGCGCAGCGGCCATGAGCTGCCGCGATTCGCGATAGATCCACGTGGTGTCCAGCTCGGCGTACGTCGGGGTGAACGAGCGCGCACTGTGGAAGAAGAGCCAGTTTCCACAGCGTGAAAAGGAGGGCTCACGGTCGTCGAAAAGACCGCTCGTGACCTCGTGGGTCTCGG
>JBLIHL010000350.1:0-6731 GCA_047635895.1 Paracoccaceae bacterium | reverse complement strand
CGGATTCAAACGCCACGTAGGTCACGTTCTGAGCTTCGTAGCCCGCGACGCGAACCGTCCGTTCATTGCCCGCCGTGCTAAAGAACCCACCGTCCGTGGCGGCGGTCCAGGAGTGCAGGAGTCGGCTTTCCGCAGGATAGTGCGCACGGTGCAGCGTCAGCGGCTGTCCCAGCGCCCCGAGTTGGCCGTTGACGACAAACACAGGATCCTTCGCCCCGGGGCGGCCCCGCTCGAAGTCCCCCAGGTTCACGCGAATAGGAACGGCTGGAAGCACCTCCGTGCCTGCAGGGTGGTCGCCAATGCTCGTACCGAGCACGCCGCGGAAGTGCAGGACCGAGGCCACCGCGCGCGACAGGGGATAGGCGTCGTTCGGGTCCGCTCCGCGCAGCGGGTCCCAGTCGGCGCCCAGGGCGGCCGCCCTCGGCGCCGAGCTAGTCGCCACGGGGACCGTCACCGCCGATGCCGCGGCAGGCTCGGACCGGGACGCAGCCAGGCGACCTGTGCCGCCAAGGCCGCCGCCACCAGGCACGGTCGAGCCGCCGGGCCCGCCTCCACCACCGCCACCGCCCGCACCACCGCCGGGAGGAATGAGGTCGTCTCCACGGCTGAAGTAGAGCGTGTTGTAGACGTTGAGCAGCGCGCGCGGATCGCTCCGGATGAGCTGACCCGTGGAGGAGTCGATCTCGTCGTAGCGGATCCACTCGGTCTGCTCAGGATCGTCCAGACGAGTGATCTGAGCGAACTGGGAGAACGGCGCGATCGGCTCCACGAAGCCGAAGCTCGTGGCTCCGGGGACCCCAACGGAAATGGGAATGCAGAACGTCTGCCAATCCAGTCGGCGCTGGATGAGAACGCCTTCCACGTCCACGAGGCTGGGGTTCCACTCGAAGACCCACTGGCGATCACCGCCGATCAGGTCCGTGCCCTGGGTGTTCTCAAAGCGCTGGAGCTGTACGCCCCGCCGGATGACCTGCAGAGCACTCCCCACGACCCCCGAGTACTGGATGACTTCGATCCCGTGAATGGGCACGCCGGTCGCCGACACCTGAGCCGATGAGCTATTGACCGAGAACCCCGTCGTGCCGAAGAGTGCCGCGAAGCCTCCGTTCGGGCTGAACCCGCCCATGACGAGACCGCCGGTTGGATCCTGCTCCGGCGCGTCGCCAAGGCTCAGGGGGAGCTGCCCCACCTGGCCTTCGATCCAGCCCCGACCCAGCGGGAAGTTCGTCAGTCCAAGACTGATCTCAATCGGCTGGAGCGTGTTGTCGTTCTCCTCTGCCTCGACGCGCCCGACCCGGAAGACTCCGAGGGCTGCCGGAAGAGCTCCGCCGCCGGGCGGAATGTCCTGGGTGATCGGCAGGCTGTAGCCGTAGTGAACCACGGGCGTGCCCGCGGCGTAGGAGCCGGTGATGGTCGCGGCCGCGATCGCGCTTGGAACCGCCGTCGGCGACCCTTCCACGTCAAACGGGATGCGGGCCAGACGCCCGCCGTAGCCGGCGTCGACCCCAGCCACTCCGTGCGCCACCGAGAAAGAATTGGGCCCCGCGACCGTGGCCTCGATGATCTCCGAGCCGATCCGAAGCGTACAGCGCGCGGGGAAGCCCTCCGTCGACTCGACGCCGATCAGTCCGGCACCGGAGCCTAGTCCGCCGGAGAGGCGCGTCATCCCAGGCACCTCGACGCCGTTAGCGTTGCCATTGACGATCATCGACATCTGGTCCGGCCGGTTGCCGCGCACGTCGATGTCCACGTGGCTCCACTGGCCGACCGGCACCCCGGCTGCGCCCGCTGCGCTTGCCAGCGGCATCTTGACCTCGGCCACTTCCACGAAGGCTGTGTCCCGGTGATCGCCCATGCCATCGAAGACCTGGAGCACGAGGTCGGTACCGTCCATGCCGAGCACGACTCGATCAGAATCCGGGCCACGGCTGCCCATCGACATGAGCGTTCCCTGACCGCCAGCCTCGGGCTTGATCCACATGGACAGCGACAGGGGCTGGACCACCGACGACTGCAGGTCCTCGACCCAGCGGACGAGGCCGTCCGTCGCAGCTCGAACGATCGGCTCATCCGGAAGGAAGCGTCCCTCCAGCGAGCGGCTCTCGAGGTCGAAGTGCAGCACCCGGCCGTTCGTCCGCCTGTTGGCGATCAGGCGAACCGGATCGAGCTGGAGATACGCCTGA
This sequence comes from Paracoccaceae bacterium, assembly GCA_047635895.1. Classification (GTDB taxonomy): domain Bacteria; phylum Planctomycetota; class UBA1135; order UBA1135; genus Saltatorellus. The sequence goes on along the minus strand of JBLIHL010000350.1, from coordinate 4,548 downwards.
CCGTTCCGTGACGCGAAGACACGCTCCGCTTGAACGACGTTCTCGTCCCCATCAAGCACCGGCTCGTCGATACCGGGGATGTAGCGCGCGCCGCGCAGGGTCCCCAGGTGTGGGATCGCGCGCGAGGGCGGGAAAACGCCGGAGTCGTAGCGTCCTGTGGGGTTCGGGCCCGTCATCCAGAAGGCTGCGGCGCGGGTCAGTCGAAGCTGTTCGTCGAAGTCTTCCTGTCGCGCGAAGACGTGCAGGAGGTCCGGGCTCTGGGGCGCTACGAGCTCCACGCGCTCTCGCACGCCGGCGGCGCGCTGGACGCCGCTCTTGGCGCTGATGTTCGCTCGCACCTCTAGCTCGAAGACGTTCCGCGAGACGAACGACAGCGGCATCGTGGCAAACTCCAGCCGGGCGTCGTTCGCGTTCAGGGCGTTGTAGTAAAGCGCGGACGCATCGCGCGGATCGTCAAGGATCTGGGATCCGCCCCCCGCAGCGCCAGGAGCACTCCCCGCATCCTTGGGCAGCTCGTCAATCCCTGCCGAGGGCAGCACGATGCGCTTGAGGAAGTCCTCGGAGGAATCGAAGGGACGCGACTCCACCACCATACCCGCGAGAGCCGCGGCTTCAGACTCCTGGATCCGGTGGTTCTGGCCCGCGAGCTTGAGGTTCGCGAAGAGCGCCGTCAGAACCTCAGGGGACGCAGTGTTCACGTTGACCGGCCTCTTCGCGAGCACCGACACCTCGGTCGCGAACGCCTCGTAGTCAAAGTCGACGGCCCGATCCAGGAGGACCGTTCCGTCGGTGCCGCGGGCCATGATGACGCGCAGCTCCGTCGAGATGCCGTTGGCGATCCGAACCGTCGCGCCGGGGACCATCCAGCGTCCCTGGATCAGTCGAAGCTCGAAGCTCGTACCGCCCTTCAACGGCGTAGTGAGTCGCGTCGGACGCTGCCACTCCGGGCCAGCAGCCACGTTGCCGAACGGCGTCGTCGTACGACGCAGGACGCGCAGATCCGCATCGCTAAAGCCGCCCGACATCGAGAAGACCTCCGACGCGCGAATCTCCTCGACCGCGTCGATCATCTGAGGGCGGCCGTCCGTGGAGAGCGTCCGCCAGGTCACGGGCGCCAGGGTGCGCTGATCAAAAACATAGGCACCGACGCCGTGGGTCCGCGGCGGCAAAGGCCCGGTGGTGTCCCACTTGCCATCACGGTCCTGGACCGCGCCGACGCCACGCTGGGCCACCTTCAGGGACCCGGTGCGGTTGAGCTTTTCGTCGGCGTCGCCGAGCATGACGATCTCACCCTCGATGACGAGGACTTCGCCCGGCTGGAAGAGAGAAGGATCCGAGACCTTGACCGCTGGATCACCGCCGCCGGCGGGCTCAGATAGACGGCCGACCGCGCCCAGCAGGTTGGCGAGCACCTGGGGCGGCGCGCTGTTGAGATCGATGCGTCCCGCGAGGTCAGACGCCTCGACGTCCCATGCCACTCCGTTAACGTCGTTGACCCCCTTGGTCCCGTCGGGAAAGTCGATCACCACGGCCAGCTCGTCCGGGCCGTCGAAATAGGGCGTCCGGTCGATCGCGGGATGGGTCCCTTGGAGCGAATAACGCGCGTGGCGCGAAGCCCCGTCCAGCGCCAACCGAAGCTGCGCACCGTCCTTGTCGAAGTGGCTTGCCGCGTCCGCATTACGCGCGGTGGCGAGGAAAGGCGCCGTCAGCGCGAACAGCGCCAGGAGTACGAAAAGGACCATGAGAAGAACGAAGCCTTCTTCACGGCATCGAAGCCGCCCTGGGACCAGCATGAACTCTCCGGCTTGTTGTTTGGTGCGCATCAGCGGGCATCCTCGACCGTTCCGTAGATTCGCACCACGAGTGCATCCCTCGTTCCATCGCTAAACTTGAAGCCGATCTCTACCGGACGCGCATGCGCCACGGGATCGAGACCGCCGCCCTCGTCGAAGCGAACCTCGAACGGCTCCTTGGCGTCGAACTCGACGCTCGACGGGAGGACAAGGCGCTCGCCCTCGCGCACCACGAGGACCACGAGGTCGTCTATCTGACCCCTGTACCGGTCACGCGTGCCGCCTATCACCAGCGGCTTCTCCACGTCCCAGAGCTCGCGAGTTTCCGAGCGCATCGCCACCGGCACGCCGTCGGAAAGAGCGCTGAGCCAGCGGCCGTCGTAGCGCACCTCGACCTGGCTCCAGCGCCCGGCCTCAATCGCCCCTGGAGCAGTCCGGACCGTCACTCTTTCGCCCGGCGTCGAACGACCGAGCTCGTCCACGCGGCGCGTGAGAACGCTGAAACCAATCGAACCATCGCCGAAGGAGTTCATCAGAAGAACGCCGCCGAGATCGAGGATCTGGGACGCGCCCAGTGACTTCGGGCGCAGGGCGCAGGACAGGCGGAAGCCGCGCCGAAGCTGAAAGAGAGGCTCTTCGGTGAGATCGAACACGACCTTCGCGCCGCGCTCACCGAGGTCCATATCGAGCGCGCGTCCGACGAAGCCGTCTTCCGTCAGGAACGCACCCGGGAAGCTCTGGGCGAGCCCGTCCAAATCGCGCGCGCCCTTGAGGTCGGAGGTTTCGAACCGCCACGTACCCGCCACCGCCGTGCCCTCGGTGGTCACCGTCCGGGTCTCCGGGTCAAACATGACGCGGGCGGGCGAGCGGTGCGCAATGGCCTCGTTCCGAGCCTGACGCAGCGCGTTCGCCACGAGGCCGCGCGCGGCGCGACGACCGGGGTCGAACGACGCAAACGTCCCAAGGCCTATGCCCAGGATGATCCCGAGCAGGCCCATCACGAGCAAGAGTTCGAGCAGCGTGAAGCCCCCGCGCCCCTTGCGATCAATTGCTTCTGAAGTTCCCAAAGTCGTCTTCGGTGCCAAAGAGGCCGTCCGGCCCAGAGGAAATCAGCTGGAAGGAGTCCAGGCGGTAGGGGTCGCCGGTGGCAGGGTTGATCGTGGCGACCACGCGGACCTCAACGAAGTCCGACATCTCCTCGCTGTAGCTGAGGTACTGGCAGCCCTTCTCGTAGGAACGACGGTGCAGGTAGGCGATCGGATTGTCCCAGCTGTCCCTGAGCTCGAACGCGTCGGCGCTGGAGTAGCGCGTGAGGCTCCGCTTCGTGTTGTCCGAGTCGGTGTTACAGAGGTGATCATCGAGCGCAGTCGCCGCGCTGTAGGAGCCGTCGGCCGGCGCCAGCGCGATAACGAGCGCCTCAATCCCCATGTTGACCGGGGAGGGCTTTGGATCCATGTCCTTCGAAAAAGTCGAGGACGGGTACTTGCCCATATCACGCTCGTAGCTCTCGATCTCGGCCGTGAGCTGACCAAGGAAGGCCCGGGTGGCGCTCGTCTTGACGGAGCTTGCGCCCGACATCAGGTTCGGGATCAGGAACGCGACCAGGATCGAGATGATGATGATCACCGCCAGGATCTCGACCAGGGTGAAGCCTGCCCGGGCGCGGTGACCGGCGGAACCGGAAGGATGGGCGTGTCTCTTGCGCATGGGGAGGGCCATCACTTGCGCCTCACGACGCGGACGTTGTCAAAGGTAAGGGCCGCACGGCGACCGGACTCACCCTCGGTGAACACGCCGAAGTTAACCGGCGTGCGCGAGGCGGTCAGGCGGTCGGCCTCAAGGCCCGAAGCCACGGGCTCGCCGTCCACATAGACCGTGAACGAAGCGTCGAGGTCATCGCCGTTGCGCTCGATAGCGACGTTGATTGGCTCGCCAATCGGCCAGGCCGGCCCGTTGACCGTGCGCTGGACCGACTCTTCGTCGGTCGCCGCCTTGAGGACGCGGACCTGGAGATCGCCATCGCGGCTGCGGCTGATCGTAATCTCGGACTGCACCTCGGTGGCGCCACCGGAACGAACGCGCTCCGCTGCGATAAAGAGCCCGACGCGCGTGCCCTTGGCCTCCGCGCTGACCGTGATCTCCGCCGAGAACGCAATGAAGCGATCGGGCGGCAGCGATCGGAAGACGCGTGTACGTCCCCCACGGTCCTGGATGCCCGAGATCTCCACCTGGCCTTCGCTCAGGTCCGCGAGCGGACCAAAGCCCTGGTCAAAGGCCCAGCCGTTGCCGATCCGCCCGCTGGCGCGGTCAAATCGGTCCAGGAAGACCTCCTTCGCGTCGTTATCCTTGATCGCGTCCGCCGTCTCGTTGGCGTAGCGCACGACGATGTCCGCGTCGCCCACCGCTCGGCGATCGTCGACGATCTCGCCGAAGAGAGTGATGGCCTCCTCGGTTTCGCCGGACGCATAATTCCACCAGGCGAGACCGGCTCGCGCCGAGGCCATGGCCGGCTTGATGCGGCGGGCCTCGTCGAAGGAGGTTCTCGCCAGCTCAAGCTGGTCGAGGCTCAGCGCGTTCCAGCCGCGACGGGACCAAACGGCCGCCGAATCCGGCTCGATCGAGACGGCGCGATCGTAGTAGCGCTCCGCGCTCTCGTGCTCGCCGGCCTCGTGCATCAGCGCGGCCATGCGCTCGAGCGCAGGTGCGAAGTCGAGCTCGAGATCGAGCGCAGCCCGATAGGCGCTGCGAGCCTGAC
>JBLIHL010000349.1:0-6744 GCA_047635895.1 Paracoccaceae bacterium | reverse complement strand
CGGAGAGATGGACCGTGCCATCTCGGCTCGCGCGCGTGCGGTAGACCCCCGGGGGGAGGTGCCCGAAGGCGTAGCGCCCCGTTTCGTCGGTTCTGCGGAGAGTGGCACCCTCGTAGGACTCGGGTATGGGGGTTGGCGCCCCACTAGCGGTGGAGAAGCCCTCGCTGGCGCCGAGGAACTCGAGGTTCACGCGTGCGGACGGAAGGGGGGCACTCGATCCATCGCGCACCACGCCGACGATCCCTGCCGCCCGCGTCATCTTGACCGTTCGCTCAAGGTCGCGGGGGCCGGGCCCCTCTAGCGATGTCGTGAGCGGTTCATAGAGGGGGGCGCTGACGAGGAACTCCGCCGGTGCGTCCGGGTCGGTACCCAACCAAACCGAGCCGGGCAGCAGGAGCTTTCCGGTCGCGGGATCGGAGAGCCTCGGGGGCTGAATGGAGGCCATGTCGATCATTCCAGAGCGCCGAGCCCAGTATTTCAGCACTGGCTGGCCTGTCAGGGCGTCAACGACCCGCAGTCGCACGGTGCCATCGTTCGTAGCCGCAGTTTCCTGGACCTTGGCTCGCTCCGGCTCGCGGGCGATCAGGTCCTCCAGCGTCCCAGCGGGCCCGGCCATGGTGCTCAGTCCTCCGGTCGCATCGGGCTCCGCTCTGTCGACGGTTGCCGGGCGCGCGGCGTTATCGGCACCCGGTGAGGTTCCCAAAAGGAACGTGCCTGCGAGGATCAATGCTCCAAGCACGAGTATCGCGGCGAACGCGGCGGTCTTCATGGCCCCGATTCTATGTGGCGCAGGTCCGGATCGTGAATAATCGTGCCAGCCCATGCAGACATCTTCCCTCGTACTCGGATCGTCGTCCCGCTACCGCGCGGAACTCCTGGGGCGCCTCGGCGTCCCGTTCACCCAGGAGTCTCCGGAGGTGGACGAGGAGTCCTTCGACGACCAATTCTTGTCGATGTCGGCCGAGGAATTCGCGCTGACGCTAGCGCGCGCCAAGGCCGATGCGCTCCAGCGCCCCGAGGGTGACCGGTGGCTCCTCTGTGCGGACCAGGTCGGCACCTGTGAGGTGGACGGCGAACGCGTGCTGCTCCGCAAGCCTGGGACGCCCGAGCGCTGCGTGGATCAGCTGATGCTCCTTTCCGGCCGTTCGCATCGACTCGTGAATGGAATCGTGCTCCGATCGGAGCGAGACGGCATTGAGCTCCACGCCATCGACGTCCAGGAGCTCGTCATGCGACCCTTCGATCGGGAGGAGGCCGCAGCCTACGTGGCCCTGCGCTCGCCGCTCGATTCAGCCGGAGGCTATCGGATCGAGGACGAGGGCATCTGCCTGTTCGAGCGCATCCAGAGCAGCGACTACACCGGCATTATTGGGCTTCCGCTCATCGCGGTCGCACGCCTCTTCCGGGACGCAGGTCTGCTCTGATTCGCCGCTATCCGAGCCACTCGGCAGCGTCCATGGCGAAGTAGGTCAGGATCATGTCCGCGCCCGCGCGCTTGATGCCGATCAGGCTCTCGAGGGCCACCGATCGGCGATCTAGCCAGCCGGACTTTGCGGCCGCTTCGATCATGAGGTACTCGCCGGAAACCTGGTACGCCGCGACGGGGAGCATCGTGGCGTTGCGGACCTCGCGGATGATGTCGAGGTAGGGGCCCGCCGGCTTTACCATCACCATGTCCGCGCCTTCGGCCTCGTCCAGCGCCAGCTCACGCAGCGCCTCGCGCCGGTTGCGCGGATCCATCTGGTACGTTTTCTTGTCCCCCGCCTTCGGGGCCGAATCGAGCGCTCCGCGGAACGGGCCATAGAACGCGGAGGCGTACTTGGCGGTGTACGACAGCAGGCCGACGTCCTCGAAGCCCTCACTGTCGAGTGCCCTGCGCAGCCTGCCGACGCGGCCGTCCATCATGTCGCTCGGTGCGACAATGTCGGCACCAGCGCGCGCCTGGGCGAGCGCTTGGCGCTCCAGTACCTCGATGGTCTCGTCGTTCAGGATCGTGCCATCGTCGGCGACGATGCCGTCGTGACCATCGCAGCTGTACGGGTCCAAGGCGACGTCCGTGATGAGCGTCAGCTCGGGGAACTGGCTCTTCAGCGAACGCAGCGTATTTGGGATGAGCCCCTCATCGTTTCCGGCCTCGGTGCCGAGGCGGTCCTTCTTGGCGTCGTCGATCTTCGGGAAGAGGACCAGGCTGCGGATGCCGGCCTCCAGGGCTCGTTCCGCCGTCCCAATCAGTCCCTCGGGCGACCATCGGGTCTGACCGGGCATCGCCTCGATGGGGGTATCGACGGCGTCGGCGTGAAGGAAGACGGGGTAAATGAGGTCCGCAGGCGACAGCGCGGTCTCGTGGACGAGATCGCGGATCGCCTGGGTCCTGCGGTTGCGCCGGGGTCGTTGAAGCATGACTCCATTATCGACCATTTCTGCGTCTGGGTCACCCCAGATCAGAGTTCAGAGAGCTACGGCGCAAGAGACCCTGGAAATCGGCTCACCGGGACCAGGAGGTCTCGGCGAACGCGTCGTGCCCGTGGATGCTCTCGAAGTTTCGAGCATGGACTCGGAAGGACTCCACGCGCTCGTCGGCCTGCAACCGCTTGGCCACGCCGCGGACCATATCCTCGACGAAAACAGGGTTCTCGTAGGCCTCCATGGTGATCCAGCGCTCGTCCGGGCGCTTGAGGACGGGGTAGATCCGGCAGGAAGCGCTCTCTTCGGCCGCGTAGATCAGCTCGCCCATCGGGAGGGTGAGCGGAAGCCCATTCTCGTCAGTGCGGGTCCGGACCTCGATCGTCAGGGCGCCGCGCTGGTTGTGGGCGCCGTACTCGCTGATCTCCTTGCTACACGGGCAGAGGCTCGTCACCGTGACGACGACCTTCTGGACGAGGTCGATGACGTCCCCGTCGATGGTGCCCACGAAGCCGCAGCCCACATCGATCATTCCCTTCGACTTGGTGACAGGGGCCTCGCGCTCCATGAAGAGCGGGAACTCCATCGCCAGGCGGGCCTCGCTCGCCTCCAGCCGGGTCTGCATGGTCTTGAGCATCGCGACCACCGAGTCGGGCGAGAGGGCCCGCTCGTCCGCCTGGACGATCTCGATGAAGCGGCTCATGTGAGTGCCCTTCGAGTCGGCCGGCACCGCCACGCTCATCTCAAGGTTCACGATGGTGGAGCGCACGATTCCGTCCGGGTCCACGGCGGTCGCGGGGTAGCGCACGTCCGTGACACCCGCGCGCTCGAGGATGATCCCACGGGTATCTCCTCGGCCCTGGACGTCCTCCAGGGGCGATTCGGTAGCCTTTAGTGGCCGTTCAGGGCCCTCTGAGAGTCGTCTGGGGTCGTTTTGGGGTCCGTCCGTCGACGTCTTCGACGGTCCGCCAGAAGAAGACGGGCCAGAAGTGGACCCAGAAGTGGACCCAGAAGTGGACCCAGAAGTGGACCCAGAAGTGGACCCAGAAGTGGACCCAGAGGAGGATGAAGTGGACCCAGACGAGGATACAGAAGGCGGAAGAGTCGCCTGGGCGTCTACGCGGGGTCGCGAGGACGCAAGGTCGGAATCTTTGAACATGGTGCTGGTTTCGCCGGAGGGCTGGGCAGAGACGCGCGATCCGGGGCGATCCAGTGAAAGAACGCACCGGTGCCCCGGCAGAATCAGGCGGACCCGATCGTCCCAACGCTTTAAAAAGCCAACGCTTTCAAAAATCGGTCGAGTCAAAAAAAGGTCTCACCGGCGCCCTGCGGGGGTCTTAACCGGGCTCCCGCAACGACGTCGCGGGGGCTCACGGCATTATGAGGGCATCCCGAGATAATTCCACCTGGTTTCCATACGGGCCCGTTCTTCGGGTACCGATGCCAGGTGAAAACCCAGTCCGTCCCGTCCGGCAGTAGACTTCCGCCCCTCCGTCGCCCAGAGATAGAGTCTGTCGACCCACCTTCCGCCGCGCTGCCCCACCGATTTTCATGTCCAAGACGCTCGTCATCGTCGAGTCGCCGACCAAAGCGAAGACCCTCAAGAAGTTCCTGGGGAAGGACTACATCGTGGAGTCGAGCGTGGGGCACATCCGGGACCTGCCGGCCAACGCCGCCGAGATTCCTGCCGCCTACAAGAAGGAGGCCTGGTCTCGCCTCGGGGTGAACGTAGAGGACAATTTCAAGCCCCTCTACGTCGTCCAGCCGGCGAAGAAGAAGAAAATCGCCGAGCTGAAGGCTCTGCTCAAGCAGGTCGATCGCGTCCTGCTGGCGACAGATGAGGACCGCGAGGGCGAGGCGATCAGCTGGCACCTGGTGGAGGTCCTTAATATCAAGGTCCCCTACCAGCGCATGGTGTTCCACGAGATCACCAAGAAGGCCATTCTGGAGGCGATCGAGGACGTGCGAGAGATCGACCAGCCCATGGTCGAAGCCCAGGAGAGCCGGCGAATCCTCGACAGGCTCTACGGCTACGAGGTCTCCCCAATCCTCTGGCGCAAGATCAAGCCGAAGCTCTCGGCCGGCCGCGTGCAGAGCGTGGCCACGAAGATCCTGGTGGATCGGGAGCGGGCGCGCATGCGCTTCCGCGAGGCCGAGTACTGGGACCTGATCGCTCAGTTCACGCCCACCACCGGGGACGGCATAGGCAAGGAGTTCGATGCGCGCCTGGTTTCGCTGGGCGGCAAGCGGATCGCGAGCGGCAAGGACTTCGATCCGGACTCCGGCAAGCTCAAGCGCAAGGACGTCGAGCTGCTGACGTCCGAGGCCGCCAAGACGCTCCGGACGCGCCTCGATGACGGCACGTTCAGCGTGCTCTCGGCCGAGGAACGACCGTTCACGCGCTCTCCCGCGCCCCCCTTCACGACGTCGACGCTCCAGCAGGAAGGCAACCGTAAGCTGCGGTTCGACGCCAAGCGGACGATGCGTGCGGCCCAGCGCCTCTACGAGAACGGTCACATCACTTACATGCGTACTGACTCGGTGACGCTCTCGACCCAGGCGATCGACCTGGCGCGGGCTGCCGTGGCCGACCTGTACGGGAACGAGTTTCTTCCCGAGCAGCCGCGGCAGTACAAGGGCAAGTCCCAGAACGCCCAGGAAGCGCACGAGGCGATTCGCCCCGCGGGCGAGACCATCGCGCCCGTCGAGGACATCCAACGTCTCCTCGGTCAGGACGAGGGCAAGGTCTACGAGCTGATCTGGAAGCGCACGATCGCCTGCCAGATGAAGGACGCCAGGGGCCGCCGGATGGCGCTCAAGGTCGGCGACGCCGAGGGGGCCGTTCAGGCGGTCTTCCAAGCGAACGGCAGCGTGATCGACTTCCCGGGGTTCCTTCGCGCCTACGTGGAAGGCTCCGATGATCCGGACGCCGCGCTCAGCGAGAAGGAGACCATCCTCCCGCCGGTCGCCCAGGGCGACGACGTCGTCGCGAAGGGCATCACGGCAGAGGAGCACCACACCTCGCCGCCCGCACGCCTGACGGAGGCGACGCTGGTCAAGACGCTAGAAGAAGAGGGCATCGGTCGACCGAGTACCTACGCGTCGATTATCGACACGATCCTGCGCCGCGACTACACCTTCAAGAAGGGCTCGGCGCTTGTGCCGACGTTCACGGCGTTTGCCGTCGTGTCGCTGATGGAGCAGCACATGGGGCACCTCATTGACCCCAGCTTCACGGCGTCGATGGAGCAGAGCCTGGATGCGATCTCGCGCGGAGAGGACGAGATGATCCCGTACCTCCAGAAGTTCTACACCGAAGGACTCGGCGCGCACCCGGGGCTCAAGCCGATGCTCGACAAGAACGTCGAGGACATCGATCCGCGCACGGTCTGCACGATCCCGATTGGCAAGGGCGAGAACGATGAGGACGTGATCGTCCGCGTCGGCCGCTACGGTCCGTTCATCCAGCGCGGCGAAACCACCGCGCCGATTCCGGACGAGACCGCGCCTGACGAAGTCACGCTGGTCTTCGCGGAGGAGCTCCTGGCGGCGAAGGCCAAGGGCGACGAGCCGCTTGGGCACCACCCGGATAACAATCTCCCCATCTACGTCAAGACCGGCCGCTACGGGCCGTACGTCCAGCTCGGTGAGCAGACGGATGACAAGAAGGACAAGCCGAAGATGGTTTCGCTCCTCAAGGGCATGACCGTCGACGACGTCGACATCGCGACGGCGGTTCAGCTAGCTTCGCTCCCGCGCAACCTTGGCGATGATGAAGACGGGAACGAGATCCTCGCCTACAACGGTCGCTACGGTCCTTACATCAAGCGCGGCGCCGATACGCGTAGCCTCACCCCCGAAGACAACCTTCTCACGATCGACAAGGCGCGTGCTCTGAAGCTCCTTGCCGAGGAAAAGAAGGGCGGGCGTCGCACGTCCGCACCCGAGCCGATGAAGGTCTTCGAGAACGTTGAGGGTCTCGACGGTGGCACCGTCAAGCTCTTCAAAGGGCGCTATGGCCCCTACGTCAGCGACGGTGAGGTGAATGCTTCGCTGCCTGGCGACATGGAGGATCCGCTGAGTCTTACGATCGCGCACGCGCTTGAGCTACTCGACGTACAGCGCGAGAAGAAGGGCGTGAAGAAGAAGGCCAAGAAGAAGGCTGCCAAGAAACCTGCCGCGAAGAAGAAGGCCGCGAAGAAGGCTGCCACCAAGAAGCCCGCCGCGAAGAAAGCGGCCGCGAAGAAGGCTAGCTCGAAGAAAGCTACGACTAAGAAGGCCGCCACCTCCAAGAAGGCCGCTTCCAAGAAGGCCGCGGTGACGGATGAGGATGCCTGAGAT